>CADCTN010000088.1 GCA_902805535.1 uncultured Blastococcus sp. | reverse complement strand
CCGACGTGGTCACCGCCTCGGCCGCCGTCGCGGCCACGCGGTCGCGCACGGCCAAGGCCGCGACGATCGCCGAGGTGCTGCGCGAGGCGGACGCCGCCGAGGTCGGTCCGGTGACCGCGTGGCTCTCGGGCGAGGTCCGCCAGGGCCGGCTGGGCGTGGGGTGGCGCACCCTCTCCCGCCTCGGCGGCCCGCCCGCGGCGGAGCCCTCCCTGACCGTCGCCGCGGTCGACGACGCCCTCACCGGGCTGGCGACGACGTCCGGCGCCGGCTCGACCGCCCGCCGGGACGCCGCCCTTGCCACCCTGCTGGCCTCCGCCACCGCCGAGGAGCAGCAGTTCCTCGTCCGCCTGCTGGCCGGCGAGCTGCGTCAGGGGGCGCTGGAGGGGGTCGTCCTGGACGCCGTCGCCCTGGCCGCCGACGTGCCCGCGTCGAGCGTGCGCCGGGCCTTCATGCTGTCGGGCCGGCTGCCCGGGACCGCGTCCGCGGCGCTCTCCGGCGGGGTCGCGGCCCTGGACGCCACGCGGCTGGAGGTGGGACGACCGCTCCGGCCCATGCTCGCCAGCCCGGGCTCCTCCCTCGACGCCGCGCTTGCCGACCTGGGCCCGCACGTGACGGTGGAGTTCAAGCTCGACGGGGCGCGCATCCAGGTGCACCGCGACGGCGACGACGTCCGGGTCTGGACCCGCACCCTGCGCGAGGTGACCGACGGCGTGCCGGAGCTGCTGGAGCTGGTGCGGGCCCTGCCCTGCTCCAGCGCGGTGCTCGACGGGGAGACGCTCGCGCTGGACGACGACGGCCGGCCGCGTGCCTTCCAGGACACGATGAGCCGGTTCGGCAGTGACGTGTCCGACGAGGGGATCCTGCTCAGCCCGTTCTTCTTCGACCTGCTGCACCTCGACGGCCGCGACCTCCTCGACGAGCCGCTGCACGTGCGGCTCGACGCCCTGGCCGGCCTGCTCGCCGACGACGCCGCCGCCCCGCTGCGCATGCCCGGCGTCCGCTCCCCCAGCGCCGAGCAGGCCGCCGACGTGCTGGACCGCGCGCTCACTGCCCGGCACGAGGGCGTCGTGGTCAAGGCACTCGATGCGCCCTACGCCGCCGGCCGTCGCGGCAAGGCATGGCAGAAGGTCAAACCGGTGCACACGCTGGACCTCGTCGTGATCGGCGCCGAGTGGGGGTACGGCCGGCGCACCGGGAAGCTGTCGAACATCCACCTGGGCGCCCGCGACCCCGACGGCGGCGAGCCGGTGATGGTCGGCAAGACCTTCAAGGGCATGACCGACGAGCTGCTGGACTGGCAGACGCGGACCTTCCCCGAGCTGGCGCGGGAGAGCCCGGACTGGGGCGTGCTGCTGCGGCCGGAGCTGGTCGTCGAGATCGCCCTGGACGGCGCCCAGCGCAGCACCCGCTACCCCGGCGGGGTGGCCCTGCGCTTCGCCCGCGTCCTGCGGTACCGCCCGGACAAGACCCCGGCCGAGGCCGACACGATCGACGCCGTCCGCGCGCTGCTCGCGGGGTCCTAGTTGTAGCCCGCCCCGCCTAGCCTGCGGCGACCCGCGGGACGACCTCGGTGCCCAGCAGCTCGATCCCGCGCAGCAGGTCGGCGTGCGCCAGGCGCGGGTTGGTCATCTGCAGCGAGATGCGGTCCACCCCGCCCAGCTGGCCGGAGATGCGCACCAGCTTCTCGGCCACCGTGCCCGGATCGCCCATGAAGAAGGCTCCGTCGGGCCCGCTGGTCGCGTCGAACTGCGCCCGGCTGGGCGGGGCGAAGCCCCGCTCGCGGGACACCTTCGTGAACATCTCGTGCCACCCGGGATAGATGGTGTCGGCGGCGGCCTGCGTGCTCCCCGCCACGAAACCGAAAACGTGCAGCCCGACCTGGAGCTGCTCCGGCGGGTGGCCGGCCTGCGCCCCGGCGCGGCGGTAGAGGTCGATCAGGGGTGCGAACTGGCGGGGCTCGCCGCCGATGATGGCCACCATGAGGGGCAGCCCGAGCAGCCCGGCCCGGACGAAGGACTCCGGGGTGCCGCCGACGCCGACCCAGACCGGCAGCGGGTCCTGCAGCGGGCGCGGGTAGACGCCCTGCCCGGTCAGCGCCGGGCGGTGCCGGCCGGACCAGGTCACGTGCTCGGACCCGCGGATGCGCAGCAGCAGGTCGAGCTTCTCGGTGAAGAGCTCGTCGTAGTCGGCCAGGCTCAGGCCGAAGAGCGGGAAGGCCTCCGTGAAGGAACCGCGGCCGACGACCAGGTCGATCCGGCCCTTGGAGATCAGGTCGAGCGTGGCGAACTGCTGGAAGACCCGTACGGGGTCCGCGGCGCTCAGCACCGCGACGGCACTGCCCAGCCGGATCCGCGAGGTGCGGGCGGCGGCGGCGGCGAGGATCACCGGCGGCGCGGAGTCGTAGTACTCGCTGCGGTGGTGCTCGCCGATGCCGAAGGAGTACAGGCCGACCCGGTCGGCCAGCTCGATCTCCTCCAGCAGGTGCTCCATCCGCTCCTCGGGACCGATCACGCGACCGGTCGCCGGGTCGGTCACCGCTGAGACGAAGCTGTCGACGCCCAGATGCATGACCGCCAGTCAAGCAGGCCGCCCCTCCCCCCGGTGCGGGTGATCACCCTGGACTGCCCCTCAAGCTGCGCATTCATCGTGCCGATGTGGGGCGGGTGACCAGTACCACGGACGTCCGCAGCGACCGTCGCGCCTCGGCGCTGGCGGCCTCGGTCGGAGAGCTGGAGACCCTGTCCCGGTTCGGCCGGGACGACGTCGAGGCGCGGGCCGAGCAGTCCGTGGCCGAGGCCGAGGAGCTCGGCCGCGCCGACCTCGCCCTGCGCGCCCGCCTGGTGCAGGCCGATCTCCTGCGGCGCTGCGGCAACGTGGCCGAGGCCGGTCGCCGCGCCCAGGAGATCCAGCGCTGGGCCACCGAGCACGGCGTGCGCCATCTGCAGGCACGCACCCACTTCGTCCTGGCATCGGTGTTCCAGGAGCTCGGCGACCTGTCGCTCGCCCTCGAGCACGCCGTCCGGTCGGTCGAGCTGCTCGACGACGACGCCCTGCCCGAGACCCGGATCGACCACCTCGCGCGCCTGGCCGACTGCCTGGGCCTCAGCGGGGACGTCGCAGCACGCGAGCGCTACGACCACGTCCTCGGCCTCGCCGAGACGCTGGGCGACATCGAGCGCCAGCTGCTGGTCCTCAACAACCGCGCGTACTGCGAGACGGTGGCCGGTGCGTTCGAGGAGGCACTGCTCTGGTGCACGAGACTGCAGGAGCTGACCCACCGGCACGGCGCCGCCATGCCGGTGGGCCGGCTGGACACCGTCGGCCGGGCGCTGATGGAGCTGGGTCGCCTCGACGAGGCGGAGGCCGCGATGCTGCCCGGCGAGCGGGCAGGGCTCCTGGACGCCTCGCTGGACGGCGACGCCGGGGCCGACTTCCTGCTCACCCTCACCGAGGTGCGACGCCGTCGCGGGCACGTCGCCGACGCGCAGCGGACCCTCGACGAGTGCGTGCGCAGGTGCGAGGCGTTCGGCCTCACCGCCATCCGCGTGCGTGCGCGGCGCGAGCAGGCCGAGCTGCACGCCTCGAGCGGGAACTTCCCCGCGGCCTACGCCGAGCACAAGCTCTACTGCGTCGAGCTGATGGACCTGCAGTCCACCGAGCGTGACGCCCGGGCCCGCGCGCTGCAGGCGATGTACGAGACCGACGAGGCGCGCCGGCAGACCCGCCGTTACCGCGAGCTGTCGCTGCGCGACCCGCTCACCGGCCTCTACAACCGCCGATACGTGGACGACCAGCTGCCCCGGCTGCTGGGTCGGGGTGCCGGGGGCGCCGGGACGGTCACGGTCGCCCTCCTCGACCTCGACCACTTCAAGCGGGTCAACGACACCTGCTCCCACGAGATCGGCGACCGCGTCCTGTGCCAGGTCGCCGACCTGCTCCGCGATGCCGTCGGCCCCGTGGACGACGGCGCCTTCGCCGCACGGATGGGCGGCGAGGAGTTCCTGCTCGTCCTGGTCGGTCTGGACCCCGTGGCGGCGACGGCGCGGTTGGAGGCTCTCCGCCGGACCCTGCGCGAGCACCCGTGGTCCGAGCTGACCGGCGATCTGCCGGTGACCGTCAGCATCGGCGCCGCCTGCGCCCCCGGCCTGACCGACTCCGAGCCCACCGAGGTGCTCGGGCGGGCCGACGCCCACCTGTACCTGGCCAAGCGCCAGGGCCGGGACCGCGTCGTCGGCGACCCGGCCGCATCCGTCCGCGACTAGGCCGGGGCCTGCCCGACCAGCAGGTGGTGGGGGTGGACCCGGTTCCGGTCCAGCCGGCGCATCCGGACGTCGCGCAGCCCGCTCGCGGTGAGCCAGCCGGCCCGCTCCCCCGGATCGACGAACGTGAACTCGCGGGATCCCTCGGTGATGCCCAGGACCCGCACCGACAGCGACTCCTGGACGGCGTTCCAGCGGGCCTTCCACCGGGGCCGGGTGGCCATGTCCTTGATCACCAGCAGTCCACCCGGGGCCAGGGCCGCCACGCAGGAGTCCAGCAGCGCCCGTTGCGCGTCGCGATCGAGCAGGTACAGCACGTCCACCAGCACGACGGCGTCCCACGGGCCGGTGGGCACCGAGCCGGACTCGCCCACCGCGAACCGCAGGCGGCCGGAGTCGACCGGCTCCGACGCCGCCGCCACGGCGATCTTCTCCGCGTCGATGTCGACGCCCAGGACCTGCAGGCCGGCCGCCCGGCGCGCGGCGTAGGCGCTGAACAGCCCGTGCCCGCAGCCGATCTCGAGGACCCGTCCGCTCGACGGCAGCACCTGGGCGATCGGCGGGAACGGGCAGCTCAGCCAGCGCACCCACACGTGCAGCCGGTCGCCGCGCGGTGCGCCGCGGTAGGCGTCCAGCGCCTGCCGCCCCGCCGCGTCCGGAAGTCGGCTCACCGGGTCCCCGCCACGTCGGCGAACGTACCCAGGCGCCAGCCCTGGCTCTCGACCAGTGCCCGGGTGCCCGGCGCGGTCAGCATCGCCAGCTCCTCGCCCCAGCGGTAGCCGCCCCAGGCGAACCGGGCCAGGTCCGGGTCGCCGTCCTCGCCCGGGTGCACGTTCACCTCGGCCGTGCGCGCCGCAGAGCCGGTGAGCCGCTGCAGCGCGGCCGCGAACCGGGCGTCGTCCATGCCGCCGGCCTCGTCGAGGCCGGCATAGCCGTCGGTGGTGGCCAGCCCGTCGCGCCCGAGCCGGCGGCGCAGCCGGCCGGCGAGCAGCCGAACGCCGGTGCCGAGGGGCCCGCTCCGGGCGCTGCCCGGCAGGCGCACCGCGCCGATGCCGGACTCCCGGGCCAGCTCGACGACGACCCCGGCCACGGCGGGCCACAGGTGGGTGTGCTGGTGGGTGTCGAGGTGGGTGACCGGCACACCGATCCCGCGGATGCGCTCCAGCTGGACGCGGAACTCCCGGGCGACGTCTGCGGGGTCCAGCCGGCCGGCCGCCCCGCGGGCGACGACGGTCCGGTAGGACAGCGGGAAGCGGCCGTCCCGGTCGACCAGGGTGGGCACCTCCGCCGCCGACAGCAGCGGGCGGTCCTCCCCCACGATGGCCAGGTGGGCGCCGAGGGCGAGACCGCCGGCGTCCCGGACGGTGGCCGCGGCCTCCTCGAACGCGCTGCCGACCGCGAGCACCGACGTCGACGTCACGACGCCCTCGCCGTGGGCCCGCCGCACCGCCCGGCACACGCCCGCGGTGAGCCCCATGTCGTCGGCGTTGACCACCAGCAGACGGCTCACCGGGCGATCGGCGCGAGCCCCGCCAGTTCCGATCGCAGCTGGCGCATCTCCGAGAGCATCCGGCGGATCACCGACGGGGACGACAGCGTGGACACCCCCCGCGAGCGGGGGAAGTAGTCGACGCCGATCTGCACGATGTGGAAGCCGAGCCGCTGGGCCCGGACGACCAGCTCGGCGTCGATGAAGGAGCCCTCGCTGACCGGCTGGGCGACGTCGAGGACGTGCCGGCGGACCAGCTTGAACGCGAAGTTGATGTCCCGGACGCGGGTGCCGAACCGCAGCTGCACCAGGGCGTTGTAGATGAACGAGTACACCGCGCGCCGCGGTCCCTCGCCGGTGCGGTCCAGCCGGTAGGCGCTCACCATGTCGGCCTCGTAGTGCCGCAGCACCCGCAGCGCCCGGCCGAGCTCCAGCATCTCGAAGGGCAGGTCGGCGTCGGTGTAGAGGACGACGTCACCGCGGACGTTGGCGAACCCGGTCTTGATGCTCCCCCCGAGCCCCCGGTTGACCGGGTGGTGCACGACCCGGACGCGCGGGTCGGCCTCGGCGAGGGCGTCGGCGATCTCCGCCGTCCGGTCGGTGGAGCAGTCGTCCACGATCAGCAGCTCGTAGCGGGCGATCTCGCCGATGTCGACCAGGCGCTGGCACTCGTCCTCCGCGGCGCGCACGGCCCGCTCGACGTAGTCCTCCTCGTTCCACATCGGGAAGAAGATCGACAGCAGGTCGACCTTGACGAACTGGTTCACGAGACCTCCACGCCGTGGACGAAGGCGACTGTGGCGATCCACAGCCCCACGAGAAGAACTGCGAGCACCACCGGCGCCAGCCAGCGCGGCCGGCGGTCGCCGGCGAGCAGGAAGCCCGCCGCGGCGAGGACGGGGTAGGCGGCGAGGACGTAGCGCCCCGACCCCATGAAGTCCTTGGTGCCGATGATCGGGATGGCGAGGGAGACGACGGTGTAGGCGGCGTAGCCCCAGCCGAACCGTCGCCACACGGTGCGCACCAGCAGCACCGCCGCCAGGCAGGCCAGTGCCTGCGGCACGAGCAGGACGGCGACGTCCCACAGCCCGTGGTACAGGGTCCCGATGAAGTTCACCTTGAGCCAGGTGCGTGGACCGCTGGGCTGGTTCCAACCGGGAGCGCCTTGGACCGTGGCGAACGCGACCGGATCGCCGAACCGCACCCCCAGGTAGATCATCCACCCCACCAGACCGGCACCGGACAGGAGCAGCGACGCCTGCCGCCAGCGCATCAGCGGCACCGCGGCGACGAGGGCACGGAAGGCCACGGGGACGTCGGCCCGCTCGTCTGCGGGTGGCGGCGCGGTCGGCGCGGCGGAGCCGCCGACGCCGCCGGCCACGAGGATGCGGGTGTCCCGGCGCGCGGCGCGA
>CADCTN010000087.1 GCA_902805535.1 uncultured Blastococcus sp. | reverse complement strand
GTCATGGCAGGTCCTCCTCGATCCGTCGGCTGACCGGGCTGTGCCCTGGCCGAGGGGCCGGAAACACCGGCTCAGCCGACGTCGGTCGCGGCCGGCGCCCGGGACAGGAGCGCCCGCACCGCCGCGGCGTCCGGCAACGCCCCGCGGGCGCCGGGACCGGTCGTCGACAGGGCGGCGGCGGTCACCGCGAACCGGACCGCGGCCGGCAGGTCGGGGTCGGTCGCGAGCGCCTGGGCCAGCGCGCCGCAGAAGCAGTCACCCGCCCCGGTGGTGTCCACCGTCGTCACCGGCGGTGGCGCCTGGAGGACCGGTTCTCCCTCCGGCGGCACGACGAGCGCGCCCCGGGCCCCGAGCGTGACGACGACGGCGCACGACGCCACCGAGCGAGCCAGGTCGACGAGCTCGGCGGGGGAACGCTCGCGCGGCCCGGCGCCGGCCAGGTGGGCGAGCTCGTGTTCGTTCGGCACGAGGACGTCCACGTGCTCGAGCAGCTCCGGGGGCAGGGGCTGCGGGGGAGCGGGGGTGAGGACGACGGTGCCGCGCGCGGCGGCGGCCGCCGCCGTCACCGTCGCGATCGGCACCTCGAGCTGCAGCAGCAGCACCGCGGCCCGGCGCACCGACTCGACGTCGGCGTCCGCCGGGGTCAGCTCGGCGTTCGCGCCGGGGACGACGACGATCAGGTTCTCCCCGCTGCCCTCCTCGACCGGGATCGTGGCCGAGCCGGTCGGCGTCCCCGGCGTGCGGTGCACCCGGCTGACGTTGACGCGGCAGCCGGCGAGTGCGGCCAGCTGCCGGTCGCCGGCCGGGTCCTCCCCGACGCGGCCGACCATGTGCACGCCCGGTCCCAGCTCACCCGCGGCCGCGGCCTGGTTGGCGCCCTTCCCGCCCGGTGCCGTGACGGCGGACCGCCCGACGACCGTCTCGCCGCGGCCGGGCAGGCGGCCGACGGCGGCGAGCACGTCCTCGTTGAGGCTGCCGACGACGGTGACGGACACGGGAGACCTCCGGGGACGGGTGCTGGGACACCAGCAGTACCAGACCGCCTCCTGCCCTCACCGCCGGCGCAGGGGGACGGCGTACCAGCTCACCAGCCCGAGCAGCACGACGACGCCGCTGCCGGCGACCGCCGCCCACCGGCCGAGGACGACGTCCAGCACGAGCAGCACGGCGCTGGTGATGCTCACCAGCAGCAGCGCCAGCCCGACCAGCAGCGCCCGGTCGGCGAAGTCGACCAGCTGCTCCTTGCGCCGCCGCCGGAACACCGTGCGGTGGAAGGAGACCGGCGCGATGAGCACGACGGTGGCGCAGGCGGTGCTCATCAACGTCACGGTGTAGACGGTGGCGGCGAAGGGACCCCGCTCGTCGAGGTCGGCGGTGAAGGCCAGCGCGAGCAGGAAGGCGAAGAGGATCTGCACGCCGGCCAGCACGACCCGGAGCTCCTGCAGCAGCTCGCTGAGGTTCCGGTCGAGCACCTGCTCCCTCGTCTCGCCGCGCGCCTCCGCCGTGCGGTCCACCCCGTGCCGTTTGTCCGTCACCGGCCTGCGGTACCGCGCGGGGGAGTCGACGACACGCGGAGGTGGGCATGGCCGGCGAGGACCCCGACACGATCCGTGCCGAGTTCGGCCGGGCGGTGAACATGACGGCCGCCGAGCTGGAGACGTGGCTGGACACCGAGGAGTCCCGGTCGGTGGGCCAGAAGAGCGGGGGATCGGGGGAGTCGACCGGGCACGAATCGGGGCGGCGGATCGTCCAGCTGCTGAGGACCAGGAAGGGCGACCTGACCGACGACGACCTGGCGCACATGCGCAAGGTGCACGGCTACGTCGCCCGGCACCTGGCGCAGGAGCCGGGCAAGGCGGACCTGGAGACCTCCGCCTGGCGCTACTCCCTGAAGAACTGGGGCCACGACCCGCTGAAGAAGACCTGACGGGGGCTGACACGAGCTGATGGGAACCGCTATCCGGCGCAACGACCCGGCGCAGTACGACGAGCTGGCCGACCAGTGGTGGGAGCCCTCCGGCGGGTTCGCCGCGCTGCACTGGCTGGCGGCCTCCCGCGCCGAGCACATCCCCCCGGCGCCGCACCCCGGTGCCCTGCTGGTCGACCTCGCCTGCGGCGGGGGGCTCATGGCCCCGCACGTGGCGCGGCTGGGCTACCGGCACGTGGGGGTGGACCTCGGCGAGGCCGGCCTGCGGATCGCCCGGGGCCACGGTCTGCTCCCCGTGCGCGGCTCCGTGCTGGCCGCTCCGCTGCGCGACGGCTGCGCGGACGTCGTCGTCGCCGGCGAGGTGCTCGAGCACGTGGCCGACGACGTCGCCGTCCTGGCCGAGTGCGCCCGCCTGCTGAAGCCCGGCGGGACGCTGGTCGTCGACGCGCTGGCCGACACCCGGATCGGCCGCTTCCTGATGGTCACGGTGGCCGAGCGGCTTCCGGGCGGGCCGCCGCCCGGCATCCACGACCCGGCGCTCTTCGTCGACCGGCGGCGGCTGCTCGCGGCCGCCGACCGGCTGGGCCTGGATCTGGAGCTGGTCGGTCTGCGACCGTCGATGCGGCAGGCGATCGCCTGGAAGCTCGGCCGGCGGCCCGACGTCCGCATGAAGCCGATCCGCTCCACCGCGGTGGTCTTCGCCGGCTACGGCCGCAAACGATGAGGCGGCGGGTCCGTTGGGCGCGACGTATCTTCGGGGCATGACGCCGATCCCGGGGACCTGGTGACCAGCGCGGTCGTGACCGGGGTGGGCTCGGCTCTCCCGGCGACCTTCGACCAGGAGGCCGTGTGGGAAGGCTTCTTCGCCGGCCACTACGAGGGCGTCCGCGCGGCCCACCGCATCTTCCAGAGCGCGGGGGTCCGCCGCCGCCATGCGGTGGCCAACCCGATGGACGAGGACCTCAGCCAGTGGGGCACCGGCGCCCGGATGCAGCGCTACGTCCAGGAGGCGCTCCCGCTCGGCAAGCAGGCGGTTGCCGGCGCACTGGACTCGGCCGGCCTGGCGCCCGGCGACGTCGGGCTGTTCGCCGTCGCCACCTGCACCGGCTACGCGACTCCCGGCCTGGACATCCGGCTGGCCGGCGACCTCGGCATGCCGCTGGGCCTGCAGCGCCTGCTCGTCGGGCACATGGGCTGCTACGCCGCGATCCCTGGCCTGGCCGCGGTCAGCGACTTCGTCACCGCCCGGTCCCGGCCCGCGGTCCTGCTCTGCTGCGAGCTGACCAGCCTGCACGTCCAGCCGGCCCAGCGGGACCTGGAGCAGGTGGTCGCGCACGCCCTGTTCTCCGACGCCGCCGCGGCGGTCGTGCTGGAACCCGGCGCCTCGCGCGGTCGGCGGGTTGCCGGCATGGTGGCGCGCACCGACGCTTCGACCGCCGACCACATGACCTGGGACGTCACCGACCTCGGCTTCCGCATGGGGCTCTCACCCCGGGTGCCCGACGTGCTGTCCCGACATGTCGGCGGCGTCGTGGAGGAGCTGCTGACCGGTGCCGGCCTGCGCACCGAGGACGTCGCCGGATGGGCCGTGCACCCCGGCGGGCCGCGCATCCTCGACGTCGTCCGTGACGAGCTGGGCCTGGCGGAGGAGCAGCTGGCGACCTCCCGCCGGGTGCTGGCCGAGCACGGCAACTGCTCGTCGGCGACCGTGCTGCTCGTGCTCGAGGAGATGGCCGACGTCGACGGCCCGGTCGTGGTGATGGCCTTCGGCCCGGGGCTGACCCTCTACGCGGCCCTGCTCATGCCGGTCTGACTTCCGGCCGACCGCTCCTGGGCCTACTCTCTGTGACGATCGTCACGGAGAGTGGGGGTGTCGCCGGTGCAGCCAGCCCCGCCGGTCCGCGTCTTCCTGGTCGACGATCACGAGGTGGTCCGCCGGGGCGTCGCCGAGGTCCTGGAGGACGACGAGGCCATCACGGTGGTGGGCGAGGCCGGATCGGTCGCCGAGGCGCTCGCCCGGGTGCCCGCCGTCCGCCCGGACGTCGTCGTGGTGGACATGCGCCTGCCCGACGGGGACGGCGCGCAGCTCTGCCGCCGTCTGCGGGACCACATCCCCGCTCTGCGGTGCCTGGTCCTCACCAGCTTCGCCGAGCGGGAGGCGCTGGACTCCGCCGTGCAAGCGGGGGCGGCAGGCTTCCTGCTCAAGCAGATCCGCGGGCCGGCGCTCATCTCGGCGGTGCGCACCGTGGCGGCCGGCGGGACCTCCTTCCAGGAGGTCCAGTCCACGTCGTCCCGTCCGCGTGGGCCCGGCGCCGCCGGCGGCGACCGGCTGGAGCTGCTCACCGACCAGGAGCGCACCGTCCTGGGCCTCATCGGCGAGGGGCTCACCAACCGGCAGATCGGTGCCCGGATGGGCCTGGCCGAGAAGACGGTGAAGAACTACACCAGCCACGTGCTGGCCAAGCTCGGCCTGGAGCGGCGCACCCAGGCCGCGATCCTCGCCACGGAGCTGCGCGACCGGGGGCAGGGCTGAGGCGTGGACGGGCTCAGCGGGGGACCGGCGCCGTCCAGCGGATCTCGGTGCCCCACGGCGACGACGTCGTCGACAGCGTCCCGCCGCGGCGCTCGGCCCGGTCGGCCAAATTGGCCATGCCGCTGCGCACGAGCACCGGGGGGAGCCCGCACCCGTCGTCGGTCACCACCACGCAGGTGTCGTCGGCGATCTCGACCGCGACGGTGACCCGGCGGGCGCGCGCGTGCCGGACGACGTTGGTCACCAGTTCGCGGACCACGGCGACCAGGTCGTGCACCAGGTCGGGCGGGACGTCGTCGCGTTCGCTGCGGATGCGCAGGTCCGGGCGCACCTCGTGGCCGTCGGTGACCGACCGGAGGACGTCCACCAGGCGCTGCCGGAGCCGGGCGGCCGACGCGTCCTCGGCCTGGTGCAGCTCGAAGATCGAGGTGCGGATGCGCGCGATCGTCCCGTGCAGCTCGTCCACGCGCGCGGAGAGGCCGGCCGCGACGT
Organism: uncultured Blastococcus sp.; assembly: GCA_902805535.1. Lineage (GTDB taxonomy): Bacteria > Actinomycetota > Actinomycetes > Mycobacteriales > Geodermatophilaceae > Blastococcus_B. The sequence goes on along the minus strand of CADCTN010000087.1, from coordinate 16,127 downwards.
CGGGGTGCCGGTCCTCCAGCGACCGGCCGATCCGGTCCAGGGACAGCGCCGTGGCGAAGATCCGCTGGACGACGTGGTCGTGCAGGTCGCGGGCGATGCGGTCGCGGTCGGCCTGCACCTGGAGGCGGGCGGCGCGCTGCTGGGCGTGCGCGAGCTCCAGCACCACCGATGCCTGGGCGGCGAAGGCCTCCAGCAGGCCCAGTTCGTCGGGGTGGAAGGGCGGTCGCCCCGTCGAGCGCAGGGCCACCAGCATGCCCCGGTTGCCGCCGGTGCCGAACGGCACCGCGAGCGCGGGGCCGAAACCGGCCGTCAGCTCCACGACGGCGGCGGCCAGCGTGCCCACCACGGGCATCGCGCTGATGTCCTCGATGTAGCGCCCCTCCCCGGCGTCGAAGCAGAGCGCCAGTTCGGTGCCGGTCAGCGGCAACCCGACGCCCTCGACGTCGTGGGCCGCGCGGCCCACCGCAGCGACGATCGTCAGGGTCCCGGGGGCGTCGGGCGCCGGGCTGAGCACGCCGGCCATGTCGGCGTCGGCCAGGGCGGAGACCCGGGTGGACACCGCCCGCAGGACGTCGTCGGGATCGGCGCCCGACAGGAGCGCCGTTGCCATCTCGGTGGCCGCCTGGTCCCACCTGCGGCGGGTCTCGGCCCGCTCGGCCAGCCGGGCGTTCTCGATCGCCATCCCGGCCACCGCGGCCAGCGCCTGCACCACCTCGGTGTCGGCCGGCGTGAAGGGACCGCCGCCGCGCTTCTCGGTGAGGTAGAGGTTGCCGAACACCACGTCGCCGACCCGCACCGGCACCCCGAGGAACGAGCGCATCAGCGGGTGCTCCGGGGGGAAGCCGACCGAGGCGGGGTGCTGTCCCAGGTCGTCCAGGCGCAGGATCGACGGCTCGGCCACGAGCAGGCCGAGGATCCCCTGACCTGCGGGAGGCCGGCCGATGCGGTGGCGCTCCTCGTCGCCCATTCCCGCGATGACGAACCGGTCCAGCCGCCGCCCGTCGGGCGTGAGCACGCCCAGCGCGCCGTACGCCGCGTCCACGTGCTCGGCGGCCGCCTGCACGATGTCGTGCAGGGTCGCCTCCAGCTGGCTCCCCGACGCGACGGCCTGCAGCGCTGCGGCGAGCAGCGGGACAGTCCGGCCGTCGCCGTCCGGCGATGCGGCATTGCCGTCCGGCGATGCGGCATTGCTGTCCGGCGATGTGGCATCGCCGTCCGGTGATGCGGCCAGGGCGTCGAGCGGGGGCACGGCCCGACGGTAGGAGCCCTGCATGGGCTCGGGAAGCGGTACCGGAACGGTGGGCTCCGGCGGGGGGCGGTGGTGCTCAGGCGCCACGGGTGAGCCGGCGGGTCGGGGGACGGGGCACTGCGTGGCGCAGCAACGTCTTCCCGCGGGCCCCGACGACGACCAGGTCGGCGCCGTGCGCTGCGGCGGTGAGCGCCTCGAAGACCGGCCGGGCGAGGACGGCGGTGCGGCTGCGCCCCTGGACGCCGGTCTCGGCGATGGCGCGCAGGACGCGGGCCTCGAGGCGGTCGGATGCGGCCAGCTGTGCGAGCAGCCGCGCCCGTGTCGAGCCCGCGAGCGGATCGCCGCCGCGGTCCTCCAGGACGTGCACCGCGACGACCGTGGCGTCGCGGCGGGCGGCCTCGCGCAGTGCCCACACCAGGGCGCCGTGCCCGGCCGGGGTGCCGTCGACCTCCACGATCAACCAGGGGTTCTGACGCCGGGGCAGGAGGGGCGGCAGGCGCACCAGCTCGACGGCGTCGTCGCCGGTGAGCGCGGTCGGTACGGACGGACGCGGCTCCTCGCCTGCGACCGGGTCTGGCTCCCGGGGAGAACGGATCTCGCTCATGGGGCGAATCGTGCTGGCGCACCCGGCGCTCTCCCAGGGACCAAGGGCCCGGGCCGGCGCTGGGGGCGGCTCGCCGATGACGTTCCGTGGTTCTCATGAGCGTGTCCATACGAGACGTGACCGCATCGCTACGAGCTCGTCGCCCAAGACCTCCTGCGTCAGTGCCCTGCCCCCGGCCGACGGCGGGTGTCGACGGTGAAGACCCACCGCCGCCCGGGCCACTCCGACACGCACCAGAGCTCCTCCCCGGGGCGGGACCACCCGAGGTCCTCCGGGCCGGTAGGCAGCACCCCGCGGTGACGCACCCACTCGCCCGGCGACCCCACGTAGAGGTCCCCGGCCACGCCTTCGCCGGCGCTCGCGGTGACCCACCAGCTGGACCCGTGCACGGCCGCACCCTGCATCCGGTCCGGCTGGCGCTCGTGGACCGCCAGCGGAGCGACCCGGCCGGAGTCGTCGACGGCCGGGAGGCACGTGCCCGGGTCGAGCGGGTAGCGGGCCAGCCGGGGCGACCCGCCCTTCCGGCGGTACTCCCCGACCACGAGGTTCGGGCGGCCCGCCACGTCGCCGGTGGACAGGAACGAATGGCGCAGCCGACCCCGGCCCGACCCCAGCGGCACCCGGAAAGTGGTGAGCTGCGGCAGGACGTAGGTGTGGCCGCTGCGCCGGGACCGGTGGACCCGCGTCACGTCCCCGAGGTGGAAGATCCGCACGCCGAGCACCGTGTCGGCGACGTACAGCAGGTCGCCGCAGACGGCGATCCCGCCCGCGTGCACGCGCACGGTGCCCATGGTGGGAAACCAGGGGAGCCGTCGTGGGGCGAGCAGGAGGACGTGCCGGTAGCGGGGGTGGTCCCGGTCGGTCAGGTCCACCACCGAGATCCGGGTGCCTCCCGCACCGCCGGGTCCGCGACCCTTGGCGTACCAGCTCACGATCAGGACGTCGCCGGAGCGGACGCTCGCCACCCCCTGCGGCCACCAGTTCGGATCGTCGCGGTCGACGGCGTCCCAGGTGAATCCGTTCCCTGCGGCCTCGCCCGGAACCGGGCAGGGCTCTCCGGCGCGGTCGAGGTCGGCGAGCACGCCGTCGAGCCCGGCCCGGCACCGTCGTGCGGTCCAGCGCCCGACGACGCCCGCGCGGGAGCGCGTCGCGACCAGCGCGTACGGCGTGCCGGCGCCCACGGAAGCAGTCTCCCGTGTCCGCGCGCGTCCTGCCCGGCGGGCGGCGCCGTCGACGCGGACCTCCCGGCCCGCGGTGTCCGCTCAGCCAGCGGGCTCGCCGTCCGGCCCGCATGCTGGAGAGCCATCACGGTCAGCACGACCGGCGCTCCCGCGACGGATTCGCGGCGCCGACGGGAGGGACGGCGACATGGAACGGGCAACGGGCACGCCCACGGCGACCGCCGGGGAGCGGACCGCCCCCCGCACCTCCGTGCCACGGGCACTCCTCCAGGCCCTGCGGGTGCGCCAGTGGCCCAAGAACGGGCTCGTGGTGGCAGCGCCGCTGGCGGCCGGCGTCCTGTTCCGGCCCGACGTGCTGCTGGACACCGTCGTGGCCCTGGTCGCCTTCGTGCTCGCCTCCTCGGGGACCTACGTCCTCAACGACGTCGGCGATGTCGATGCCGACCGGTTGCACCCCACCAAGCGCAACCGTCCCATCGCGCGTGGCGACCTGCCGCTGCCGGCGGCGAAGGTCGTCGGGGCGGGGCTGCTGCTCGCCGCGGTGCTGCTCCCGGCGCTGTCCGGGCACTACGCCCTGGCGGTGTGCATCGCCTGTTACACCGTGCTGACCAGCCTGTACAGCAGGTGGCTCAAGCACGAGCCGGTGGTCGACCTGGCCGTCGTGGCCGCCGGGTTCCTGCTGCGCGCCATGGCCGGTGGGCTGGCCGCGGGGCTGGAGCTGTCGCCGTGGTTCCTGACCGTCGCGTCGTTCGGGTCCCTCTACATCGTCGCGGGCAAGCGCTACTCGGAGATGGTCAACCTCGGGGACGACGGTCCGCGGATGCGGCCGTGCCTGGAGAGCTACTCGGCGAGCTACCTGCGGTTCGTCTGGTCCATCGCGGCGGCGGTCCTCGTGGCGACGTACTGCCTCTGGGCCTTCGAGGTCTCCCGGTCCGCGGGGGCGGACTCGACGGTGCCCTGGCTGGCGTTCTCGGTGGCGCCCTTCGTCGTGGGCGTCCTGCGCTACGCGCTGAACATCGACCGGGGCGCCGCCGGCGCGCCCGAGGACATCGTGCTGAGCGACCGTGGTCTGCAGATCATCGGCGTGGTGTGGCTGCTCGCCTTCGCCTGCGGTGCCCTGGGTGTCTGACGGCAACATGGCAGAGCGTGCCGGGTCGCCCCAGGTGCTCGCGGGCTGGGGCGGCACGGCCAGGACGGCGGCGTGGGTGGTTCCCGTGGTGGCCGACGCCGCGGCGGCCGCGGCGGTGACCGCCCGGCCGCCGCGGGGCGTGATCGGGCGCGGGCTCGGGCGCAGCTACGGGGACGCCGCGCAGAACGCCGGAGGGGCGGTCCTGGACATGACCGCCCTGGCCGATGTCCGCTCGTTCGACGTGCGGACGGGACTGGTCGAGTGCGACGCCGGGATCAGCCTGGACCGGCTCATGCGCCTCGTGCTGCCCTTCGGGTGGTTTCCCCCCGTGTCCCCCGGTACCCGGTTCGTGACGGTGGGCGGCGCCATCGCGGCCGACATCCACGGCAAGAACCATCACCAGGAGGGCAGCTTCGCCCAGCACGTCCGCTCGCTCGACCTGCTCACCGCGGACGGGCAGGTCCGTCACGTCGAGCCGGGGCGCGACGCCGCGGACTTCTGGGCCACCGCCGGCGGCATGGGGCTGACCGGGGTGGTGCTCCGCGCCCAGGTGCAGCTGCTCCCCGTGGAGACCGCCTACATGTCCGTCGACACCGAACGCGCCACGGACCTCGACGACCTCCTCGCCCGCCTGGAGAGCACCGACCACCGCTACCGCTACTCGGTCGCCTGGATCGACCTGCTCGCCCGGGGGAGTCGCCTGGGCCGGTCGGTCCTCACCCGCGGCGACCACGCGCCCCGTGCCGCGCTCACGGGGCGACGGCAGGCGGACCCGTTGCGCTTCGCGCCCCGGCCGGTGGCCACGGTGCCGGGGGTCGTGCCCGGCGGACTGCTCCGCCGCAGCTCGGTCCGCACGTTCAACGAGCTGTGGTACCGGACGTCAGCGCGGGAGCGCCGGGGGCAGATCCAGCCGCTGGCGGGCTTCTTCCATCCTCTGGACGGGCTGCTGGAGTGGAACCGCGTCTACGGGCCTGCGGGATTCCTGCAGTACCAGTTCGTCGTCCCGTTCGGGCAGGAGGACGCCGTCCGCGCGGCCGTGGGCCGGCTCAGCGCGGCCGGCGCACCCTCCTTCCTCGCGGTGCTCAAGCGGTTCGGGCCCGCCGATCCCGGTCCGCTGTCCTTCCCCGTGCCGGGGTGGACCCTCGCGCTCGACCTCCCTGCGCGGACGCCGGGGCTGGCGGCCCTGCTCGACGGCCTGGACGATCTCGTCGTAGCGGCCGGGGGGCGGGTCTACCTGGCCAAGGACTCCCGGCTGCGTCCCGAGCTGCTGCCCCGGATGTACCCGCGACTGGACGAGTGGCGCGCGAACCGGGAACGCCTCGACCCGGACCGCGTCTTCGCCTCGGACCTCTCCCGGAGGCTCGCGCTGTGATCAACGCGCTCGGATCGCCCCAGTCGCTGCTGCTGCTGGGCGGCACCTCGGAGATCGGCCTGGCGGTCGCGGAGCGGTTCGTGCGGGACCGCACGCGCCGAGTCGTCCTGGCGGGGCGGGACCCGGTGGCCCTCCGGTCGGCGGGTGAGCGCCTGGAGGCCGCCGCGGCGCCCGCGACCGTCGAGGTCACCGTGCTCGAGTTCGACGCGCTCGACCCCACCTCCCACGCTGCGGTGGTCGAGCGTGCGTTCGCCGGGGGAGACATCGACGTCGCCGTGATCGCGTTCGGGATCCTCGGGGACCAGACGCGGGCCGAGCACGACGCCGAGCACGCCGTGGAGGTCGTCACCGTCAACTTCACCGCGGCGGTGTCCGTCGGCGTCCCGCTCGCCCAGGCGCTGCGGGCCCAGGGCCACGGCTCGCTCGTGGTGCTCTCCAGCGTCGCGGGTGAACGCGCCCGGCGGTCGAACTTCGTCTACGGTTCTTCGAAAGCGGGGGTGGACGCGTTCGCCACCGGGCTCGGCGACGCGCTGCGCGGTTCCGGGGTGCGAGTGCTCGTGGTCCGGCCCGGATTCGTGCGGACGCGGATGACCGCGCACCTCCCGGCCGCGCCGCTCAGCACGACTCCGGAGGCGGTGGCGAAGGCGGTGACGGCGGGGGTGCGGTGGCGCAAGGACACGATCTGGGTGCCGTTCGCGCTGCGGCCGGTGATGAGCGTGCTCCGGCACCTGCCGCGGGCCGTCTTCCGCAGGCTGCCGATTTGAGCGCGCGCGCCGACGCGGTGCAGACCGGTGAGCGAGGACTCCGCCGAGAGGCGGGGGGTTTCGCGATGGTGGGGGCGCTGGGCCTGGCCGTCGACATCGGCGGCTTCAACGCGCTGGTCCACCTGGGGGAGGGCGGCCTGCTCGGCGACCAGCCCCTGCTGGCCAAGACCGTCTCCCTCGTGCTGGGCACGACCGTCGCGTACGTCGGCAACCGCGTCTGGACCTACGGGGACCGTCCACGCGGCAACCTCGCCCGGGAGTACACGCTCTACATGGTCCTCAGCGCCGTCGCCCTGGCGATCGCGCTGGGCTGCCTGGCCGTGTCGCGCTACGTCATGGGCCTGGCGAGCCCGGTGGCGGACAACATCTCGGCGAACGGCGTCGGGCTCGCCCTCGGCGGCCTCTTCCGCTTCCTCACCTACCGGCGGTACGTCTTCCGGCAGGACGCCTGACCCCGGCGCTCTGACCCCCGACGCCCTGACCCCCGACTCCGTGGCGGGGGCGGGTCACGAGGCGGACGGCGTGGTCTCCGGCCGCCGGCGCGGCCGGGCCGGGGACAGTCTGCGGGGACCGTCGACAGGACTCCCCACCTCGCTCTCCCCGGGTTCCCCGTCGGGCTCCGGCTCCGGGACATCAGCCGTGCGGACGTTGCCGGTGCCCCATGCGGCGAGCAGGACAGCGATCCCGCCGATCGCCAGGCCGGCGACGTCGTCGACGACGTAGTGCCAGCCGAAGTAGATGGTCGAGATCGCGGTCAGGCCGAAGAAGCCCCAGAGGACGGTGCGCACGGCGACCGACCGGAGCGTCAGCTGCGCGATCAGTGCCGCGGTGAAGATGATCGACACGTGCAGCGACGCGAAGGCCGCGATGCTCTGGATGCGCTCGGTCCCCTGCGGGTCCTGCAGGACCAGCCAGCGGGACACCAGCAGGCTGTGCTGCAGCGATGACGTGCCGGTCTCGGGCAGATCCCAGAACAGCTCCGGCTGGGCGTACACCGGGCCCTTCGACGGCAGGAGGTAGTAGCTGGCCGTTCCGAGGGACCAGTTGATGCACAGCGCCGTCACGTACCAGCTGGCCTCGCGGGACCGGTTGCGCGAGACCAGGGCGAGCGCGATGGAGGCCGGCACGAAGATCAGGAACGCCAGGTACACCCACGACAGCACGTGGGCGGTCGCTCCGGTGCCGAGCAGGTCGTGGAGGTACTCCGCGGGTGCGGTCCCACCGGTGAGCCACAGATCGGACTCCACCAGCTCGTCGTCGACGATGTCGGTCCGCAGGAGTGGGAGGAAGTGCTTGAGATTGCGGTAGGACACGTAGGTGGCGTAGAAGGCGACGAGCCCGAGCAGCGCTGGGAGCAGTCGTCGCCAGGGCCAGCGCTCGCGGGAGACCAGCACCAGCTGGTCGACCAGCCCCCGGGCGGACCGCGCACGCGCGACGGCCCGGGGCAGCACGTCGGCGGCGAGCATCAGCGCGACGATGAGCGGCAGACGGACGTAGGTCGGGCCGAGGAACCCGTCCGGGTCGCGCAGCGGGAGACCGAGATGCAGGGCGCAGACGATCGCCACGAGCCCCGACACCACCGCAACGGCCACGGCCATCCCATAGGCCCCGGGGCGCACGGCACGAACAGCGGGCTCAGTCATATGCGGCTAGTTTCTCTGAATCGTCGGCAAGCACACGTCGTCGTCGTCTCGACTCGCCGTTGGATGGCAGGAAAACGGAGTGCCGTGAGGACGGTCAGCCTACCGGTCGCCACGACGCCGGCTCCGGGCGATCCGGCCCGCCCGAGGTCCGCGAGCCCCGGCTGGGTGGTCGTCGGGGTGTCGGCCGCCCTCCACCTGGCGTTGTGCTGGGTGCTGCGCGGCTTCCTGACCGACGACGCCTGGATCTCCGTGCGCTACGCCGAGAACCTCGCGGCGGGGGACGGCTTCGTCTGGAACCCGGGCGGCCCCCGCGTCGAGGGGTTCAGCAACCCGTTGCTCGTGGCGCTGGAGGCGCTCGCCGACGCGGCGGGCTGGTCGGCTCCGTCCGCGGCGCGGGTGCTCGGCGTGGTCAGCGGCGTCGCGTGCGTGGCGCTGGTCTACGGGAAGGGACGGCACGTCGTCGGCGAGCAGGCGGCGATGATCGCCTCCTTCCTCACCGCGTGCAGCGCGCCCTTCGCCCTCTGGGCCGTCGGGGGGCTGGAAACGCTGCTGGTTGCCCTGGTGGTCACCGCCGGCACCCTGGAGGTCGCCCGCCGCGACGGGGGCCGGGTCCTGTGGGCCGCCGCGGTGTTCGCCCTCCTGCCGTGGCTGCGGCCCGAAGGGCTCGCCGTCGTGGCCGTCGTGGTTGCGGCCGGCGAGGTCCCCGGCCTGTTCCGGGCGGCCACCCGCAGGCGCGCCCTGACCCGGGGGCTCGTGCTCGGAGGCATCCCGCTGTGCTCGCAGCTGCTGCTGGAGGGCCTCCGGCTGGGCGTCTACGGGCACCTGCTCCCCAACTCCGTGCTCTACAAGTCCGGTGCCGGCGACGGGTTCACCGTGCTGAGCAGGTTCGTGGGCCAGGCCTGGCTGCCGATGGTGCTCGCAGTCGTCGGGGTGGTCCTGCTCACCGGCCGGGCACGGCTGGTCGCCGCGCCCGCCGTGGTCTACGTCCTGGGATCCATCGGCACGCTGGACAGCGCGAACGCCTTCAGCCGCTTCTTCATGCCGGTGTGGCCGCTGCTCGCGCTCCTGTCCGCGGTCGTCGTCGGCTGCGGCGCCACGTGGCTGGTCCGGCGGGGCCGCGGAGCCTGGGCGATCACCCTCGCCGTGGCCGCGGGACTGCTGCTGATCGGGCTCCCGCCTGCCGACGTGCGCACCGTCCACGATGCGCAGCAGCGGTACATGGACTGCCGGGTGGGTGCGCGGGAGTCGGCCGTCGACTGGCTGCGGACGACGCCGCCCTCGACGTCCTTCGCCATCTCCGACGCCGGGCTCGTGCCGGCCCGGGCCGGGGGCCGGTTCGTGGTCGACAACTTCTTCCTCAACGAGCCGCTCATCCAGGAGACCGGCCGGATCCCCTCTCGCGAGCGCGCGGACCTGGTCCACCGCCGGGCTCCCGACGTCCTGGTGCTCTCCAGCCGGGACGCGGAGGAGTTCGCCGGCTACTACCCCACGGAGCGGGCGATCCACGACCATCCCGGCATGTCGGACTACCGCCTCGCGCACGTGGCGAGCGGTGGGGACGGGTGCACGTACCACCTCATGCTCTTCCGGCGGTGAGGTGAGCATGTGGACCCTGCCGAACCTGCTCACCGGACTGCGGCTGCTGGCCGTCCCGGTCATGGCCGCGGTGCTCGTCGGCGAAGGACAGAGCTCTGAGGGGCGGCTGATCGCCCTCGTCCTGTTCGTGGGGGCGTCGGTCACCGATCTCGCCGACGGCTGGCTCGCCCGGCGCTGGGGACAGTGCACGGACTTCGGCGCCCTCGCGGACCCGATCGCCGACAAGGCCCTCGTCGGCACGGCGCTCGTCTGCCTGTCCGGGCTCGGTGTCCTGCCGTGGTGGGTGACCGCGGTGATCCTGCTGCGGGAGGCCGCCGTCACGGGCCTGCGGCTGACGGTCCTGCGGCACGGTGTCATCCCGGCCAGCCGCGGCGGGAAGGTCAAGACCGCCACCCAGACGACGCTCATCGTGCTGGCGCTCGCCGTGCCCGGCTGGACCGGCGTCCTGGCGGTCGTCGTCGTGGTGACCGTCCTGTGGACGCTGGTCACCGGCGTCGACTACGGGGTGAAGGCCGCCGAACTCGCGCGGGCCGCGCGGGTGGCCCAGGGGCCGGTCTGGCCGGCGCAGGGGCCGGTGCTCAGCAGGACGGCGGAGCCGGCAGGTCGCGGGTCAGGTCCTGACGCAGCCACACCCGGTAGCCGCAGATCGTCGCCACCACGCGGTACCGGTCGGTGACGAGACCGCGCAGCCTCGACCCGTCGTCGATGTCCCAGGCGTCCAGCCCGGTGACCTGCACGATCCAGGCCGGCGCCCGGGCGCCGGCCAGCGTCGCCCGGAGCCGGGCCTGGTCGGGGTCGGCCGTGCGCATCGGCACGCTCCACACGTACGGGTAGGGCGAGGGCATGTCCGCCGTCTCCAGGACGGACGGGAGCCCGTACGCGACGACGCCGGTGTCGCCGGCCGCCTTCGCCTCCGCCAGCCACTCGCCGATCCGCTGGCTGGACCACAGCGACGGGACGGCCGCGTGCAGGACGACGGCCGCGACGGTGCCCAGGGCCGCCATGCCCACGACCGCCCGGCCGCACGCCCTCGTCCAGGTCCCGGCCGGCGTGGCGGTGGGTGCGAGGACGGCAACGGCGAGCACGGCGGCCGGGGCCAGCTGCAGCAGGTAGGGCGGCCAGAAGCTGCCGCCCGCGGCGATCGCCACGATGCCGAACAGCAGGAGCGCGGTGATCGTCCGGCCCTCCACCGAGGCGTGCGCGCCGTGGCGGCGTGCGGTGACCAGCCACACGAGGACGACCGGGAGGAGGCCGGTGGCCACGCCGAGGACGACCAGCTGGACCCCTCTGCGGATGGAGGCGTCCGGGTTGCTCGACCAGATCACCTCGAAGGCGGCACCGCGGAAGCCCACGAGGTCCCGCCAGGCGGCGGCCGGCTCCACGCCCGCCGACACCAGCCAGCACCACACCAGCGCGCCGACGACGGACGCCCCCAGGACGGCCGCTGACGCGGCGAGCCGCGCGCGGCGGCGGGCGGACTCGTCCCCTCCCCGCCACGCGGCCAGGGCCAGCGCGGCGAGGAACAGGAGCCCCTCCAGCAGGTTCTGCTTGACCAGTGGCGCGGCGGCGGCGACCGCGCCGGCGCTCCCGGCCCACCGGAGGCAGCTCCTGGGCGAGTCCGCGTGCCAGGCCGACAGCGCCAGCGCGATGGCGCCCAGCACGAGGACGGCGCCGAACAGCTCGCCGTCGGCCTGGTCGGCGGCCAGACCGGGGGAGCACATCAGACCCGCCGCCACCCAGGCCGCCCACCGGCCACCGGAGCGGCCGCCGAGGATGGTCCCCGCACGCCAGCCGGCAAGCACGAAGACGACGACGAAGGGGATCGCGAGCGCCCGGACGGCCTGGTCCCACTCGGTGAGGGCGGCGACCCGGAAGACCAGCATGAGCAGCGGCGGACGGTCCACGAAGTAGTCGCCGTACAGGAACTCCCCGCCGGTGTGCCACTGCCGCGCGATGAGCAGGTAGCCGCCCTCGTCGTTCCGCAACGGCCGGGGCAGGTAGGTCAGGCGGACGAGCACCACGCCGAGGCAGAGCGCCCCGAGGAAGCGCCGGGTCGTCGTGCGGGCGCGGGCCGCCGGGGCGACGTCGCAGGCAGCTCGCACCGACACGGGGTCATTCAACCCGGGCGACCGTCCCGCAGGCGTCATCCGTGAGCCGTTCCCTTGCCGGCGTCGGCGGCCTATGGTCGCGACGTGGCAGCTCTGGCGCTCGCGCAGACCGTCGTGGTGCTGCACATGGTCTTCCTCGTCTACATGGTCCTCGGCGGGTTCCTGGCGCTCCGCCGGATCGGCCTGGTCTGGCCGCACGTCGCGGTGATCGGCTACTCCTTCTACGTCACGCTCACGTCGTTCACCTGCCCGGCGACCACGCTCGAGAAGTGGTTCCTGCAGCAGGGCGGGGAGACGCCGTACGAGGGCAGCTTCATCGCGCAGTACCTGCGCGGCACGCTCTACCCGCCGGACCACGAGACGGCCATCTGGCTCGGCTGCATGGGCATCGCCCTCGCCTCGCAGGCGCTCGCGGTGGTGCGCCACCGGCGACGGGTCGCCGGCGGGGGCCAGCTGTTGCCGTCCTGAGCGGACGGGCGCGGAGAGCGGGTGACGAGAATCGAACTCGCACTGTCAGCTTGGGAAGCTGATGTTCTACCATTGAACTACACCCGCGTGATGCTCTGACCTGCGCAGACAGGCCCCGGCCGCGGGGGCCGGACATCTGTCGAGAGAGTACACGGGTCGCCCGTCCGGGCGGTGCGAGGGCTGCCGCGACCGGGGTCGCCCATGGCACCATGCCGACCGTGACCAGGCCGACCGTGACCAGCGGCTCGGCGGCGCAACGCCTGCGCGACCTCGCGCGGCTGCGCCGGGTGAAGGACCGCATCGACCGGGAGTACGCGCAGCCGCTGGACGTCGAAGCGCTGGCCCGGGGCGCGCACATGTCGTCGGGCCACCTCAGCCGGGAGTTCCGGCAGGCCTACGGGGAGTCCCCCTACTCCTACCTGATGACCCGGCGCATCGAGCGCGCGATGGCGCTGCTCCGCCGCGGCGACCTCGGCGTCACCGAGGTCTGCTTCGCGGTGGGCTGCTCGTCCCTGGGCACGTTCAGCACCCGTTTCACCGAGCTGGTGGGGGTGCCGCCGAGCGTCTACCGGCGCGAGCAGGCGCGGGCGACGGCGGGGATGCCGTCGTGCGTGGCCAAGCAGGTCACCAGACCGGTCAGGAATCGAGAAGCGCCGGCGCCCGAGCCGTCCCTAGCGTGACCGGCATGCAGACCACGGGCACGCAGAGCAAGCGCATGGACATCACCATCCACTCCAGTTTTCTCCCGCACACCGACCCCGACGCCTCCCTCGCGTTCTTCCGCGACACCCTCGGCTTCGAGGTGCGCCTCGACGTGGGCTACGGCGGCCTGCGCTGGATCACCGTCGGCCCTCCCGGCCAGCCCGACACCGCGATCGTCCTGCACCCGCCGACCGCCGCCCCCGGCCTCACCGACGACGAGCAGCGCACCCTCCTCGAGCTCATGGCCAAGGGCAGCTACTTCGGCGTCAACCTGGCCACTCCGGACCTCGACGGCGCCTTCGCCACGATCGAGGGCAGCGGTGCCGAGGTCGTGCAGGAGCCGACCGAGCAGCCGTACGGGGTGCGTGACTGCGCCTTCCGCGACCCGGCCGGCAACATGATCCGGCTCCAGGAAGCGCGCTGACCCTCGCCGACCCGACCGCGCGCCCCGGACCGGCATCCCGAGAAGGAGACACGATGAGCAGGCACGTCGCCGACAGCCACGACCTGATCCGGGTGCAGGGCGCGCGCGTGAACAACCTCAAGGAGGTCAGCCTCGAGATCCCCAAGCGCCGGCTCACGGTGTTCACCGGCGTCTCCGGCTCGGGCAAGAGCTCCCTGGTGTTCGGCACGATCGCCGCGGAGTCGCAGCGGATGATCAACGAGACCTACAGCGCCTTCGTGCAGGGCTTCATGCCGACGCTGGCGCGGCCCGAGGTCGACCTCCTGGAAGGCCTGACGACCGCGATCATCGTCGACCAGGAGCGGATGGGCGCCAACCCCCGCTCGACCGTCGGCACCGCCACCGACACGGGCGCGATGCTGCGCATCCTGTTCAGCCGGCTCGGGCAGCCGCACATCGGCCCGCCCAACGCGTACTCGTTCAACGTCCCCTCGGTGAAGGCCAGCGGTGCGATCACCGTCGAGCGCGGCGGCAAGACGAAGTCCGAGAAGGCGACCTTCAACCGTCTCGGCGGCATGTGCTCGCGCTGCGAGGGCATGGGCTCCGTCACGGACTTCGACCTCTCCGCGCTGTACGACGAGAGCGCGTCGCTCAACGAGGGGGCGCTCACGATCCCCGGCTACAGCATGGACGGTTGGTACGGCCGCATCTTCAGCGGCGCCGGCTTCGACATGGGCAAGCCGATCGTGAAGTTCACCGAGAGAGAGCTCCAGAAGCTGCTCTACGGAGAGCCGACCAAGATCAAGGTCGACGGAGTCAACCTCACCTACGAGGGCGTGATACCCAAGATCCAGAGGTCGATGCTGTCCAAGGACGTCGACGCCCTCCAGCCCCACGTCCGCCGCTTCGTGGAGCGGGCCGTGACCTTCCAGACCTGTCCGGAGTGCGACGGGACCCGACTCAGCCCGGAGGCCCGCTCCTCGAAGATCGGGGGGCAGAACATCGCCGACGTCTGCGCGATGCAGATAAGCGACCTGGCAGGCTGGCTCCGCGGCGTAGACGCGCCTTCGGTCACCCCGCTGCTCACCGGGCTGAAGCACCTCCTCGACTCGTTTGCGGAGATCGGGCTGGGCTACCTCTCGCTCGACCGGCCGGCCGGCACCCTCTCCGGGGGAGAGGCGCAGCGCACCAAGATGATCCGCCATCTCGGCTCATCCCTCACCGACGTCACCTACGTCTTCGACGAGCCCACGATCGGTCTGCACCCCCACGACATCGAGCGGATGAACGCCCTCCTGCTTCGGCTGCGGGACAAGGGCAACACGGTGCTCGTCGTGGAGCACAAGCCCGAGACCATCGCGATCGCCGACCACGTCGTCGACCTCGGCCCCGGCGCCGGCACGGAGGGCGGCCGGATCGTCTTCGAGGGCACCGTGGAGGGGCTGCGGGGCAGCGGCACCACGACCGGCCGCCACCTCGACGACCGGGCGGCCATCAAGGACTCGGTGCGCCCGTCCGCCGGCGCACTAAGGGTCCGTGGCGCATCCACGCACAACCTCCAAGACGTGGACGTCGACATCCCGCTCGGGGTGCTCACCGTGGTTACGGGCGTCGCCGGCTCGGGCAAGAGCTCGCTGATCCAGGGCTCGGTCGCCGGTCGGGACGGCGTGGTGGTGGTCGACCAGGGCGCGATCCGTGGTTCCCGGCGGAGCAACCCGGCGACGTACACCGGGCTGCTCGACCCGGTCCGCAAGGCGTTCGCGAAGGCCAACGGCTTGAAACCGGCACTCTTCAGCTCCAACTCCGAGGGCGCCTGCCCCGCCTGCAACGGCGCCGGCGTCATCTACACCGACCTGGGCGTCATGGCCACCGTCGAGTCCACCTGCGAGGAGTGCGAGGGCAAGCGGTTCCAGGCGTCGGTGCTGGAGTACAAGCTCGGTGGGAAGGACATCAGCGAGGTGCTCGCGATGCCGGTGACCGGGGCCGAGGAGTTCTTCGGCGACGGCGAGGCGCGCACGCCGGCCGCCCACAAGATCCTCGCCCGGCTCGCCGACGTCGGGCTCGGGTACCTCAGCCTCGGCCAGCCGCTCACCACGCTCTCCGGCGGCGAGCGGCAGCGACTCAAGCTGGCCACCCGCATGGGCGACAAGGGCGGCGTCTACGTCCTCGACGAGCCGACCTCAGGCCTGCACCTCGCCGACGTCGAGCAGCTGCTCGGCCTCCTCGACCGGCTCGTAGACTCCGGCAAGTCGGTAGTCGTCATCGAGCACCACCAGGCGGTCATGGCTCACGCCGACTGGATCATCGACCTCGGCCCCGGCGCCGGCCACGACGGCGGCCGGATCGTCTTCGAGGGCACACCCGCAGACCTCGTCGCCACCCGCTCCACCCTCACCGGCGAGCACCTCGCGGCCTACGTCGGCACCTGAACGAGGCCCCCGCGGACACCGTGAGACGAGTTCTCGCATCCGTTCAGAACCATGGTTCTGCGATGACCGGCTGTCGAATACCGCCCGCGCCCGTAAACGCGGCGCGGGCGCGTTCGACCGCTAGTGTGGCCGGTACATGGCCTGCGCGAGCAGGAACTTGGCGCCAAACGTGACGCACGTCTCGTGTAGGCCGCGACTCGGCGCGGCGGATGCGCCGGAGGACGCGCCCGCTTGACCGAGGTAGTGGTCCCCAGACTAAAACCCCTCGCTTGCGGGGTATATGGCGAATCCGACGAGCACCAACATGTTGGGGAGGCACACCGTTCTCGCGCGACCGAGGCGCGCCACAGGGGGACTGTGGGGCCCCTTTGGCGGGCGGCAGCAGGGAAGCCGCGGCGTCGCGCCGGCGCTCACTCGTAGCGTTGGACCGCCCGGAGATCACCAACGCCCGGTATACTTGGGGGATGCCCGGGGAAACG
>CADCTN010000086.1 GCA_902805535.1 uncultured Blastococcus sp. | reverse complement strand
GGGGAGCGGAGCTGGCCGAGGCCGTCGAGGCGCTGCGGACCAAGGTCTCCCGGGCGATCGCCGCCGGCGCCCGGGTCATCGTGCTGTCGGACCGGGACTGCGACGAGGAGCGCGCCCCGATCCCCTCGCTGCTGATGACCGCCGCGGTCCACCACCACCTGGTGCGCGAGAAGACCCGCATGGAGGTCGGCCTCGTCGTCGAGTCCGGCGACTGCCGCGAGGTGCACCACGTGGCGCTGCTGCTCGGTTACGGCGCGGCCGCGGTGAACCCCTACCTCGCCTTCGAGTCCATCGAGGACCTGATCCGCGACGGGGCGCTCACCGGCGTGGAGCCGGCCCAGGCCGTCCGCAACATGGTCAAGGCGCTCGGCAAGGGCGTGCTCAAGGTGATGAGCAAGATGGGCATCAGCACCGTCGGCTCGTACACGATGGCGCAGATCTTCGAGGCCGTCGGGCTCTCGCAGGACCTCGTCGACGAGTACTTCACCGGCACCTCCTGCCCGCTGGGCGGCGTCGGCATCGACGTCCTGGCCGAGGAGGTGGCCATGCGCCACCGCCGCGCCTACCCGCGGAACGCCACCGAGCGGGCGCACCGCCGGCTGGAGACGGGCGGGGAGTACCAGTGGCGCCGCGAGGGCGAGGTGCACCTGTTCAACCCCGAGACGGTGTTCCTGCTCCAGCACGCCACCCGCTCGCGGCAGTACGACGTCTTCGAGAAGTACACCCAGGCCGTCGACCAGCTCTCCGAGGAGGCTGCCACCCTGCGCGGGCTCTTCGCGCTCAGGACCGGCGTCCGCCCGCCCGTGCCGATCGAGGAGGTCGAGCCGGTCAGCGAGATCGTCCGGCGGTTCAACACCGGCGCGATGAGCTACGGCTCGATCTCGCAGGAGGCCCACCAGACCCTCGCCATCGCGATGAACCGGCTCGGTGGCCGGTCCAACACCGGTGAGGGCGGCGAGGACCCCGACCGCTTCACGCCCGACGCCAACGGTGATCTTCGCCGGTCGGCGATCAAGCAGGTGGCCTCCGGCCGGTTCGGCGTCACCAGCGAGTACCTGGTCAACGCCGACGACATCCAGATCAAGATGGCGCAGGGGGCCAAGCCCGGCGAGGGCGGCCAGCTCCCGGGCACCAAGGTCTACCCGTGGGTGGCGCGGACGCGGCACTCGACGCCCGGCGTGGGCCTGATCAGCCCGCCCCCGCACCACGACATCTACTCGATCGAGGACCTCAAGCAGCTCATCCACGACCTCAAGAACGCCAACGACGACGCGCGGGTGCACGTCAAGCTGGTGGCCGAGGTCGGGGTCGGCACGGTCGCGGCCGGGGTGAGCAAGGCCCACGCCGACGTCGTCCTGATCTCCGGGCACGACGGCGGTACCGGCGCGGCTCCGCTGACGTCGCTCAAGCACG
This sequence comes from uncultured Blastococcus sp., assembly GCA_902805535.1. Classification (GTDB taxonomy): domain Bacteria; phylum Actinomycetota; class Actinomycetes; order Mycobacteriales; family Geodermatophilaceae; genus Blastococcus_B. The sequence continues at coordinate 19,701 of CADCTN010000086.1, read as the reverse complement.
CCGGCTCCCCGTGGGAGCTGGGCCTGGCCGAGACGCAGCAGACGCTCCTGGCCAACGGGCTGCGCGACCGGATCACCGTGCAGGTCGACGGCCAGATGAAGACCGGCCGCGACGTGATCATCGCGGCGCTGCTGGGTGCGGAGGAGTTCGGTTTCGCCACCGCGCCGCTGGTGGTGTCCGGCTGCATCATGATGCGGGTCTGCCACCTGGACACCTGTCCGGTCGGTGTCGCGACGCAGAACCCGGAGCTGCGCAAGCGGTTCACCGGCACGCCGGAGTTCGTCGTCACCTTCTTCGAGTTCCTGGCCGAGCAGGTGCGCGCCTACCTCGCCGAGCTGGGCTTCCGCTCGATCGACGAGGCCGTGGGCCACGCCGAGCTGCTCGACACCCGCAAGGCCGTGGGGCACTGGAAGGCGCAGGGGCTCGACCTCGCGCCGATGCTGGTGGTCCCCGAGCTGCCCGAGGGCGCGCCGCTGCGGCGGGTACGGGCCCAGGACCACGGGCTCGACGTCGCCCTGGACCAGACCCTCATCCAGCTCTGCGAGGGCGCACTGCTGGACGCGCGCCCGGTCAGCCTCGAGCTGCCGGTCCGCAACGTCAACCGCACCGTGGGCACGATGCTGGGCTCGATGGTGACCCGTCGCTTCGGCGGTGAGGGGCTGCCCGACGACACCATCGACCTGACCTTCACCGGGTCGGCGGGGCAGTCCTTCGGCGCCTTCCTGCCGCGCGGCATCTCCATGCGGCTGTACGGGGACGCGAACGACTACGTCGGCAAGGGCCTGTCGGGCGGTCGGATCGTCGTCCGGCCCTCCCGGGAGGCACCCTTCGCCGCGGAGGACAACGTCATCGCCGGCAACGTGATCGGCTACGGCGCGACCGGTGGCGAGATCTTCCTGCGCGGCCGGGTCGGCGAGCGGTTCTGCGTGCGCAACTCCGGGGCGCTGGCCGTCGTCGAGGGCGTCGGCGACCACGCGCTGGAGTACATGACCGGGGGGCGGGCGGTGATCCTCGGTGCCACCGGGCGCAACATCGCGGCCGGCATGTCCGGTGGCATCGGGTACGTGCTCGAGCTGGCCCGGCACCGGGTGAACAGCGACATGGTCGACGTCGAGCCGCTGGACGGCGAGTCCGCGCAGTGGCTGCGCGACGTGCTGGTCCGCTACGCCACCGACACCGAGTCCACCGTGGCGCAGGCGCTGCTGGCCGACTGGGGCCGCTGGTCGGAGCAGTTCAGCGTGATCATGCCGCGGGACTACCGCCGTGCCCTCGAGGCGCAGCGGATGGCCGAGGCGAACGGGACCGACGTGGACCTGGCAGTGATGGAGGCAGCTCGTGGGTGAGATACGCGCCGGGCGAGATCTGCACACTCGCCCTCATCAGCGGCCTGAAGCGGGCCAGTGTGCAGATCTCGTCGCTCCGACCGTGGGCAAGGAGGCAGCTCGTGGCTGACAGCACCGGTTTCCTGAAGTACGACCGGGCGCTGCCGCCGCGGCGTCCGGTCGAGGTCCGCATCCGGGACTGGAAGGACGTCTACGTCGCCCGGCAGAACGGCGAGGACCCGCTGTTCCCGACGCAGGAGGTCCGCAAGCAGGCCGCCCGCTGCATGGACTGCGGCATCCCGTTCTGCCACCACGCGTGCCCGGTGGCCAACCTCATCCCGGAGTGGAACGACCTCGCCCGCCGGGACGACTGGAAGGACGCGATCGAACGGCTGCACGCGACGAACAACTTCCCCGAGTTCACCGGGAAGCTGTGTCCCGCACCGTGCGAGGGCTCCTGCGTGCTGAACCTGCAGGAGTCGCCGGTCACGATCAAGCAGATCGAGTGGGAGATCATCGACCGGGCCTACGACGAGGGCTGGGTCCAGCCGCAGTCGCCGGCCGAGCGGACGGGCACGAAGGTCGCCGTCGTCGGTTCGGGGCCCGCGGGCCTGGCCGCCGCCCAGCAGCTCACGCGCGCCGGGCACGACGTGACCGTCTACGAGCGGGCCGACCGGGTCGGCGGGTTGCTCCGCTACGGCATCCCCGAGTTCAAGATGGAGAAGGCCGTGCTCGACCGGCGGCTGGACCAGATGCGCGCGGAGGGCACCCGCTTCGTCACCGGCGTCGAGGTCGGCGGGTCGGGCGAGCACGACCTGTCCACCGAGCAGCTGCGGTCGGACTTCGACGCCGTCGTCCTGGCAGGTGGGGCCACCATCGGCCGCGACCTGCCGGCTCCGGGACGGGAGCTCTCCGGCATCCACCTGGCCATGGACTTCCTGCCCTACGGCAACCTCCAGGCCCTCGGCGAGCTCGACGCCCCGCCGATCGACGCGGCCGGCAAGCACGTCGTGATCATCGGTGGCGGCGACACGGGCGCGGACTGCCTCGGCACCGCGCACCGCCAGGGCGCGGCCTCGGTGACCCAGCTGGAGATCATGCCGGCGCCGCCGGACCGCCGGGACGCGGGCGCCAACCCGTGGCCCACCTACCCGATGATCATGCGCGTCTCCAGCGCGCACGAGGAGGGCGGCGAGCGGGTCTACTCGGTCAACACCGAGAGGTTCCTGGGCCACGAGGAGGGCCCCGGGTCCGGCCACGTCCGTGCCCTGCTGCTGCACGAGGTCGAGCGGGTGGACGGCCGTTTCCAGAAGGTCGAGGGCTCCGAGCGCGAGCTGCCGGCGGACCTGGTGTTCCTGGCCATGGGGTTCACCGGCGCGCAGCGCGAGGGGCTGGTCGACGCCCTGGGCGTCGAGGTCGACGGGCGGGGCAACGTGGCCCGCGACGCGCAGTTCATGTCCACCGAGCCCGGCGTGTTCGTCGCGGGGGACATCGGGCGCGGGCAGTCCCTCATCGTGTGGGCGATCGCCGAGGGGCGCGCGGCCGCCGCGGCCGCCGACACCTGGCTCACGGGGAACTCCATGCTGCCGGTGCCGGTCAGCCCCACGACCGTGGCGCTGCGCTGAGCCGAGCAGTCCGCCGTCCCGGGCCGGGCCCTCGCCGACACGCGGGGCCCGGCCCGGGGCGCGTAGGCCGCAGGTTCGATTGACCACTAGCGTTATCGGCATGTCCCGCCGCGCCAAGATCGTCTGCACCCTCGGACCCGCGACCAGCTCCCTGGAGCAGATCACCGCCCTCGTCGAGGCGGGCATGGACGTCGCCCGGCTGAACTTCAGCCACGGGACGCACGAGCACCACGCCACCGCCTACCGGCTGGTGCGCCAGGCCTCGGACGCCACCGGTCGCGCCGTCGCCATCCTCGCCGACCTGCAGGGCCCGAAGATCCGGCTCGGCACCTTCGCCGACGGTCCGGTGAACTGGCCCACCGGCTCCCAGGTCACCATCACGACCGAGGACGTCCAGGGCACCGCCGAGCGGGTCTCCACCACCTACAAGAACCTCTCCGACGACGTGCGCGTGGGCGACCGCCTCCTCGTCGACGACGGCAAGCTGGCGCTCACCGTGGTGCGGGTCCAGGGCCCCGACGTGGTCTGCCTCGTCGTCGAGGGCGGCGAGGTGTCCAACAACAAGGGCCTGTCCCTGCCCGGGGTGGCGGTGAGCGTCCCGGCCCTGTCCGGAAAGGACGAGGAGGACCTCCGCTTCGCCCTGCACCTGGGGGTCGACTTCATCGCGCTGTCGTTCGTCCGCTCGCCGGCGGACTTCGGGCTGGTGCGCGACATCATGGGGCAGGAGGACGTCACCGTCCCCGTCATCGCCAAGCTCGAGAAGCCCGAGGCGGTCGAGAACCTCGAGGCGATCGTCGAGGCCTTCGACGGGATCATGGTGGCCCGCGGCGACCTCGGCGTCGAGCTCGCGCTGGAGCAGGTCCCGCTGGTGCAGAAGCGGGCCATCCAGGTCGCCCGCGAGCGCAACAAGTCGGTCATCGTGGCGACCCAGATGCTCGAGTCGATGATCGTCAACTCCCGGCCGACCCGCGCCGAGGCCTCCGACGTCGCCAACGCCGTCCTGGACGGTGCCGACGCGGTGATGCTCTCCGGTGAGACCTCCGTCGGGGCGCACCCCATCGGCGCCGTGCGGACGATGGAACGCATCATCGGCGCCGTCGAGAGCGACCACCTGTGGGTGCCCGACGTGGTGCGCCGCTCGCGGTCGCGCTCCGGGGCGATCGTGCGGGCGGCCAAGGACATCAGCGAGAGCCTCGACGTCAAGGCGCTCGCGACCTTCACGCAGACCGGCGAGACCGCACGCCGGCTGGCCGCGCTGCACCCGCGCCAGCCGCTGCTGGCCTTCACCGTCGACGCCCGCGTGCGCAGCCAGCTGGCGCTGTCGTGGGGCGTGGAGACCTTCCTGGTGCCGATGGTCGAGCACACCGACGACATGGTCGCCCAGGTGGACTTCTCGCTGCTGTCGATCGGGCGGCTCAGGGTCGGCGACCGCGTCGTCGTCGTCGCCGGCAGCCCGCCCAACACCGTGGGCTCGACCAACCTGATCCGCGTGCACGAGGTGGGCACCGACTCGTGAGCGAGCTTGCGAGCTCACGCGGGAGCAGAGCAGCGGCGCGAACGCGCGGGACGAGCGCCAGCGAGGAACGCTCGTGAGCGGCGGCGCGGGGGACAGCCAGGCCGCGGCGCTGCTGGCGGTCCTGGAGCTCGAGGAACGCAAGCCGGACGTCTTCGTCGGGCAGACCCCGAGCACCGAACGGCAACGGATCTTCGGCGGGCAGGTCGCCGGTCAGGCCCTGATGGCGGCGGGGCGCACGGCCCCGGAGGACCGCGCCGTGCACTCGCTGCACTCCTACTTCCTGCGCCCCGGCGACCCGTCGGAGGAGATCCGCTACGAGGTCGACCGCATCCGCGACGGCCGGTCGTTCACGACCCGCCGCGTCGTGGCGCGGCAGTACCGCAAGGGCGAGGACGTCGCCATCTTCGCGCTGACCGCCGACTTCCACGCGGGCGAGAAGGCCGTCGCCGAGCACTCCGCGCCGATGCCCGACGTCCCGGCGCCGCACACCCTGCTCGGGACCGCGGAGATCGTGGCCCGGCACGGCGAGCGGGCGGCCTGGATGGCAGCCATGGGCAGCGTCGTCGACCAGCGCTTCCTGCAGGACCCGTTCACCGCGCCGCCGAAATCACCCCCGGACACCAAGACCTACACCTGGCTGCGGGTGGCCGGCGAGCTGGGGGAGGACACCGCCGTGCACGCGGCGGCACTGACCTTCGTCAGCGACCTGACCCTGCTCTCGGCCGGGTTCGCGCGCCTGGGCGGCGGGTGGCCCGACTTCATCGGCGCGAGCCTGGACCACGCGGTGTGGTTCCACCAGCCGGTGCGCGCCGACGACTGGTTCCTCTACGAGACCGACAGCCCCGCGGCGTCGGCCGGACGCGCCCTCTGCTTCGGCAGGATCTGGTCGGCCGGCGGGACGCACGTCGCCACCGTCGCCCAGGAAGGCCTCATCCGGCCGTCGACGGACTGAGCTCCTCGCCGGTTCCCGGCTCGGGCGCGGCGCGCTGTGCCTCCCGCTCGGCCTGCCGGGCCGCTTCGTGCTCGGCGGCCGCGGCGGCGAAGTCGGCGGCCAGGAACGCATGGTTCTCGCGCAGCAGCTCCCACACCCGCTCCACGTGGGCGGGAGTGGTCGTCGGCGAGCCGATGGCGACCCGCAGCACGGCCTGCCCGCCGACGTCGGTGTGGGTCAGGAACACCTCCCCGCCGTCGTTGAGCCGCTCGAGCAGCGTCATGGTGGCGACGTCGGCGTCGACGTCGGCGCTCCACCGCGGGCGCAGGCACACCAGCGCCAGCGGGTGGGGGGAGACGACGTCGAAACGCTCGTCGGCGTCGGCCCACGCAGCCAGCTGCTGGGCCATGGCGACGTGCGAGCGGATGTGGGCCCGGAGCCCCTCGGCGCCGTACCAGCGGAGGACGAACCAGAGCTTGAGGGCACGGAAGCGGCGACCGAGCGGAATCTGCCAGTCGCGGAGGTCGACGACCGCGCCCGCGTCGGTGGCGGCGTTGCGGAGGTACTCGGGGAGGATCGCCAGCGCCCCGGTGAGCGCGGCGCGGTCGGCGACCCAGAAGAGGGTCGCGTCGAAGCCGGTGAGCAGCCACTTGTGCGCGTCGGTGGTGTAGCTGTCGGCCCACTCGACGCCGGCCTGCAGGCCGCGCAGCTCCGGCACGATGCCGCTCACCCCGGCGTAGGCGGCGTCGACGTGCAGCCACACCCCGTACTTCTGGCAGATCGGCCCCAGCTCGGCGAGCGGGTCGACCGCCGTGGTCGACGTCGTCCCGACCGTGGCGCAGACCAGGACCGGCGTGTAGCCGCGGGCGACGTCCCGCTCGAGCCGGGCGGCCAGGGCAGCGGGGCGCATGGCCAGGTCGCCGTCGACCTCGACGATGCGGACGGCGTCGCTGCCGAGCCCGGCGATGCGCACCGCCTTCACCATGGAGGAGTGGGTCTCGGCGGAGACGTAGACGAGCGCCCGGTCCGGCTCGACGCCGTGGCGCACCGTCGCGCCGGTGCTCGACCGGTGCAGGGCCGCCAGCAGGGCGACGAGGTTGGCCCCGGAGCTGCTGTCCTGGACGACGCCGCCGCCGGAGCCGGTGGACCGGAAGGAGGCGGGCAGGTCCAGCAGATCGGCGAACCAGTCCAGCACGTGCTGCTCGAGCTCGGTCGCGGCGGGGCTGGTGACCCAGGACATGCCCTGGACGCCGAGGCCGGCCGACACCAGGTCGCCCAGGACCGACGGGCCGGACGTGTTCGCGGGGAAGTAGCCGAAGAAGCCCGGGTGCTGCCAGTGCGTCGTCCCGGGGAGGACGACGCGGTCGAGGTCGGCGAGGACGGCGGAGAACGGCTCGCCCCGCTCGGGGGGCTGGGTGGGAAGGTTGGCGCGCACGTCACCCGGGGCGACCTGCGACCGCACCGGGAACTCACCGATCCGGGACCAGTAGTCGGCGATCCAGTCGACCACCTCGTGGCCGTGCTGCCGGAACTGCTCAGGAGTCATGTGCGGCGCTGCCTCGGTCACCAGCCCACAGTATTGCCCGCGAGGAGCGGGGCCCGGAGGGTCCCCGACGAACACCAGGGATGGGCTCCACGCAGGAGGAGACGGCACGTGGCCGCGGTCGTCGTCCGGAGGACGACAAGATCTCCCAGTGCCCCCGGTGCGACTCGAACGCACACTGCGCGGGTTTTGAATCCGCTCCCTCTGCCGATTGGGGTACGGGGGCGTGCCGGGGATGCCCGGCCGGTTCGAGAATCCTAGCGGTGACCTCGGGGATACCTGGCGTGGCTAGGCTTCCGCCGTGAGCAGCGAGACGATCCGGGTCATCATCGCCGAGGACGAGGCACTCATCCGCCTGGACCTCAAGGAGATGCTGGAGGAAGAGGGCTACTCCGTCGTCGCCGAGGTGGGGGACGGGCAGCAGGCCGTCGACCGTGCCACGGAGCTGCGGCCGGACCTGGTCATCCTCGACATCCAGATGCCGGTCCTGGACGGGCTGTCGGCCGCCGAGCAGATCGCCGAGGCCCGCCTCGCGCCGGTCATCGTGCTCACCGCGTTCAGCCAGCGCGAGCTCGTCGAGCGGGCCCGCGACGCCGGTGCGATGGCCTACCTGGTGAAGCCCTTCTCGAAGAACGACCTGGTCCCGGCCATCGAGGTCGCGCGGGCCCGTTTCGCGGAGATGACGGCGCTGGACGGCGAGGTCCGCTCGCTGGCAGAGCGGCTGGAGACCCGCAAGGTCGTCGAGCGGGCCAAGGGCCTGCTCATGGCCGGGCAGGGGATCAGCGAGGCGGAGGCCTTCCGGTGGATCCAGCGGACGGCGATGAACCAGCGCACCTCCATGAAGGCGCTGGCGCAGTCGATCGTGGAGGCCGGTGCCGTCGCCGACGCCGTCCCCGGCACCGCTGAGGGCGACGCCCCTAGCTGACCCGCGACGCCCCGGACCGCCCGCGTCTCGTGCCTGTGACACCGGGTCCCGGCGTGTTGCGGTCGTGACACGCCGAGATCACGACCTCATCACGGTCCGTGTGAGGTCGGGTGCAGCGCCCGGTGTGGCAGTTAGGTTCTCGGCACCGATCGGCGTCAGCGCGCGGATCTCCGCTCACCGACGCACAGAACGATGACACTGGGAGTTCCTTGATGCGCACTGGCACCACTGCCCGCAGCATCGCCGTCACCGGTGCCGCCCTCCTCGCGATCACCGCCTGTGGCGGCGGCAGCGAAGAAGAGGGCGGCGACACCGGCGCCGACAGCGGTGAGAAGCAGGTCAACATCTACGGCACCGACGGCAACATGGGCAACGCCCTCGGTGAGGACTTCTCCGAGGAGGGTTCGCTCGCGGGGATGCGCGGCACGACGCCGCTCACCGACCTGTCGCAGGACTTCAAGGACCGGCTCCTCGAGGTCGATCCTGAGCTGCAGGACTTCAACTACGCCGGCGAGACCTACGACGCGGTGGTCCTGGCGGCGCTCGCGGCCCAGTCCGCCGGCACCAACCAGGCCGCCACCTTCGCCCCCTACGTCAACGGCCTGACCTTCGGTGGCGACGCCTGCACCGACTTCGCCGCCTGCGCGGAGATCCTGGCCGGCGGGGGCAACGTCGACTACGACGGCGCCTCCGGTCCGCTGAGCTTCGCCGACGCCGGTGAGCCGGCCGAGGCCAGCTTCGGCATCCTGCAGTTCGGCGAGGACAACGCCCTCGACGACGACGCCACGGAGTTCGTGCTCGCCGGCGACGAGGGGAACGCGGCCACCGACGAGGGCCCGGACCCGGTCCCGACCCCGACCGCCGGTGGCCCGCTCGTCATCGGGACGCTGCTCCCGCTGACCGGCAACCTCGCCTTCCTCGGCCCGCCCGAGGTCGCCGGTGCCAAGCTCGCCGTCCAGGACATCAACGCCGCCGGTGGCGTGCTGGGCGCCCCCGTCCAGCTCGTCGAGGGTGACTCCGGTGACGCCTCGACCGACACCGCGACGCAGACCGTCGACCGCCTGCTCCAGGCCGGCGTCAACGCGATCGTGGGCGCTGCGTCCTCGGGCGTGAGCCTCACCGTCATCGACGCCATCACGCAGGCCGGCGTCATGCAGATCTCGCCGGCCAACACGTCGGACCAGTTCACGACCTACAACGACAACGGTCTGTACTTCCGCACCGCGCCGCCGGACACGCTGCAGGCTCGGGCCCTGTCCGACCTGATCATCGAGGACGGCAACAACACCGTCGGGATCCTGGCCCTCAACGACCCGTACGGCACCGGCCTCGCGGAGAACACCCTGAAGAACCTGGTCGACGCGGGTCTTGCCGAGGACGACATCCAGAGCATCACCTACGACCCGCAGGCTGCCAACTTCGACTCCGAGGTCCAGGAGATGGTGGACTTCAACCCCGACGCCATCGTGGTCATCGGGTTCGAGGAGTCCTCGCGGATCCTGGAGAGCCTCAACCAGAACGGCGTCGGCCCGCAGCGCTGATGCCTCCCGCCGGATCCTGATCCGGTAGCGCCACCACAGTGGCCCGGCACCGTCTCGGTGCCGGGCCACTGTGCTGTCCAGCGGACGCACGGCGGCCGGACGGCGGACGGCAGAGGCGGGAGGCGCCGCCCGTGCGGACGCCGGCACCGGCGGGCAGTCTGCGGCCGGCCTGGCGCCGCGGTCGCCGCCGCCCGCGACGCTTCAGCTGCCGGTGCCGCCGCCATCAGCGACGCTCCTACCCTGGTCCGGCGGCGCGGCCGGCAGCCGGCCTCCTGGCCGGTCAGGCGGGGAACCAGCGCCCCGCCTGACCGGCCCCCGGAACGACTCGACGCCGGCACCCCCTCGCGGGAGCACCGGCGTCGACAGGCCGGGTCGAGCAGGGGCTACTGCGCCTTGGCCAGGGTCCCCAGGTAGAGCTCGATGACCTTCGGGTCGTGCATGAGCGACTCACCGGTGTCGGTGTAGGCGTTGCGGCCCTGGTCGAGGACGTAGCCCCGGTCGCAGATCTGCAGGCACCGGCGCGCGTTCTGCTCGACCATGATGATCGAGACGCCGGTGGCGTTGATCCGGCGGCAGCGGATGAAGACCTCGTCCTGGTAGGCGGGGGAGAGGCCCGCCGACGGCTCGTCCAGCAGCAGCACGGAGGGGTCCATCATCAGCGCGCGCCCCATGGCGACCATCTGGCGCTCACCACCGGAGAGGGTGCCGGCCTTGGCCTTGCGCCGCTCACCGAGCAGCGGGAAGAGGTCCACCACGTAGTCGAAGCGCTCCTTGAACGTCCTCGGCCGCAGGAAGACCCCCATCTGCATGTTCTCCTCGAGGGTCAGCGAGGGGAACACGTTGTTGTTCTGCGGCACGTAGCCGACACCCAGCGACACCAGCCGGTGCGCCGGTGCGGAGGTGATGTCCTCGCCGCGCAGGGTGACGCTGCCCGACCGCACGGGGATGAGCCCGAACAGCGCCTTGAGCAGCGTCGACTTGCCGGCCCCGTTCGGACCGATGATGCCGACCAGCTCGCCGTCCTGCAGGTAGAAGTCGCACCCGCGCAGGATGTTGACGCCCGGCACGTAGCCGGCCACCAGGTCGTCGGCACGGACGAGGGCGCCCTCGGCGAGCCGCACGTGCTCCTCGCGGGTCGCCGCCTTCTCCGCGGGGGACAGCTCGGTGGCCGCGGCGACGGTGTCGGCGCGGGTGAGGTCCTCGCCGGACTCGTCGACCTCGAACAGCGGGTCGCTCATCGGTCGGTCCTCTCCGGCCCGCGCTCGGAGCCCAGGACGTCGCCGTCCGAGCCCTGCTCGCGGGCGATCGTCCTCTCGGCCTCGGCGAGGACCTGGTCCTCCTCCTCGACCGTCAGGGGTGCGTCGTGGTGGGCGCCGAGGTAGGCGTCGACCACGGCCTGGTTCTGGCTGATCGACTCCGGCGGACCTTCGGCGATGATCCGGCCGGCGGCCATCACCACCACCCAGTCGCTGATGTCGCGGACGACGTCCATGTCGTGCTCGACGAAGATCACCGTCATGCCCTGCTCGCGCAGGTCCTTGACGTGGCCCAGCAGGCTCTGCGTCAGCGCGGGGTTCACCCCGGCCATCGGCTCGTCGAGCATGACGACCTGCGGGTCGCTCATCAGCGCCCGCGCCATCTCCAGCAGCTTGCGCTGCCCGCCGGACAGCGTGCCGGCGAAGTCGTCCTTCTTGGCGTCCAGCTTGAACCGGCGGAGCAGGTCCATCGCCTTCTCGGTGTTCGCCTTCTCCTGGGCGCACCACGTGCCGGGCACCAGCGCGCGGAAGAAGCTCTCCCCCCGCTGGTCCTGCGCGCCGAGCAGCATGTTCTGCAGCACCGTCAGGCGCGACAGGGCCTTGGTCAGCTGGAAGGTGCGGACGACGCCCAGCCGGGCCACCTGGTGCGGCGACATCTTGCCCAGCGACTGGCCGTTGAACGACCAGGTCCCGGTGTCGGGCTGGTCGAACCCGGTGAGCAGGTTGAACAGCGTCGTCTTGCCGGCACCGTTGGGCCCGATCAGCCCGGTGATGCCACCGCGCTGCACCTCCAGGTGGTCGACGGAGACCGCCGTCAGACCACCGAAGGTCCGGGTGACGCCGTCGACGACGACGGCCGGGTCCGGCTTGGCGACGCCGACCTCCCAGGGCAGGTCGCGCAGCGCGACCTGGGCCAGCCGCTGGGGGGCGTCGCCGCTCGTCCAGCCACCCGCGCGCTCCGGGTGGTAGCCGGACTCACCGGACGTGCCGGCCCCCGACGCGGTCGCACCGTGCGGTGTGGGGTCAGCGGGCATCGAGCATCACCTCTCGTCGATCGCCGAAGATCCCCTGCGGGCGGAAGATCAACAGCAACATCAGTCCCACGCCGACAAGGATGAACCGGATCTGCGCCACGTCGGTGGAGGACAGCAGGTCCTCGGGGATGACCCCGTTGCTGATCAGCAGGCGCAGGCCGGTGTCGGCGAACTGCAGGATGAACAGCAGGATCATGGCGCCGATCACCGGTCCCAGCACGCGCGCCGCCCCACCCAGGATGAGCGCGGCGTAGGCCAGGAACGTGTTGGCGTTCTGGTACTGGTCGGGGACGGCGGACCCGGTGCCGACGGCGTAGACCATGCCGCCGAGCGCACCGAACACGCCACCGAGCACGAGCGCCTGCATCTTGTAGACGTAGACGTTCTTGCCGAGCGAGCGGACGGCGTCCTCGTCCTCGCGGATGGACTTCAGCACGCGGCCCCAGGGGCTGCGCATCAGCAGGAACACCAGGAGGCTGCCGAGGATCACCAGCAGCCAGCCGATCGCGGCGACCCACAGCTCGCCACCGGACCAGCTGGTGCCGAGGATCGAGTAGCGCTGCGAGGTGTTCCACGGCGCCAGCGCGATGAAGTCGCCGTTGAAGCCGGACAGGCCGCGCGTGCCGTTGGTGACCGGGGTGGCCGAGACCGACCGGAAGAGCAGTCGCAGCCCCTCGGCGGTCGCGATCGTCGCGATGGCGAGGTAGTCGGCCCGCAGCCGCAGGGTCGGCAGGCCGAGCAGCAGGGCCAGCACGACCGCCGCCGCGAGCCCGACGAGGACGCCGGCCCAGAAGGGGATGCCCCACTTGCTCACGGAGATGGCGATGCCGAAGCCGCCGAGCATGGCGAAGGCGATCTGACCGAAGTTGAGCAGCCCGGCGTAGCCGAACTGCACGTTGATGCCGATGGCCAGCAGGGCGAAGAAGATCGCCTGGAAGCCCAGTGCGGACTTGCCCGCGACGGCCAGGGCGTTGAGGAGGTCTGCCATGGTCTCAGCCGATCCGTGCTCGGCTGCCCAGGATGCCCTGGGGCCGGATGACGAGGATGACGATCAAGAGCAGCAGTCCTCCGACGTACTTGACGTCATTCGGGATGACGAGGGTCGACATCTGCACGAACACGCCCACGATGAGGCTTCCCACGAGCGCTCCGTACGCCGTGCCGAGGCCGCCCAGCGTGACGCCGGCGAACATCAGGAGCAGCAGGCGGAAACCCATGTCCCACTGCACCTGGTCGGAGAGACCCAGGAGGACACCGCCGAGGGCGGCCAGCGCGCCACCCATCATCCACACCACGAGGATGACGCGGTTGACGTCGATGCCCGACGACGCGGCCAGGTCCCGGTTGTCCGAGACCGCGCGCATCGCCTTGCCGATCTTCGTCCGCTGCAGCATGAGCGCCACGAGCACCAGGACGACCACGGAGATGATCACCGACACGAGGTCGGCGTTGGTCATCGTGAAGATCCCGTAGTCGACGGCGCGCCCGCCCTGGAAGCCCTGGTACGGGCTCGACCGGCCGCCGTAGACCACCTGGATCAGGTAGCGGAGCAGCAGCGAGAGGCCGATGGAGACGACCAGCGCGGCGATCAGGCCCGTGCCGCGCCGGCGGAGCGGGCGCCACAGGGCCAGCTCGTTCAGCGCGCCCACCGCGGCCCCGACCACCATCGCCAGGACCGTGGCCACGATCAGGTTCACGCCGCCGGAGACGTTGATGTACCAGGCGGCGACGGCGCCGATGGTCACCAGCTCGCCGTGCGCGAAGTTGGTCAGCCCCGTCGTGCCGAAGATCAGCGACAGGCCGACGGCGGCCATCGCGATCAGCAGGCCGAAGCGGATGCCGTCGACGAGCAGCTGGACGGCGCGCACGCCGCCGCCACCGGCGCCGCGGCTGCCGTCCTCGAGGCCGATGATGACCGCCTGACGGCGTCCCTCGTCCACGGTGACGGTGCGGGTGTTGGTGTTGGAGAGCTCGACGCCGTCGGGCAGGTCGCCCTCGTCCAGAGTGACGGTGTACTCGCCGGGACCGGGCAGCTCGACCGTCCAACGGCCGTCCTCGTCGGTCTCGACGCTCTCGATCTCGGTGCCGTCAGCGGCCGCGACCTCGATCTGCACGTCCTCGATGGGACCGCTGCGGCTGGTCTGCACGGTGCCGCTCAGCTGCTCGCCGGCGGTCTCGGCATGCGCCACGCCAGGGCTGAAGGCCGCGAGGCCGAGTCCGAAGGCCAGGACCAGCAGCAGCCGGACGACGACGCGGTGCCCGCCCGGTGGTCGACCGCGACCCGGTGGTCGCTGCAGGGGCCAGGGCTGGCCCGGCCGTCGACCGTGCCGGCCGGCACGGTGTACCGCGTGCGTCACTCGACCTCCCAGGGCGATGATTGAGCACGGACCCTAACCCGGCTGTGTTGCGCTGCTGTCCTTCCGGGCTGACCTGTGACCTTTCCGCGACACGCCGCCACGGTGACCGTGCGTGCTCATCCGGCGCGCCGCCGTGATCACGGCTGCTCAGCGGTGCACTCTTCCCTCACCTTCAGAGGGGGATTCCGTGTCAGGAACCGGTTCGCGGTCCCGCGTGGTGTCGCGTACGGCGCGTGCCGCCGACCTGTCCGCGGTCCTCGCGCTCGTCCGCCAGCACCGCGCCGACTCCCATGCCGAGGACGTCCTCACCGGTCACGTCTCGCTGAACGCCGCGGCGTCGGGCTTCTGCCGGTTGCTGGGGGACCCCGGGCACCGGGTGGTGCTCGCCGCGCTGCCCGGCCCCCACGCCGCCGCCGGGGGAGCGGCCGGGGAGGTGCCCGTCGGCCTCGCCGTCCTCGGGCTCGACCCGCTGTCCCTGGTGCTGGGCAACCCGCAGGTCACGGTCGACACGTTCGTCGTCCACCGGGAGCACCGCCGTCGGGGGGTGGGTGCGGTCCTGCTGGGCGCGGCAGCGGTCTACGCGCAGGAGCACGGTGCCGCCCACGTGGTCGCCGCGGCCGGCGGGCACGAGGCCGAGCGCCAGCGGTTCCTGGCCCGCATGGGCTTCGCGCCGCTGGCCACCCGCCGGATCGTCGCGGTGGACTCGCTGGTGCGGTCGCTGGCCACCTGGCAGCGCGGCGGTGTCCCGCTCCCGGCGCCCCGCCGGGCCGCCGCCCGCCGTCGGACGGTGGCGCGGAGCCTCACCGCGTGAGGCGGTCTCCGCGTCCGGGTGCCGGGGAGGAGGACCTCGTCGTCAGTCCTTGGTCAGGCAGGTCAGCCGCCCGGTCGCCGTCGGACGCCCGCTCTCGTCGGTGATCTCGATGAGGAACGTGGACAGGGTGCGGCCGCGGCGGACCGGAGTGCAGACGGCGGTGACGACGCCCGACGTCGCGCCGCGCAGGTAGCTCGCGTTCAGCTCGATGCCCACGACCTGCTTGCCCGGGCCGGCGTGCAACGCACCCGCCCACGAGCCGACCGTCTCCATGAGGGCGCAGCTGGCACCTCCGTGCAGCAGGCCGAAGGGCTGTTCGTTGCCGGCGACGGGCATGGTCGCGACCAGCCGGTCCGGGTCGTGGTCGGTGATCCGGATGCCCAGCTTGTCGTCCAGCGGGCTGAGCGAGTCGGTGGGGAGCCAGGGCGGGGGAGCGGTCGGCACGGGACGACGGTAATCAGTCCGACCCCGCCCATAGGATCGGCCCCGATGTCCGCACCGGTCTCCACCTCCGCGCCCGCCGCCCCCTCGACGACCGCTCACCCGGCCGCCCAGCGCCCGCGCCTGCTGCTCCTCGACGGGCACTCGCTCGCCTACCGGGCGTTCTTCGCGCTCCCCGTGGAGAACTTCTCCACGACCACGGGCCAGCCGACCAACGCCGTCTACGGCTTCACGTCGATGCTGATCAACATCCTGCGTGACGAGAAGCCGTCCCACCTGGCGGTGGCCTTCGACGTCGGCCGCAAGACGTTCCGCAGCGAGATCTACGCCGAGTACAAGGCCAACCGGTCGGAGAGCCCGACGGACTTCCGCGGCCAGGTGAGCCTCGTGCAGGAGGTGCTCGCCGCCCTGCACGTCCCGGTCATCACCGCCGAGGGCTACGAGGCCGACGACGTCATCGCCACCCTCACCGTCCAGGCGGTCGAGCAGGGCATGGACGTCCTCATCGCCACCGGTGACCGGGACGCGCTCCAGCTGGTCAACGACCACGTCACGGTGCTCTACCCGCGCAAGGGCGTCTCGGACATGACGCGCTTCACGCCGGCGGAGGTCGAGACCAAGTACGGCCTGAGCCCGACCCAGTACCCCGACTTCGCGGCGCTGCGCGGCGACCCGAGCGACAACCTGCCGAGCATCCCGAGCGTGGGGGAGAAGACCGCCGCCAAGTGGATCCGCGAGTACGGGTCGCTCGACGCGCTGGTCGACCAGGTCGACACCGTGAAGGGCAAGGTCGGCGAGAAGCTGCGCGAGCACCTCTCCGCGGTGCTGCAGAACCGGCGCCTCACCGAGCTCGACCGCGCCGTCCCGCTCGACCTCGGGCCGGCCGGGCTCGCCGTGCAGCCGTGGGACCGCAACGAGGTGCACACCCTCTTCGACAACCTGCAGTTCCGGGTGCTCCGCGACCGGCTGTTCTCGACGCTGACCAGCGCCGAGCCGGAGGTCGAGGGCGGCTTCGACGTCGCCGAGGACGAGCTGCCCGCCGGCGGCCTCGGTGCCTGGCTCGACGCCAACGCCCGCACCGGCCGGACCGGGCTCATCTTCCGCGGCACCTGGGGCCGGGGGACCGGGGAGCTGACCGGCCTGGCCCTCGCCGCGGGCAACGACCGCGCCACCTTCGTCGATCTCGGACCCGGCCTGGACGCCGCCGACGAGCAGGCACTGGCCGCCTGGCTGGCCGACCCGTCGGCGCCCAAGGTGGTGCACGAGGTCAAGGGGCCGCTGCTGGCGATCTGGGCCCGCGGCTGGGAGCTCGAAGGCGTCGTCAGCGACACGGCGCTGGCGGCCTACCTGGCGTCCCCGGGCCAGCGGTCCTTCGACCTCGGCGACCTGGCGGTCCGCTACCTCAAGCGCGAGCTCAAGGACACCGCCGAGCCGGAGGGGCAGCTCACCCTCGACGGCCTCGGCCCGAGCGAGGACGACGTCGCGCGGGAGGCCGCGCACGCCGACGTCCTCAAGGCGGTCGCCGTCAACGACCTGTCCGACGCGCTGGAGAGCGTGCTCGGGCAGCGGGGCGGCGACGCGCTGCTGGGCGGCATCGAGCTGCCGCTCACCCGGGTGCTCGCGGCGATGGAGTACCGCGGCATCGCCGCCGACCTGGACTTCCTGCACGAGCTGCAGAAGGAGTTCGCCGACGCCGTCGGCGCGGCCGCCGCCGAGTGCTACGCCGTCATCGGGCGCGAGGTGAACCTCGGGTCGCCCAAGCAGCTGCAGACGGTGCTCTTCGACGAGCTCGCGCTGCCGAAGACGAAGAAGAACAAGACCGGCTACACGACCGATGCCGAGGCGCTCACCAGCCTGCTCGCGCAGACCGGCCACCCGTTCCTCGAGCACCTGCTCCGCCACCGGGACGTCACCCGGCTGCGCACCGTCATCGACGGGCTCATCCCGATGGTGGACGACGCCGGGCGCATCCACACCACCTACCAGCAGACGATCGCCGCGACCGGCCGGCTCTCCTCGACCGACCCCAACCTGCAGAACATCCCGATCCGCACCGCCGAGGGCCGCCGGATCCGCCAGGCCTTCGTGGTGGGCCAGGGCTACGAGTCCCTGATGACCGCCGACTACAGCCAGATCGAGATGCGGATCATGGCCCACCTCTCCAGCGACGAGGGCCTGATCGAGGCGTTCACCTCGCGGGAGGACCTGCACTCCTTCGTGGCCTCGCGGGCGTTCGACATCCCGATCGAGGAGGTCGACCCCGAGATGCGCCGCCGCATCAAGGCGATGAGCTACGGCCTGGCGTACGGGCTGTCCGCCTACGGGCTCGCGCAGCAGCTGCGCATCACGCCCGAGGAGGCGCGCGGCCAGATGCACGCCTACTTCGAGCGCTTCGGCGGCATCCGCGAGTACCTCGACAGCGTGGTCGACGAGGCCCGGATGACCGGTTACACCGAGACGACGCTCGGCCGGCGGCGCTACCTGCCCGATCTCACCAGCGACAACCGGCAGCGACGCGAGATGGCCGAGCGGATGGCGCTCAACGCACCGATCCAGGGTTCGGCGGCCGACGTCATCAAGGTCGCGATGCTCAACGTGGAGAAGGCCATCGAGGCCGAGGGGCTGCGGTCGCGGATGCTGCTGCAGGTGCACGACGAGCTGGTGCTCGAGGTCGCCGAGGGTGAGCGGGAGACGCTCGAGGAGCTGGTCCGGCGGGAGATGGCCGGCGCCGCGGAGCTGTCGGTGGACCTCGAGGTGTCGGTCGGCTTCGGGCGGACCTGGGACGAGGCCGCCCACTGACGCGGGTGTCCGCTCAGGCCGTTGGGTCCTCGTCGTACGGCAGGTCGCCGGGAGAGCAGTTGCGGAAGTCCGGCTCCGGCATGGTGGCGAAGCGGACCGCACGGATCGTCGTGCGGCCCTCCAGAACCGCCCGGGCGATGCGGTGCATCCCGTCCATCACCCGCCCGTCGCCACCCAGGATCACCGGGTAGGCCGGATCGACGTCCCGGACCAGCCGCATGTGCACGATCAGCTCACGGACCGTCGGGTGCTCGGCTCCAGGCAGCGCCCAGTAGGCCGTGTCCAGTTCGGAGATGGTGTGCAACGGGACCTCGTGCACGGGCAGGTCGGCCGAGAGCCGGACGAGCCGGTCGACGTCCCAGGCGTCCAGCCCCTGCTCGCCGGGCCAGAAGTGATACTGCTTGCGCATCAGCCGGGCTTTCCGCACACCAGGATCAGCGTGCCGGGGACGAGGGCGCCGCGTTCGGGTGACCACTGGCCCCAGTTCTGCGTGCGGCCCGGCGTCCACTCCGGCTCGACCAGGTCGGCGAGGACGAGCCCGGCGCCGACGACCGCCCGCACCCAGTCCCCGACGGTGCGGTGGTGCTCGACGTAGACGGTGCGTCCCTCGCCATCGGTCTCCACGTAGGGCGTGCGGTCGAAGTAGGAGGAGACGACGCGCAGGTCCTCGGGGTCGGGGGAGTCGGGGAACGGCCAGCGCATGGGGTGGTTGACCGACGCCACGAACCGCCCGCCGGGCCGCAGCACCCGGGCGACCTCGGCGAGGGCTCCCTCGACGTCGGCGACGAAGGGCAGGCCGCCGAACGCCGAGCACACGACGTCGACGGCGGCGGTGGCGATCGGCAGGTGCCCGACGTCGG
The DNA here is from genome assembly GCA_902805535.1 of uncultured Blastococcus sp. GTDB lineage: Bacteria > Actinomycetota > Actinomycetes > Mycobacteriales > Geodermatophilaceae > Blastococcus_B. The sequence continues at coordinate 740 of CADCTN010000086.1, read as the reverse complement.
CCTGCAGCAGTGGGACGTCGATGCCGGTCGACCGGTTCAGCTCCGCCGCGCGGGCGAGCATCCCGCCGGACAGGTCCAGGGCGACGACGTCGGCGCCCGCCGTCCGCAGCCAGCGGGCACACGGCGCGGAGCCGCAGCCGATCTCCAGCACCCGTCGGCCGGCGACGTCGCCGAGCAGGTGCGCGTCTGCCTCCCGCAGCCCCTCCGGGCACCACAGGAAGTCGGCGTCGCCCAGGTCCGGGCCGTGCTCGGCCAGGTAGGCCGGTGCGGCGGCGTCCCACCAGCGGCGGTTGGCCCTGGCCGACTCCTCGTCGCCGGCCGGTCGACGGGCCACGCCACCGGCCGCGGGATACCCGTCGTCGGCGAGCGGGAGGGAGCGCGAGGAGTCCATGGCCGCCGATCGTGACAGGCCGGGGAACCCGCTCCCGGGGCCGCACCCAGGTGGACCCGCACCGCCGCACGTCCGTACGATGGGGAATGCGCCAGAGGTCTGTCGTGGTTTTCCCCACACGGAACGCCAGCACCGGCTCTCCCCGCTGATCATCCCCCGTGGTCTCCCGGCTGCGGGGCAGTCCTGTCCCTACGCATAAACCGTCCGGAGCAACCAACCACATGACCTCTACTCAGGTCCGTCCTTCCAGCACCCCCCAGGTCGCCATCAACGACATCGGTAGCGCCGAGGACTTCCTCGCCGCCATCGACCAGACGATCAAGTACTTCAACGATGGCGACATCGTCGA
>CADCTN010000085.1 GCA_902805535.1 uncultured Blastococcus sp. | reverse complement strand
AGAGCACAGGCCGGACCGGGTGGGGGGAAGTGCTCAGGCTACCGCCCCGTCCGCGCCGCCCCGACCACGCGGCGACCGCCGGGACGGGGCGGGTGGGACGAGTCCCGGCAACGATGGCGGACGCGCCCGGACGCACTACCGGCACCGGGGTACCCGCCCTGCGAGAATGACCGCGATGTCCTCTCCGCTCCCCTCCGGCCCCCGGGGTTTCTCCCGGCGCACCCTGCTGGCGGCCTCGGCGGCCGGGCTGGCCGTGCTGGCGGCGGGGTGCACGTCCTCGTCGGCCGACGAGCGGGAGCGGGCGACGAGCCAGCAGGCCGACGAGCTCGGCGCCCAGGTCGCGGTGCAGGCGGCCGTCGTCTCCGCCTTCGTCGCCGCTGGTGCGGCGGACCCGGCCCTGGCCGCGGAGATCGCCGACCTCGCCGCCCAGGCCGACGAGCAGCTGACCCGCCTGCGCGCCGCTGCTCCCGGGGCCTCGTCGGCGACCTCCACGGCGCCCGCGGGCGCCCCTCCGGCGCCGGAGACCAAGGGCTGGCTGCGCGGTCAGGTGGCGACGGCGGCGGCCTCGCACGCGACGGCCTGCCTCGATCAGTCCGGGGCCCGGGCGGCCCTGCTGGGCTCCATCGCCGCCGGGCTGGCCGGGCAGGACGGACGACTGGCATGACGAGGGACACCGATGGCTGACGACGGCGGACCGGGCACGCTCGACCAGGGCACGGAGAACGCGGCCCTGCGCCAGGCGCTGGCCGCTCTGCACGCGGCCGTCTGGGGCTACGGCGTGGTGGGTGCGGCGCTGGGCGCGGAGTCCCAGCCGGCGCAGGTCTCCGAGACCGCGCTGCGCGACGTCCGCGACCGCGTGGTCGCCGTCCTCGCCGAGCGCGACGCCGAGCCGGTGCCCGCCGAGGGCGGCTACGCCCTCCCCTTCCCGGTGCTCTCCCCCGCCGACGCGGCCGCCCTGGCCGTGGTGCTGGAGGACGGAGTGTCGGCCGCGTGGGTGCGCGTCCTGGACCAGGCCGTCGATCGGGGGACCAGGGAGCTGGCGATGACGGCCCTCACCGGCACCGAGGTCCGCGCCGTCGGCTGGCGGACCGCGACCGGCCAGACACCGGTGACCCGCGCGCTCCCCGGGCTGCAGCAGAGCTGAACACGGCCCCCGGCCTCGCCGCGACGGGGCCTCAGCCCAGGTTGCCGAGGAACGCGTCGGTCACGCCGACCGCCACGCTGCTGGACTGACCGGCCTCCACGAGGACGGCGAACGCGATGTCCCCCTGCGGTCCGGCCAGCTGGTAGCCCATGAACCAGCCGTGCGAGTCCGGCGGGGTGTTGCCGCCGAACTCCGCCGTGCCGGTCTTCCCGTGGACCTCACCCCGGTCGGCCAGCGCCGAGGCCGTCCCCGAGACCACGACCTGGCGCATCAGCGGGCGCAGCGCATCCAGCACCGGCTGGCCGGGACCGGCCGGAGCGGGGCCGGCCGGGTCCCCGCCGACGACCTCGACCGGCGCCGCCGGCGTGCCGCTGGCGATCCCGGCGGCGACCAGCGCCAGCTGCGCGGGGCTGATCAGCACCTCACCCTGGCCGATCGCGTTGGCCGCCTTCGTCGTGCCCGTGCTGTCGGCGGGGACGCTCCCCGCGAACACGTCCACGGGCAGCTGCCAGTCGGTGCCGACCCCGTAGGACGTCGCGGCGTCCGCGAGCGCCGGGTCCGGCAGCTGGAGGGCCTGCTGGATGAAGGTCGTGTTGCACGACTGCGCGAACGCCTCGGTGAAGGGAACGGTCCCGAGGTCGAACTGGTCCTGGTTCTCGAACTCGCGCCCCTCCACGGTCGTCGTCCCGGGGCAGGGCACGGCGGTGTCGGGGGAGAGCGTTCCGGTGGACAGCAGCGCCGTGGCGCTGATCGTCTTGAAGCTGGACCCGGGCGGGAACTGCCCGTTCAGCGCGTTGCCGGCATCGGCGGCCTCGTTGGAGGACACGGCCAGGATCTCGCCCGTGCCCGGGCGCACGACCACCAGGTGGGTGGCCGGCTGCAGCGTGGCGACGGCGGCATCGGCCGCGGTCTGCAGGGCCGGGACCAGCGGCGTCTGCACCGGCGTCCCGGGCTCGGGAGCCACCGCGCCGATCTGGCGGCCCTGGTCGGCGGTGCCCTCGTCGGTGCTGACCACGGTGACGGTGAAGCCGGGCGTGCCGGCGAGCTGCTCCTGGAAGGCGCGCTGCAGCCCGGACAGGCCCAGCTGGTCACCGGCGGCGTACTGCGGGACGTCGTCGACGGCGGATTCCTCGATGACCTCGGCAGTGGCCGCCCCGACGCGGCCGAGCAGCGCGGTGGCGAACCGGGCGGTCGGGGCCAGCAGCCGGGTGTCGGTCGGGAAGACCGCGCCGGGCAGGTCGAAGACCTGGGCGCGGATCGCCTCGAAGTCCGGCCGCCGGAGGGTGATGACGGGGACGAACTGGCCCTCCGGCGCCGCCTCGACGTCGGCCACGATCTCCTCGGCCGCCACACCGGTGGCGGCCGAGAGCCCGGCCGCGAGGCCCGGCAGGTCGGTCACCTGGGCAGGGTCGACCCCGACGTTGACGACCTCGGTCGGTGCGAACAGCGGGGCGCCGGCACCGTCGGTGATCGGTGCCCGGTCGGCCAGGCTGCGGGCGAGCTGGAGGCGCTGCCCCTCGGCCAGTTCCGGATGGACCAGGGCCGGCTCGGCGACGACCTGCCAGTCGTCGTCGCCCTCCTCCAGGCGGAGCGTCGACTCGTAGGTCCACTCCGGCGCGGCCGCGAGGTCCCACGTCGCCGTCCAGTCGACGGTGGCGGTGCCGTCGTCGACGCTCACCGTCCCGAGCTCGGTGTCGAGGACGGCCTCGGGAAGGTCGGTGGCCGTCTGCTCGAGCAGGGCGGTGGCGGCGTCGGGGTCCGTGGTCGTCGCGGCGGCCGCGGCGGTGTCCCCGCCGGACCACGCCTCGAGGAAGCTGCTCGCGGCGTTCCGGACGTCGTCCTCCGAGCTGCCCGAGCACGCCCCGAGGACAGGGAGCGACAGCAGCAGGGTGGTGGCGAGTGCGGGTCCCCGTTTCGGCACGGGAACACCCTCTCAGAAGGAACCGCCGGTCTCAGAACAGCACGCTGGCGTACCGGCCCACCTCTTGGAACCCCACCCGGCGGTAGGCGGCCCGCGCGGAGGTGTTGAAGTCGTTGACGTACAGGCTGACCACGGGCGACAGGGTCGTGCGCGCGTACTCGACGACGGCCGCCGTCCCCGCCGTCCCGATCCCCCGCCCCCGGTGGGCCGGCGCCACCCAGACGCCCTGCACCTGGCAGGCGGACCGCGAGACGGCACCGATCTCCGCCTTGAAGATCACCTGGTCGTCCTCGATCCAGGCCAGGGACTGCCCGGCACGCACCAGTTCAGCGACGCGGGCGCGGTAGCCGGCGCCGCCGTCGATCCGCAGCGGGCTGACCCCGACCTCCTCGGTGAACATGGCGACCGCCGCGGGCAGCAGCGTCTCCAGCTCCGCCGGCCGGACGGGCCGGACGCGCGGCTCGGCGGGGACGGCGGGCGGCCCGTCGATGGCCATCAGCGGCTGCTGGGGCCGGTGGTCGCGCGCCGGGCCCCAGTGCGGTGCGAGGAGGTCCCACAGGGGCGCCACCGCGCCGGAGGGGCCGACGATCGTGGAGCAGCGCCGGCCGGCCCGGCGGGCCCGCTCGGCGAACGCGACGGCCGACGGGATCTCGGCGCCGGGGACGGCGAACGGCATCAGATTGGCCCCGGCCAGGCAGACCGCCTCGAGGTCGCTGCCTCCGCCGAAGCCCCACAGCGGCGCGCCGAGCGACGCGGGCGCGGTGCCGGAGGTCTCGACGCGGCCGGCGATCACGCAGGCCGCCACCGGGTCGGTCGCGAGCAGCCGGTGGACGGCGGGCTCGTCACCCTCGTCGAGGACGCGCGCGGCGGACGTGCGGAGCACGGGGGGTCCGGGAGCGGGTCAGCTGACGCTGACGACGGGCGAGCCCGACGGCGTCCCGGCCTCGGTCTGCTCGGCCGCGATGCGCATGGCCTCCTCGATGAGGGTCTCCACGATCTGCGACTCCGGCACCGTCTTGACGACCTCGCCCTTGACGAAGATCTGCCCCTTGCCGTTGCCCGAGGCGACCCCGAGGTCGGCCTCGCGGGCCTCGCCGGGGCCGTTCACGACACAGCCCATGACGGCGACCCGAAGGGGGACCTCCATGCCCTCGAGCCCGGCGGTGACCTCCTCGGCCAGCTTGTAGACGTCGACCTGCGCGCGCCCGCACGACGGGCAGCTGACGATCTCCAGCCCGCGCTGGCGCAGGTTGAGCGACTCGAGGATCTGGTTGCCGACCTTGATCTCCTCGACCGGCGGGGCCGAGAGGGAGACGCGGATGGTGTCGCCGATGCCCCGGGAAAGCAGCGCCCCGAAAGCCACGGCGGACTTGATCGTGCCCTGGAACGTCGGCCCGGCCTCCGTCACGCCCAGGTGCAACGGGTAGTCGCACTGCGCGGCCAGCAGCTCGTAGGCGCGCACCATGATTACCGGGTCGTTGTGCTTGACGGAGATCTTGATGTCGCGGAAGTCGTGCTCCTCGAACAGCGAGCACTCCCACAGCGCCGACTCGACCAGCGCCTCGGGCGTGGCCTTGCCGTACTTGGCCAGCAGCCGCTTGTCGAGGGAGCCGGCGTTGACGCCGATCCGGATGGGGATCCCGGCGTCCTTCGCCGCCCGCGCGATCTCGCCGACCTTGTCGTCGAACTTCCTGATGTTGCCCGGGTTGACCCGGACGGCGGCGCACCCGGCGTCGATGGCGGCGAAGACGTACCGCGGCTGGAAGTGGATGTCGGCGATGACCGGGATCTGCGACTTCTTCGCGATGATCGGCAGGGCCTCGGCGTCGTCGGTGTCGGGCACCGCGACGCGCACGATCTGGCAGCCCGAGGCGGTCAGCTCGGCGATCTGCTGCAGCGTCGCGTTGACGTCGGCGGTCTTCGTCGTGGTCATCGACTGCACGCTCACCGGGAAGTCACTGCCCACGCCCACGCCGCCGACCATGAGCTGCCGGGTCTTCCGGCGGGGAGCCAGGACGGGAGGGGGTGCAGCCGGCATGCCGAGACCGACGGGGATCGCCATGCGGGCCAGTATCCCCCGCGATGCGATCCATGCCGGTGGCACGGCTGTGACGCGCGCGGGGGACCGCCCGGAGGGGTGACCGGCTAGGTCCGGTAGAGGGCCGCCTCGGCCGCCAGGGCGTCGAGCACGACCTGGACGGCGCGTCGGGCGGCGCGGTCGGGCCGCAGGAGGGCTTCGACGACCCGGCCCGCGCGCAGGTCGGCCAGTGGGACCAGCGCCAGCTGCCCCACCGCGCGTTCCCGGGTGGTGTGCCGCGGCAACAGCGCGATCCCGTGGCCTCGTGCGACGAGCTTCTCCATCAGGGGCAGGTGCGTCGTCCGCCGCACCACCCGCACGGGGCGCCCGGCGCTCGCGGCGATGGCGGTCAGCACGCGGCCGAGCGGGAACTCCGCGGGAGGGACGATCCAGTCCTCGTCGATCACGTCCCCCGGAGTGACCCGGGCCCGCCCGGCCAGCGGGTGCCCCAGCGGCAGAGCGACGTCCAGGGGCTCGCGGAGGAGCGGCCGGACGTCGATCCCGTCGCGCGTCGGGGGCACCACGTCGTCGGAGCGGTGGGCGACGACGATGTCGTACCTGGCCGTCAGAGCGGCGAACCCGTCCTGCAGGACGTCCTCGTCGAAGGTCTCGAGCTCGATGCCGGGAAAGGCGGCGAGCCGGTCCAGCAGCCCCGGGACGAGCAACTCGCCGGCGGAGTGGAACGTGGCCAGCCGGACCGTTCCGACCACACCGCCGCGGTAGCTCTGCCACTCCGCCTCCGCGGTCGCCAGGGAGGTCGAGACGGTCGCGGCGATGCCCGCCAGGGCCTGGCCGGCATCGGTCAGGCGCACACCCCGCCCGGCCCGCTCCACCAGCACGACGCCCAGCCGGCGCTGCAGCACCTTCAGCTGCTGGGAGACCGCCGAGGGGGACATCGTGGTCGCGTGGGCCACCGCGGTCACCGAGCCGTGCTCGGCGAGCTCCCGCAGGACGGCGAGATGCGCGACGTCCACCCGGTCCCACAGGTCGGGGCCACGATCAACCATGAAGGAAACTTACAAGGACGCTTCGCCGAATTGCGCTTGCCCTTCAACGCTCCTGCCAGCACCGTCGCAGCGTGCCGATCCGCGACCGTCTCCTCGCCGCCCTCGTGGCGGTGTGCTGGGGGATCAACTTCCCCGCTACCGCGCTGGCGCTGGAGCACTTCCCCCCGCTGTTCATGGTGGCGCTGCGGTTCACGCTGATCGCGGTGCCCGCCCTGCTGCTCGTCCCGCGTCCGCAGGTGCGGCTGCGGTGGCTCCTGGGCGTCGGGACGGGCATCGGGACCGTGCAGTTCGCCTTCCTCTACCTGGGCATGGCCACGGGGATGCCGAGCGGCCTGGCCTCCCTCGTGCTGCAGGCATCCGCCCCGTTCACGGTGGTGCTCGCGGGCATCTGGCTGCACGAGCACCTCTCGGTGCGCCAGTTCGCCGGCGTCGCGCTCGCCGTGGTCGGGCTGGCGGTGATCGCCGTCTACCGCGCGCAGACCGCCGCCTGGGTCCCGGTCGTGCTCACCCTCTGCGGTGCGCTCGGCTGGGCGGTCGGCAACGTGTGCAGCCGTCGGGCGCAGGCGCCGAACGCCTTTCACCTCACGCTCTGGTCGGCGGTCGTCCCGCCGATCCCGATGCTGGCCCTCGCGCTCGTCGTCGAGGGCCCTGGGCCCATCAGCCGGTCCCTGACGCAGATGTTCACGGCCGAGGCCCTGCCTGCGGTGCTCGGGCTGCTGTACGTCGTCGTGGCCGCCACCCTGCTCGGCTACGGCATCTGGAACACGCTGCTCGCCCGGCACCCGTCGAACGTGGTGGCGCCGTTCTCGATGCTGGTGCCGGTCGTCGGCGTCCTCGCCTCGTGGCTGGCGTTCGACGAGGCGCTGGACCCCGTCGAGCTGGGGGCCGGCGTGCTGGTGGTGGGCGGGGTGCTGGTCGCCTCCCGTGCCCCGGCGGCCCGGGCAGCGGCGGCGCCGGTCCCCGTCAGCCCAGGGTGATCGGGTTGACGATGTCGGCGATGAACAGCAGGGCCGACAGGGCGAGGAAGACCCCGGCCACCACGTAGGCAACCG
>CADCTN010000084.1 GCA_902805535.1 uncultured Blastococcus sp. | reverse complement strand
AACCCGATCCTCGACGTCTTCGACGAGGTCGGCGTGCGGTTCGCCCACGAGGTGCACCCGTCGGAGATCGCCTACGACTACTGGACGACGGTCGCCACCATGGAGGCCATCGGGCACCGGGAGGCCTTCGGGCTGAACTGGGACCCGTCGCACTTCGTGTGGCAGGACCTCGACCCGGTGTCGTTCATCTGGGACTTCAAGGACCGGATCTACCACGTCGACTGCAAGGACGCGAAGAAGCAGGTCGGCAACGGGCGCAACGGCCGGATGGGGTCGCACCTGCCCTGGGCCGACCCGCGCCGCGGCTGGGACTTCGTGTCCACCGGCCACGGCGACGTCCCGTGGGAGGCGTGCTTCCGGATGCTCAACACCATCGGCTACGACGGGCCGATCTCGGTGGAGTGGGAGGACGCCGGGATGGACCGCCTCGTCGGTGCGCCGGAGGCGCTGGAGTTCGTCCGCCGGCTTGCGTTCGACCCGCCGGCCGCGGCGTTCGACGCCGCCTTCGCCAGCGGCAACTGAACCGCACCGGGCCGGGCGGGGGCCCTGCCCGGCCCGACCCGGGTGTCTCACGGGCGTCGACTCGTCGTCATGTGGACCGGCCGACATGACGACGAGTCGACATCCGAGCGCAGATCCGCGGGAGACTGCCCCTCCGCACTCCTGGGGGTGGTCATGGGGCAGGTCGAGGAGTTCCTGTCCGCGGTGCTGCCGCGGATGGTCGACGAGGTCGTCGGGATCCACGGTGGGGACCCCACCGCACGTATCGCACTGTGGTCGCACGACGAGCCGGTGACCCTGTTCGGGGCCGAGATGACCCGGCGCGGCTGGGACCAGCTGGAGCCGGCATTCCGGTGGCTGGCGGGCACGTTCTCCGGCAGCGAGGCCTGCCGGTACGAGGTCCTGTCGGCCGGGGCGAGCGGCGACCTCGGGTACGTCGTCGCCATCGAGCACTCGGTCGCGGCCCGGCACGGCCGCCCGCCCGTGGAGTACGCGCTGCGGGTGACCACGGTCTTCCGGCGCGAGGGTGACGAGTGGAAGGTCGTCCACCGGCACGGTGACGGCTACACCCCGGCCAACGCGCAGCCGACGGGCGCCGACTGAGCGCCGACGGGTCGTCGTCCCGATCGTGCTGCCGGTGCAGGGACGCCACCGTCGCCGGCGGTGACTAGGACCGCGCGGGAGGCCCGTCATGGGCGGCCAGCTCGGCCGCCACGAACCGCCCCTTGGCGGCCCGGTACGCCGCCATGGCTCCGCCGTCGTGCCGGGTCTTGAGCGCGCGGTATCGGGCCACGACTGCCGGGTCGTGCATCAGCAGCGCGCGGAATCCGCGCAGGTACGCGTCCTCGTCGCTGCCCTCCGACACCACGTGGACCCCGACGTCACCAGCGGGGCCGTCGCCGCGGAAGCTCGCCCACGTCGGTGACCAGTGCTGCGGTTCATGGGGTGCGAGGTGACGGTGGAGAGCGTCGACGGCGTGCTGCCACGTCGTCGTGCCGGCCGCCATCGCGGCGACGTCGAGGTCGCCCTTCGTCGGCAGCCCGGGGATGCCCGTGCTCCCGACCTCGACCACCGGACAGTCGCCCGTCCACAGCCGGAGGAGCGGGAGCCAGTGGTCCAGGCGCCGGGAGGTGTCCGCCGACGGCGAGAGGAGGAAGGTCTCCTGCCCCTCCCCGGCGTCGGCCACGAGGCGCACCCTAGGCCCCCCCAGGGCATGTCCCCTGTGGCCGCCCGGTTCCGGCCGGTGGCCGACCCGTCGCCGCCGTGCGACGGCGACGAGTCGACGATCGACGGAGGTCAGCGACCGCCGCGGCGTGAGCGTGCGCTGAACGAGGCGGCCGACGACGAGCCGGCGCGGGCGGCCAGCTCGGCGCGGGTGCGGGCCGGGCCCGATGCGCGACCGGCGCCGCCGGACCCACCCGATCCGCCGCGACCGCCGGA
>CADCTN010000083.1 GCA_902805535.1 uncultured Blastococcus sp. | reverse complement strand
GACTCGCTGCACGCACGTATCCGGCTCACCATGCCCGCGCTGGTGCCGCCGTCGTTCCGCTGTACCGACGTCACCGACACGAGCCTGCGGCTGCACTACCACTCCCACCGTGACGGTCTGGCGCCCATGGTCACCGGGCTGCTGCGCGGACTGGGCGCGCGCTTCGACACCCCGGTCGGGGTCGTGCACGCCATCCGCCGGTCCGAGGGTGCCGACCATGACGAGTTCCTGGTCACTTGGGCATGACGCTGCTGGCGGAGGAGACGTCGAGCGCCGCGGAGGCGGCGCTCCCGGAACTGCTGGCCGCTGCTTTTCCCTTTCATCTCGCCGTGGACGGCGCGGGACGGGTGGTGACTGTCGGCCCCAGTCTGCTGCGCACCGTTCCCGGGTTGACGCCCGGGAACGAGGTCGGTGATCACCTGGAAGTGCTGGCCCCGATCGGCCTGCAACTGCGCCCCGACGCGCTGAGCGGGCACGAGCGCAGTCTCGTCCTGCTCACCGCGCTGGACGGGCGACTGACCCTGCGCGGGCAGCTGACCCGAAGCGGTGAGCTGGCTGTCTTCCTCGGTTCTCCGTGGGTGACCGACCCGGGGCAGCTGGAACCACTGGGCCTGTCGCTTGCAGACTTCGCCGTGCACGATCCGGTGGCAGACTTCCTGATGCTGCTGCAGGCCCAGACCGCCGCGCTGGCCGATGCCGAACGGCTCGCCGAACGGCTCATCGAGGCGGCTGCGGCGCAGGCGCAGCTCGCCGCGGCGGAGCGTCAGCTCGCCGCTGAGCTCGACGCGATCCCGGACCTGACCCTGCGGCTGAACTCCACGGCCATGCTCCTGGAGGTCCGTCCGGCCAGAGACGGACAACTCTCCGTGCCCGCTCTTGATCTGTTGGGCACGTCCGCCACCGAGCTGTTCCCGTCCTGGGCGTCCCGGTTGCCTCGGGCTCTACACCGCGCTCTGACCAGTGGTGTCACGCAAGCGCTCGCTTTCGAGCAGCCAGTCGATGACCGGCGACTCGGGCACTATGAGGCCCGCCTGACCCCCAGCGGCGTCGATGAGGTGCTGGTATTGGTCCGCGACGTCACCGAACGTCGCGAGCTGGAGCGCCGGCTGACCGAGCAGGCCTTCACCGACCCGCTGACCGGGTTGGCGAACCGTGCGCTGCTGATCGACCGCATCGGCCACGCCATCAGTGCGGCCGGCCGCGATGGCTCCGACGTCCAGCCTCCCGTGCTGCTGCTCATCGACCTGGACGACTTCAAGACCGTGAACGACACCCTCGGCCACCCGGCCGGCGACCGGTTGCTCACGGAGGTGGCCGACCGCCTGCGCGAGCACACCAGGCCCGGGGACACCGCCGCCCGGCTCGGCGGCGACGAGTTCGCAGTGCTGCTGCCCGCCGGCGGCCCGCCCGATCTGGGCGGCGACCTCGCTCAGCGACTGCTGGAGGCTCTCGGCGAGCCGGTCGATCTCGACGGTCGGCAGGTGCATCCCCGCGTCAGCATCGGTGTCGCCGCCGCAGATGCCGAACTGGACCAGGACGGACTCCTGCGCAACGCCGACCTGGCGATGTACGTCGCCAAGAACGCCGGCAAGCACCGCTGGGCGGCGTTCCACCCCGACTTCCACGAACAGGTTCTCGACCAATTGGCTCTCGAGACCGATCTGCGGGCCGCGCTCGGGCATGTCTCCGGCACCTCCGGTGCGGCGGACGGCGGCCAGCTGGACGTGCATTACCAGCCGGTCGTCGAGCTGAGCAGCGGGACCACGGTCGGAGTTGAGGCACTGCTGCGGTGGATGCACCCCACTCGCGGCGCCGTGTCGCCGGCAGACTTCATCCCGCTGGCTGAGGATGTTGGGTTGATCGGGGAACTGGGCAGCTGGGTGCTGCACCGCGCTTGTCATCAGGGTGCTGCCTGGCAGCGGGAGCGGGCCGGCGAGGCCCTGACGGTC
>CADCTN010000082.1 GCA_902805535.1 uncultured Blastococcus sp. | reverse complement strand
TCCAGGTGTGCCCGTAGAAGATGTCGCCCAGGTGCAGGTCGCTGTTGAACGTCAGGTACCAGGGCAGGGTCTCGGCCACCTCACGGGAGGCGAACTCGCCGCGGGTGACGAACAGGGCCACCAGGACCGCGAGGACGACAGGTAGGCGGGCCAGATGCGGAAGATCCGGCGGACGTAGAAGTCCCGCAGGCTGATCCGCCCGTTCCGCTCCTCCTCGCGCAGCGCCAGGGTGGTGATGATGAACCCGGACAGCACGAAGAAGACGTGGACGCCGAGCCAGCCCGACGCCCAGGCGAAGGACGGCCCACCGAAGTGGAACATGACGACGGCGACCGCAGCGATGCCCCGCACCCCGTCGAGGGACGCGAAGCGCCGCGCCTCCCGGAACTGGTCGTAGTCGCAGGAGTCACAGGCGCCTCACCGGACCGGCGGGCCGGCCCGCCGGTCCGCCGGTCCGCCGGTCAGCGCAGCAGGCTGCGTGCGATCACCATGCGTTGCACCTGGTTGGTGCCCTCGTAGATCTGGGTGATCTTGGCGTCGCGCATCATGCGCTCGACCGGGAAGTCCTGGGTGTAGCCGGCCCCGCCGAACAGCTGGACCGCGTCGGTGGTCACCTGCATGGCGACGTCTGAGGCGAACGCCTTGGCCGAGGCGGACACCCGGGTGACGTCGGGACGGCCGGCCTCACCGGCGGCGGCCGCGACGTAGACCAGGTGCCGGGCGGCCTCGATCTTCATCTCCATGTCGGCCAGCATGAACTGGACTCCCTGGAAGCTGCCGATGCTGGTACCGAACTGCCTGCGCTCCTTGACATAGGCGACCGACGCGTCGAGTGCCCCCTGCGCCACACCCACGGCCTGCGCGCCGATCGTCGGCCGGGTGAAGTCCAGCGTCCGCAGCGCGGTCTTGAAGCCGGTGCCGGGCGCCCCGATGATGCGGTCGGCCGGGATGGTGCAGTCGGTGAAGTACAGCTCGCAGGTGGGCGAGCCCTTGATGCCCATCTTGCGTTCCTTCGGGCCGACCGCGAAGCCGGGGTCGTCGCGGTGCACAGCGAACGCGGAGATGCCGTTCGCCTTCTTCTCCGGGTCGGTGACGGCCATGACCGTGTACCACTCGGAGATGCCGGCGTTCGTGATCCACGCCTTGGTGCCGTCGAGCACCCAGGAGCCGCCCTCGAGGCGGGCGCGGGTCTTCATGGCGGCGGCGTCGGAGCCGGCCTCGCGCTCCGAGAGCCCATAGCTGATCATCGCGTCGCCGGAGGCGATCGACGGCAGCACCTTCTGCTTCACGCTCTCCGATGCGGACAGGATGATCGGCATCGAGCCGAGCTTGTTCACCGCGGGGATCAGCGAGGCGCTGACGTCGACCCGCGCCACCTCCTCGATCACGATGCAGGTGGCGATCGCGTCGGCGCCCTCGCCGCCGTACGCCTCGGGGATGTGGGTGGCGTGGAAGCCCGCCGCCGTCAGCGCCTTCTGCGCCTCGACCGGGAAGCGCGACTGCGCGTCGACCTCCGCGGCGTACGGCGCGATCTCCCGCTCGGCGATGTCGCGGACGGCGGACCGGATCGCCTCGTGCTCGTCGGTGAGGGCGTAGAGCCCAGCGTTGTTACCCACGGGTAGATCCTAAGCCCGGACGGGCCGTCAATCCGAGGAGAGACGCTCCTGGAGGGTGAGATCACGTGCCACCACGGAGTCGGAGAGATCGGCCTGAAAGCGCTCGACGGCCGACCGGAGATCCGCGTCGGCGGCGGCCAGGATGCGGACGGCGAGCAGGCCCGCGTTGCGCCCGCCGTCGATGCCGACCGTCGCGACCGGCACCCCCGCCGGCATCTGCACGATCGAGAGCAGGCTGTCCATGCCGTCCAGCCGGCCGAGGGCGCGCGGGACGCCGATGACGGGCAGGGGCGTCGCCGCCGCGACCATGCCGGGCAGGTGGGCCGCTCCCCCCGCGCCGGCGATGATGACCCGCAACCCGCGGCCGGCGGCGGTCTCCGCGTAGTCGAGCATCCGGCGCGGGGTCCGGTGCGCCGAGACGACGTGCGCCTCGTAGCGGACGCCGAACTCGTCGAGCGCCTGGGCGGCCGGCTCCATCACGGGCCAGTCGGAGTCGCTGCCCATGACGATGCCGACGACGGGGTTGCCAGCTGCGCTCATGCCGCTTCCTCAGTGCCCGTCGTCGACGGCGTCGTGGCCGAAGGCGAAAGCCTCTTCGACGACGCCGTCCGCGAGGTAGCGCGCGGCCGCGACCGCGCGCGCCCGGACCTCTCCGAGATCGGTGCCGAGCGCCGTGACGTGGCCCAGCTTGCGACCGGGCCGCTGCCCCTTGCCGTACCAGTGCAGCTTGACGCCGGGCCAGTGCGCCATGAAGTGATGGATGCGCTCGTCGAGGGGCGGTCCGGACCAGCTCTCCCCGGCGGCGGCACCGCCGAGCACGTTGGCCATGACCACCACCGGCGCGGTCATGGCCGTGTCGCCCAGGGGGTAGTCGAGGACGGCGCGCAGGTGCTGCTCGAACTGGCTGGTGCGCGCGCCCTCGATGGTCCAGTGCCCGGAGTTGTGCGGCCGCATCGCGAGCTCGTTGACGAGCACGCCGTCGGCGGTCTCGAACAGCTCCACGGCCAGCATGCCGACGACGCCGAGCCGATCGGCTATCCGGACGGCGAGCTCCTGGACGGCGGTGGCCCGGTCCGCTGCGAGGCCGGGGGCCGGGGCGAGCACCTCCGCGCACACCCCGTCGCGCTGCACGGTCTCCACGACCGGCCACACCGCGACCTGCCCGAAGGGTGACCGGGCGACCTGCGCGGACAGCTCGCGCACCATGGCGACCCGCTCCTCGACCAGCAGGACGCGGTGCTGCTCGAGCAGGTCCGCCGCGGCGTCGGGCCCGTGGACGACGAAGACCCCCTTGCCGTCATAGCCCCCCCGCGGCGTCTTGAGCACCACCGGCCAGCCCACCTCCTCGGCGAACACCGTGACATCGTGGACGGTGCGCGCCTCGACCCAGGCCGGCTGCGGCTCCCCCGCCGCGGCGAGGAACCGGCGCAGGACCAGTTTGTCCTGGGCGTGCACGAGAGCGTCGGGACCGGGGGCGACCCGCGTGCCCGCGGCCTCGAGCGCGTGCAGGTGCTCGGCGGGCACGTGCTCGTGGTCGAAGGTGAGCACGGTCGCGCCGTCGGCCAAGCGCCGCAGCGCGGCGAGGTCCCGGGGGTCCCCCAACTGGACGTCGGCGGCGACGAGCGCCGCGGACTCCGCCGGGTCGATGGCCAGCACGCGCAGGGACTGCCCGAGGGCGACGGCCGCCTGGTGGGTCATGCGGGAGAGCTGACCGCCGCCGACCATGGCGACGACGGGCAGACCGGTGCGCGGATCGATGGGTGCGGCCATGGCGGGCGCCACACTATCCGGCCCTCACCGCCCGCCCGCTCCCAGTCTCGCGTGCGGTCGCCGGCTGGCGGTTGTCCGTAGCATCGACAGGGTGCGGTGGGTCGAGGGCGTCCGGGTGCGCATGGGGACGACGTGGCGAATCCTGCTCAAGGAGCTCAGCGCGTTCGGCGTCGTCGGGATCGTCTGTTTCGCGATCGACGTCCTCCTCTTCCAGCTGCTCTACGCCTACGTCGGCCTGGGCGCCGTGACGGCGAAGTTCCTCGCCACCCTCCTCTCCATGACGGTTGCTTACGTCGGTCACCGCTACTGGTCCTTCTCCCACCGTGCCCGGACCGGCGTGCGCCGCGAGTACCTGCTGTTCGCGGTCGTCAACGGGGGGACGCTCGCGCTCAACCTCGGCGTCATCGCTCTCGTCCGCTACCCCTTGGGCCAGGAGAGCGCCCTGGTGCTCCAGGTCGCCAACATCGTCGGCATCGCCCTCGGCACCGTCATCCGGTACCTCTCCTACCGCCGCTGGGTGTTCCCGGCGCCCGACCTGGCTGCGGCGACGCTCACCGACGATCGACCGGACGTACCGGCCGGGCAGAACCCAGCAGCGGCGACGCACAGCGACAACTGACGGGTCCCGGACGCGCTCGACTCGTTGTACATCTGGTTCACCTGCGCCGACGGGCCGACCCCAAGGGGTGGACCGATGGCCGCGATCGCTGCGCTGCCTCCCGAGGCCATCTACCCTGCACAAGGTGAATGCCACCAGCGGTCACCCCGTTGCCGGGGACGACGGGACCAATCTCGCCCTCGGCGACAGCGGGCTACAGTCACAGACCTTGGAGTCGATTGCGTCAGCGGTCCGCTACCACGACTGGCTCACGACGCTGGGCCGTCCGCACCTGGGTGACCATCCGGTGGAGCTGGGAAGCGGGCTCGGCGACTACGCGCAGCGCTGGCTGGACAGCGGCGTGCCCCGCATCACCGCAACCGAGGTCGACCCCTCCCGGCTCGACCACCTGCGGAAGCGGTTCGCGGATGACGAGCGGGTGCAGGTCCGCTTCCTCGACGTCCGTCGATCCGAGCCGGCCGACCACTCCGCCCTCGCGATGTTCAATGTGCTGGAGCACATCCCCGATGACCTGCAGGCGCTGCGCGCCGCCCACACGCTCGTCCGCCCGGGCGGGAAGGTCGTCGTTTTCGTCCCCGCGTTCCAGTTCGCGATGAGCCGTTTCGATCGCGCCGTGGGCCACGTGCGCCGTTACACCCGGGCCTCGCTATCCCGGACACTGACCGACGCCAACCTGATCGTTCGTGAGGTGCACTACGTGAACATGCCTGGGCTCCCGGCATGGGTGATCTGCATGCGTCTGCTTCGGATGACTCCCGGCGATGGTCGAGCACTGTCGCTGTGGGACACCCTCGTGATCCCGCTCGCCCGCCGCTTGGAGGCGCGACATCGACCACCGTTCGGGCAGTCGGTGTTCGCTGTCGCGGAGGTGCCTGTCCGATGACGACGATGCGATCGACCTCGACCACCGCCGGGAACGCCGATGTCGTCGGCCCCGCCCCCACAGGCACGACGAGTCCCTCCGGGGACTTCGTCGCCGATCGGACAACGACCGACCACGGCAACTTCGTCATCGCCCCCGCGGCGGTCGGTCCGCCGCCGGCCGCGGCCAGCAATACGTGCGAGCTGTCCGTCGTCCTGCCATGCCTCAACGAAGCCGAGACGCTGGCAATCTGCATCCGCAAAGCCCAGGCGTCGCTGCGCTCACTGGGCGTCGAAGGCGAGGTGATCGTCGCCGACAACGGCTCCACGGACGGGTCCCAGGGCATCGCCCGGGCTGAAGGAGCGCGAGTGGTGGACGTTCCCCGAAAGGGTTACGGCGCAGCCCTGCGCGGCGGTATCGAAGCTGCGGGTGGGCGGTACGTCCTCATGGGCGACGCGGACGACAGCTACGCCCTCGACGACATCGGCGGGTTCCTGGAGGCCCTGCGCGGCGGTGCGGACCTGGTCATGGGGAACCGGTTCCAGGGCGGCATCGCACCGGGGGCCATGCCCTTCCTGCACCGCTACTTGGGCAATCCGGTGCTCTCCTGGGCCGGGCGGCTGTTCTTCCACATCCCGATCGGCGACTTCCACTGCGGCATGCGGGCCTTCCGCCGTGACCGCGTACTCGCCCTTGGAATGCAGACCGAGGGCATGGAGTTCGCCAGCGAGATGGTCGTCCGCGCATCCCTGCGCGGGCTGCGCATCGAGGAGGTACCCACCCGCCTCCAGCCGGACGGCCGGAGCCGGGCGCCGCACCTGCGCACCTGGCGCGACGGGTGGCGCCACATGCGCTTCCTGCTCGCATTCAGCCCGCGCTGGCTCTTCCTGTACCCGGCCATGACGATGCTCGTCTCAGGCCTGATCGGGCTCGGATTGCTCTCGGCAGGGACCGTCGAGGTGGTCGAGGTCTCCTTCGGGATCCACACCATGCTCGCCTGCGCGACCCTGGTCGTCCTCGGACTCCAGGTGGGCGGGCTGGCGTTGGTCTCCCGTGCCTACGCGTGGCGATTGGGACTGCTGCCCCGCAGCGCGCGCCTGGAGAAGTGGCTCGAACGAGTATCCCTGGAACGGGGCCTGGTCATCGGTGTCGTCTCGGTGCTGCTGGGCATCGCGGCATTCGTGGTCGCGCTGGCGACCTGGGGCGCGCAGGGATTCGGACAGCTCGATCCGGTCGAGACGATGAGGCTTCCCATCATCGGCATGGTCCTGGTGGTCGGTGGCACGCAGATCGCCGTCTCCGCCTTCGCCGTCAGCCTCACTGGCGTCGGGCAGGAGCCCGGCGGTAACCCGGAGTCGGTTCCTGCCAGGAACGTGTACAGGGAGAGCCGACCGATGGCGATGGACGTCGTCGTCCCCGGAGACGACGCGGGACGGGCGACCGCCGGTCGCTGAAGCGCGGCTACCTCGGACGCCAGGAGGCATCAGCTCGCCAAACGCGAACCCTGTCGGCCGCTGATGACCTCGATTCGAGTCGGGATGCGGGTGCGCAGCTCCTCCAGGTGGCTGATCACCCCGACGGTCCGCCCGCCGCGACGCAGCTCGTCCAGCACCGACATCACCGCGTCGAGGGCCTGGGCGTCGAGGGTCCCGAAGCCCTCGTCGACGAAGAGGGTGTCGATCCGCACGCCGCCGGTCTCGGCGGTGACGACGTCGGCGAGACCCAGTGCGAGCGCCAGTGACGCCATGAAGCTCTCGCCGCCGGACAGCGTCTTGGTGGCCCGCAGGCAGCCCGTGTACTCGTCGAGCACGTCCAGCCCCAGACCACCGCGGGCGCCGTGGCGACCCTTCGTGTCGCTGTGCCGGAACGTGTAGCGCCCACCGGACATGTCCTGGAGCCGCCGGCTGGCCACCTCGGCGACCTGTTCCAGCCGGGCCGCGAGCACGAAGGACTGCAGGCGCATCCGGAGCACGTTGGCTCCCCTGCCGTTCACCAGATCGGCGAGCTCGCTCACCTGGTCGAAGGCCGCGCGCCGCTCGTCGAGCTCGACCTGCAGGGCGGTCACGTCTCCGGCGAGGGCGCGGAGACCACCGGCGCAGCGACGGGCACGGTCGAGCTCGGCGACGGCCTCGTCCCGTAGCCGCGTCTCCTCGGCGCACCGCTCCCCCAGCGCCTCGAGGTCCGGGCGCGCGTCCAGGTCGGCGAGGTCGGGTTCGGCCACGGCCGCCCGGGCCACCGAGAGCGCGCGGTCGTGCTCGTCGATGCGGCGGTCGAGGACCGCCAGCCGGCCGGTGTCGAGCAGCGCTGCCGCGGTCGCCAGCACGTCGGCGAAGCCGGCCTGCGCCGCACGCTGCTCGACCGTCGCGCCGGCGACGGCCTC
>CADCTN010000081.1 GCA_902805535.1 uncultured Blastococcus sp. | reverse complement strand
GACGCCCTCGTGCGCGACAACAAGGTCCTGCCGCCGGTCCTCGCCCTGCTCGCCCTCCTCCTCTTCGCCTGGGTAGCGGCCGGCCTGTTTATAGGCGGCCCCGAGGACGAAGGGGACTCCTCCGGCAAGGCCAAGCTCGTCCAGTCCACGGACCCGAACGCCGGGGTGGACGCGCCGGAGGTCGAAGACCGCGACACGGACTCCTACGCCGCCTACCGCAACAAGGACCCGTTCCGCCAGCTCCTGGCACCGGCCTCCGAGCCGACCGGAGAGAGCACACCCGGCGCCGAGCCGGGGGACGGCCCCACCCCGCCACCGGCCTCCGTCCCACCCGAAGACACGACGAATCCGGGCGGTGGCGGCGGCCAGGGGACGGGCGGCGGGGGCGACCGGTCGCGGGAGGACTCAGACGGCGACGGGCTCACCAACAGGGACGAAGGGCGCCTCGGCCAGGACCCGCGCAACCCCGACACCGATAGGGACAGCATCCCGGACGGGCAGGACGACTCCGACGGCGATGGCATCGCCGACGGGGAGCAGGGCGGCGGCCAGGGGAGTGGCGGATCCGGGACCGGTGGATCCGGGACCGGTGGATCCGGGACCGGCGGCGGCCAGGGCGGCGGTGGAGCAGGGACCGGCGGTAACTCGGGCGGGGGCGGTGGCGCTGGTGGCGGCGGGGGGTCTGGTGGAGCCGGTGGTGGATCCGGCGGCGGGTCGGGATCCGACGACCTCTTCGACAGCGGCGGCACGCTCCCCCCCGGGTAGGCGCAGGATGCGTGTTCGCGAGCACCGGAAGAAGGCGGCCGCGTGGTTTATATTAGCGGGGACGCGTAGGGCACGGTTTCTAGTTCGGAGGCAGGATTGAGGTTCGGTTTTTCGACCGCGGGCGAGTCGCACGGTCCGGCGGAAGTGGCCCTGGTGCACGGGGTGCCGGCTGGGCTTGGCCTGCTCGCCGGCGACGTGAACCGGGACCTGGCGCGCAGGCAGCAGGGCTACGGCCGCGGCGGGCGCCAGAAGATAGAGCGGGACGAGGTCGAGTTCCTGGGCGGCGTGCGCCACGGCTACACCCTGGGGTCGCCCGTGGCGATGCTCGTGCGCAACAACGACTACGCCAACTGGGAGCACCGCATGTCGCCGGCCCCCGTCGAGGACCCGCCCGACCCCATAACGCTACCGAGGCCGGGCCACGCCGATCTCGCCGGGATGCAGAAGTACGCCTTCGACGACCTCAGGAACGTTCTGGAGCGCTCCAGCGCCAGGGAGACGACCGCCCGCGTGGCCGCCGGAGGGGTGGCCCGGAAGCTCCTCGCCGAGTTCGGCGTCGAGATCCACAGCGCCGTCTACCGCATAGGCGCCGTGGCCTACCCGAAGGAGAGGGCAGCAGAGGACGCAGCATCGGCCGACGAGTCCGACGTGCGCTGCCCCGACCCCGAGGTCACGGAGGGGATGAAGGCCGAGATCGACGCGGCCCGCTACGCCCGCGACGCGCTGGGCGGGGAGTTCGTCGTCGTGGCCCGCGGCTGCCCGCCGGGGCTCGGCTCCTACGTAGACTGGCGGGACAAGATCGACGCCCGCCTCGCCGCCGCCGTGATGAGCATAAACGCCATCAAGGGCGTGGAGGTCGGGATGGGCTTCGGCGTGGCCGCCCACCGCTCCAGCGAGGTCCAGGACGAGATCCTCTCTGGCAACGGCCACCTCGAGCGCGCGAGCAACCGCCTCGGCGGCATCGAGGGCGGCATGACCAACGGCGAGCCCGTCCTCGTCTCGGCTGCCATGAAGCCGATCTCCACGATCTCCAAACAGCTCAGGACCGTGGACATCTCCACGGGCGAGGAGACGAAGGCCTTCAAGGAGCGGGCCGACTCGTGCGCGGTGCCGGCGGCGGCCGTTATCGGGGAGTCGATGGTGGCAGTCGTGCTCGCCGAGGCCTTCCTCGAGAAGTTCGGCGCGGACAACAT
>CADCTN010000080.1 GCA_902805535.1 uncultured Blastococcus sp. | reverse complement strand
CTCCAAGGTCGGCTGGAACGCCTCGGACACCCGCGAGCTCTCGTTCACCGACGTCCGCGTGCCGGAGGAGAACCTGGTGGGGGAGCGGGGCCGCGGTTACGCCCAGTTCCTCTCCATCCTCGACGAGGGCCGCATCGCGATCTCGGCGCTGTCGGTCGGTCTCGCCCAGGGGTGCGTCGACGAGTCGGTGAAGTACGCCGGCCAGCGGGAGGCGTTCGGTCAGACGATCGGCCGCAACCAGGCCATCCAGTTCATGATCGCCGACATGGAGGTCCGCGCCTCGACCGCGCGGCTGGCCTACTACCGGGCGGCGGAGAAGATGCTGCGCGGCGAGCCGTTCAAGCGCGAGGCCTCGATCGCCAAGCTGTACAGCTCCGAGGTCGCGATGGACAACGCCCGCTACGCCACGCAGGTGCACGGCGGGTACGGGTTCATGAACGAGTTCCCGGTCGGCCGGTTCTACCGCGACGCCAAGATCCTGGAGATCGGCGAGGGGACCAGCGAGGTGCAGCGGATGCTCATCGCCCGCGACCTCGGCGTCGGCTAGCACGACCGGCGCTCCAGCAGCGGTTCGGCTGAGGACGGCGGTCAGCCGGCGGGCATGTCCCCGTCGGTCGGCCACTCGGGCAGGGGCAGGCCGGCCAGCCCGAGCAGCCTCTCGACCGTCTGCTCGACGACCTCGTCGGCGGGCGGCGCGCCGTCCGGCGAGGCCATCAGCCGCTGCACCTCGGTCGGGTCGACGTCGGCGCCCCCGGCGTCGCGGGCCCACCGGGTGAAGCCCTCGGCCTCGGCAGCGGTGTCCACCGGGTCCCCGGCGGCGGGCTCCTCGAAGTAGAGGCGGGGTTCGTAGCCCAGGTAGAAGCGGCCGCCCGAGGCGTCGGCCGCGCGGTAGTCGACGGTCGCGATGTCGCTGTCGTGCACGTCGATCAGGAGGAACGGCACGGCGGTCGGCCCGCCGAAGGCCCATCGTCCGTCGCTGTAGGCGAGCTTTCCGAAGTACCCCACCGCTGGAGGCTAGCCACCGGCCGGTTGATCGCTAGGCTCCGCGTCCACCAGCCTCCGGGGGGTCGCCGTGTCCGTCGAGTTCCTGCTGACGACCCTCGTGGTCGTCGCCACGCCCGGGACGGGGGTGCTCTACGTCCTCGCCGCGGGCCTCGGCCGGGGGTCGGGCCCCAGCATCGTCGCCGCGGTGGGCTGCACCCTAGGCATCGTCCCGCACATGATCGCGGCGATCACCGGGCTGGCTGCGCTCCTGCACACCAGCGCGCTGGCGTTCCAGGTGCTCAAGTACGCCGGCGTGGCCTACCTGCTGTACATGGCCTGGAGGACGCTGCGCGACAAGGGCGCGCTGGACGTCGAGGAAGAGTCGGCACCCCGGTCGGCGCGGCAGGTGATCGTCTCGGGCGTGCTGATGAACCTCCTCAACCCCAAGCTCACGATCTTCTTCTTCGCCTTCCTGCCGCAGTTCGTCCCGGCGGGGGAGCCGAACGCGCTGGCCCACATGCTGCTGCTCAGCACGGTGTTCATGGCGGCCACCTTCGTCGTCTTCGTCCTCTACGGGCTGCTGGCCGCCGCCGTGCGTGATCACGTCGTCTCCCGGCCCAGCGTGATGGACTGGCTCCGGCGTGCCTTCGCCGGCGCGTTCGTGGCGTTGGGCGCCCGGCTGGCGCTCGCGGAGCGCTGACCTGCCTCAGCGCCAGTCGAGAGTCTCGGGACGGCGGCCGAGCGTGCGCTCGACCTGCCGGACGGCCTTGTCGCCGGCGTTGACCAGCACCGGTCGGGGCGTGCCGGCGAACAGCGGGAGGTCCGAGGCGCTGTCGCTGTAGACCGCCGTCCACGGCGGGGGATGGCCCCGGTCGATGAGCATGGACACCTTCGATTCGCCCATGGCCCGTCGTGCCGGGACCGTGGCCCGTGAGCCGACGACGTCGAGGTGGCCGAGTCCGATGGCGGTCAGGAAGCCGCGGGCGAGGGTCTCCTCGCAGCCGGTGGCGACGACGACGGCGTCCCCGGCGCGCTCGTGGGCGCGGACGCAGGCCATGGCGTCGGCGACCGCCGCCTCCGGCTTGACGGTGAGCACCGACCGGTAGGCGGCGGCGATCCCGTCCACGGCCGACCCGGACGACCGGCCGACGGCGAGCCGCGTCATGAGCCGAGCCCCGAGGGCGCGCAGTTGCGGCACGGCGGCGCCGACGAACAGTACCGGGGACGCCAGCAGGAGTGGGACCGCGCGGCGGGGCGCCTCGCGGAGCCGGCCGTGGAGGAAGAGCGTCGACGCGTCCCCGCCGAGCAGCACCTTGTCGAGGTCGAAGACCGCGGTCGGCTGCACCTCGGGTCAGTACCGGGCTCTGTGCCCGTTGATGCATGCGAGGGCCCGCGGTCGGGCACTACCGGCCTCGATTGCCGGGGCGGAACCGCTGGAGGCGCTCGTGACCGCACGTGAACCCGCCGAGATGGCCCAGGTCGCCGCGGAGACGGGGGCCAAGAAGGCGCATCGCGCGTGGGACCGGGTCCTCGTCAGCGCATTCCTGGCGGGGGCCTACATCTCCTTCGGCGCCCTGGTCGCCATCACGGTGTCCTCGGGCCTCGACCCGTCGACGTGGGGGACGTTGCCGACGCTCTTCATGGGCGCGGCCTTCACCCTGGGGCTGGTGCTCGTCCTGATCGCGGGTTCGGACCTGGCGACCGGGAACATGATGCTGGTCCCGCTGGGCGCCATGCGCGGCAAGATCAGCGGCGCCGACGTCGCCAAGAACCTCACGCTGGTCCTGCTGGGCAACCTGGTCGGGGCGCTGGTCGTCGCCTTCTTCCTCGCCGTGCAGACGAAGGTCATCGGCGACGCGGACTCCGAGGGCAGCGCGCTGCTCACCTACGAGCGGCTGGTGACCATCGCCGAGGGCAAGACGGAGCACACGGCGTGGGAGACCTTCCTGCGCGGTGTCGGCTGCAACTGGCTGGTCTGCCTCGCGGTCTGGATGTCCCTGGCGGCCACGTCGGTCGCCGGCAAGATCCTGGCGATCTTCTTCCCGGTGATGGCGTTCGTCGCGATGGGCTTCGACCACGTGGTCGCGAACATGTTCTTCATCCCGGCTGCGATCTGGGCGGGTGTGCCGGACGTCGGCTGGGACGACGCTCTCTACAACTGGCTGCTCGCCGGATCGGGCAACCTGGTCGGCGCGGTCGTCTTCGTGTCGACGTCCTACTGGTACCTCTTCCTCAAGGACCAGCCGGACAAGGCGGCCACGGCCGCCAAGGAGCCTGCAGAACGGGCCTGACTGTTCACGCCCGGCCGGTGCGCAGCTGACCGGCGACGTCCGGCCGCCCGTTCGCCTCGGCATCGGCGGCCGCCGGGTCCCAGTCGTAGTCGACGGCGCGGAACTCCACGGCCCACCGTCCGCCGGTGTCGTCGACGATCGCGTACCGCGCATACGGGGTGCCCGCCGCCATGACGTGCGGGTGCGGGTGGTCGTCGTCGTAGGCCGGCCAGCCGACGCTGCCCGGGTTCACCACGAGGGCTCCGGTCGGCAGGCGCACCGACCGTTGCAGGTGGGTGTGCCCGCAGAGCAGCAGCGGGACGTCAGCGGCCCCGCCCAGGCGTTCCAGGACCTCGGCCTCGGTGGCCGGGCGGGCGCCCTCCGGGTCGACGGTCTCCAGCAGGTAGACGAGGTCGTCGGTGGGGGAGCCGTGGAAGGCCAGCGCGCCGTCGGCCGGTTGCAGCGTCGGGGGTAGGCCGGCGAGCCACGCGCGGTGGGTGTCGTCGATGGCGTCGTGGGTCAGCCGGTCCGAGTAACCCATGCGGGCACGGTCGTACGTCAGCAGCTGACGCTCGTGGTTGCCGGCGACCGTGGGCAGGTCGAGCTGCATCAGCCGGTCGGCCGTCTCCCGTGGCCGCACGGCGCCCGAGAGCAGGTTGCCGTGCACGTCGGAGAGGGCCGCGTTCCGCACCGCCGGACCCTAGCCAGCAGCCGGGATCACCACGGACCGGCGTGACCCGGAAACCCCTCGACTTGACTGCTCGTGACTGTTTCTTAGCATGGGGTGATACGTGACCCGGCTCACAATCGGGTCGATCCCTGAGCGATGAGGATCTCCATGCCACCGAAGCCCGTCAGTCCCCCCGCCCGCCGCCGGAGGCGCCTGGGCAGCTCGCTCGCCGTCGCCGTCGCACTATGCGTGGCCCCGGCGACGGTCGGCGTCGCCGCCGCCGCACCACCACCCAGCACCAGCGCCATCGCTCCGGATCTCGGCAGCAACGTGACGGTCTTCGACCCGGGCATGCCGGTGAGCCAGATCCAGGCGACCCTCGATGAGACCTGGACGAAGCAGCGGGACAACGAGATGGGCAGCGAGCGCTACGCCTACCTCTTCAAGCCCGGCACCTACGGCACCGCGACCGAGCCGCTGCAGATCAAGGTCGGCTACTACACCGAGATCACCGGCCTGGGGGCGCGGCCGGGCGATGTCGTCATCAACGGCAAGGTGGAGGTCTACAACCGCTGCCTGGAAGGCAACGGCACGGCCAACTGCATCGCGCTGAACAACTTCTGGCGCACGGTGTCCAACCTGACGGTGGCCGTGAACAGCACGGGGCAGGACGGCTGCCGTGCCTCGGCCAACTTCTGGGCCGTCTCCCAGGCGGTGTCCATGCGCCGGGTGGACATCACCGGCGCCAACCTGTCGCTGATGGACTACTGCACCGCCGGCCCGCAGTACGCCAGCGGTGGCTTCATCGCCGACTCCCGGGCGCCATTCGTCGTCAACGGCTCGCAGCAGCAGTGGCTCACCCGCAACAGCACGGTCGGCGGCTGGTCCAACGGCGTGTGGAACCAGGTGTTCTCCGGCGTCGAGGGCGCGCCGAGCGAGGCCGCCTTCCCGGCCGAGCCGTACACGACGCTGGAGACCACCCCGGTCAGCCGGGAGAAGCCCTACCTGTTCCTCGACGACCAGGGCCGTTACAACGTCCGGGTCCCGTCGGCACAGACGGAATCCCGGGGCATCAGCTGGGGCGCCGGTGAGACGCCGGGGCGGACGATCCCGATCACCGAGTTCTTCATCGCGAAGCCGTCGAGCTCGGTGCAGGAGATCAACAACCAGCTGGCGCGCGGCAAGCACCTGCTGCTCACCGCCGGCGTCTACGACGTCGCCCGGAGCATCGCGGTGAAGCGCGCGGACACCGTGGTCCTCGGGCTCGGGCAGGCGACGCTGACCGCCGTGGGCGGCGCCGTCCCGCTGACGGTGGCCGACGTGCCGGGTGTCGTGGTCGCCGGCGTGACCGTCGATGCGGGCACGACCGAGTCGCCCGTCCTCCTCCAGGTCGGCAAGCCGAACGGCAACGGCGGGACGTCCGACCCGGCCAACCCGACGACGCTCTCCGACGTGTACTTCCGCGTCGGCGGCCCGCACATCGGCAAGGCCGACACCGCGCTGGAGGTCAACAGCGACGACGTCCTCATCGACCACACCTGGGTGTGGCGGGCCGACCACGGCGTCGAGGACTTCACCGAGGGCTACCTCGGCGACACCGACCGCTGGGAGACCAACACCGGTCGCAACGGCGCCGTCATCAACGGGGACGACGTCACGGCGACCGGCCTGTTCGTCGAGCACTTCCAGGAGTTCAACACCGTCTGGAGCGGCGAGAACGGCACGACCGTCCTGTACCAGAACGAGCTGCCCTACGACCCGCCCTCGCAGGCGGCGTGGACGCAGCCGGACGGCACGCTCGGCTGGGCCGGGTACAAGGTCGCGGACGACGTGACCACGCACCGGCTCTTCGGCGGCGGCGTCTACGGCTACCAGCGCAACGCAGAGCCGGGGATCACGACGGAGCGCGGGTTCGAGGTGCCGGCGACGCCGGGCGTGCGGCTGCACCACGTCATGACCGTCCACCTCGACGGCGTCGGCGTCATCGAGCACGTGGTCAACGACGTGGGTGGTCGGGCGGACAGCACCAACCAGGGTCAGCCGCGGTACGTCGTCGACTACCCGACCCCGTGAGCGACGACTGAGCGGAGGCCGGCGGCGCGGGACTCCTGCGCCGCCGGCCTCCTCGTCCGAGCGCCTCCTCTACTTCGGCTAGAGCCTCGGCGCCGCAGTGGTGACCGAGCTCGCCAGCGAGCACCCGCCGGCCGGGCTGGTGCTCCGGTCCCCGTTCGTCGACCTCGCCGCGGCGGGTCGCGTCCACTACCCGTTTCTGCCGGTCCGCGCCCTGCTGCGGGACCGCTACCCGGTCGCCGAGCGGGTCGCAGGGATCCGCGTCCCGACGACCGTCGTCCTCGGCAGCCGGGACACGATCGTGCCGCCCGCGCAGAGCCGCGCAGTCGCGCGAGCGGCCGCGGACCTGCACCGCGTGGTCGAGGTGCCGGGAGCCGACCACAACGACCCCGTCCTGCTCGACGGCGACCAGGTCGTGCAGGCCGTCGTGGAGCTCGCCCGGCCGGCCGGGGGCTGAGCGCCGGGCGGGCCGGTTCAGCGCGGCGTGATCGAGAGGGTGAGGCGCGCCCGGCCCTCGTCCGAGCGGGCCGTGGCGAGCCGCTCGGCCGACGGGGTGCCGTACTCGGTCGTGCGCTGACGGGCGGGCCGGCCGATCGCGGCGGCCATCGCCTCCAGCTCCTCGATCGTCTTCAGCGAGCCGTTCTCGCTGCCGGCCATCCGGCTGATGGTCTCCTCCATCAGCGTGCCGCCCAGGTCGTTGGCCCCGCCCCGAAGTACGGCCTTGGTCCCGGCCTCGGCGAGCTTCACCCACGACGTCTGGATGTTGGGGATGCGGCCGTGCAGCAGCAGCCGGGCGACGGCGTGGACGGCCCGGTTCTCCCGCACCGTCGGACCCGGCCGGGCGACGCCGGCCAGGTAGATCGGCGAGTTGTGGTGCACGAACGGCAGCAGCACGAACTCGCTGAAGCCGCCGGTCTCGTCCTGCAGCGCGGCGAGCGTCCGCAGGTGCCCGACCCAGTGCGCCGGGGTGTCGACGTGGCCGTACATCATCGTCGACGTCGTCGGGATGCCGATCTCGTGCGCCGTCCGGATGATCTCCAGCCAGGTCGCCGTCGGCAGCTTGCCCTTGGTCAGGACCCAGCGGACGTCGTCGTCGAGGATCTCGGCCGCGGTCCCAGGGATGGAGTCGAGCCCGGCGGCGCGGGCCTCGGTGAGGAAGTCGCGGAACGACAGGCCGGTCCGCGCGGCACCGTTGACGATCTCCATGGGGGAGAACGCGTGCAGGTGGATGTCCGGCTGCCGCTCCTTCACCGTGCGGGCCAGGTCGAAGTAGGCAGTTCCCGGGAGGTCGGGGTGGATGCCGCCCTGCATGCAGATCTCGGTGGCCCCGGCCGCCCAGGCCTCGTCCACCCGGT
>CADCTN010000079.1 GCA_902805535.1 uncultured Blastococcus sp. | reverse complement strand
ATCGGCGACGTGCGGCACGTGGTAGCCAGCCCGGACCTGGCCGAGAAGGACCTCGGCTTCCGGGCGGAGATCGGCTTCGAGGAGGGCATGCGGGACTTCGCGACGGCTCCGCTCCGGGCCGCGCCCTAGGTTCACCAGGGCGTGCGGACCGTCACCTCGACCGTGATCGCCAGGGCCGCCGACAGCGCCAGCCAGGACCGCGCGGACCGCTCCGGCAGGAACGCGGTGGCCGGCAGCAGCCAGACGAGGAACGGCAACCAGATCCGCTCCGTCTCCCCCAGGACCAGCCCGGACAGCTGGCTGACGGCCATGCCGCCGAGCGCGGCCAGCGGCAGCCAGCGCAGGCGACCGCGCAGTCCGGCGAGGCCGGCGACCACCGCGGCGCCGGCGGCGACGGCGCCCGCCGCGACGTTCCCCGCGAGGAACCAGGCGGCCTGGGCGGCACGGTCGTCGTAGGCGGCGCCGTCACGGACCCGCTGCCCCACGACGGCGATGCCCTCGAACCACCAGTAGCCCGCGGCCGTGAAGACGGCGGACACCAGGAGCACACCCACGGCCGCCGCGGTCAGGATGCGGAGCACCCCGCCCCGGCCGAGCTCCCGCGTCCGCACCAGGACGACGCCAAGGGCGATCAGGCCCGCGGCGGTCAGGCCGTAGGAGAGGAACAGGCTCAGCCCCAGCAGCAGGCCACCGGCCAGGGCCTGCAGCCGGCCCGCCCGCGACGGCCCTCGCACGGCCGCCAGCGCCAGCAGCGCCACGCCCCAGGCGGTCACCCCGGCGAAGAAGGCGTCGGCGCTGGTCGCGATCCAGACCGCGCCGGGGAACAGGACGGCGAACGGGGCCACCGCCCGGGCTGCGGACTCGTCGGCGACGGCACGCACGGTCACCAGGACGGCGGGGACGGTCAGCGCTCCCCCCGCGATGCAGAGGACCGCGGCCCAGCCCGAACCTCCGAGGCCGATCCGCTCAAGGAGGACGAACGAGAGCAACGCGCCCGGCGGATGACCGGCGACGTGGGTGACCCACGGATCGGCGGAGTCGGCCGGCACGGAGTCGGTGAACGTCGCGATGAACGACCCGATCCCGTCGACCCGGCCGACGTCGTGCACGTACTCGTGCTTGCTCGCCATCGGATATGCCAGCCGGCTCCAGCCGCCGTTGAGGGCCAGCGCGACGGACCAACCGGCGGCGGCCCCGGCGCTGCCGCAGAGCAGCCACCGCCAGGACAGCCGCCGGGCTGCCGGCGGGCCCAACAGCACCCCCGCGGCGGCGAACACCAGGGCGAGCAGTATCCCCGGCGAGACGACGACCTCGAACCCGCCGACCAGCACGTAGCCGTCGCGGAGGTGGAGGTCTCCGCCGTCACGGGTGATGGCCCGGCCGAGCAGCCACACCACGCCGACGCCCAGGGTGACGAAGAGGACCAGCGGCCCCCCGGCCGTGCGCCCGGTCGTCGGGGCCGGTGGCCGGTCCACGACGTCGGCGGGCGCAGGGCTCATCGCCCCCGAGCGTATGCCGCACTACCGGATAGCGGGGACCGGTCGACACGGGAACCGGGCTCGGGTACCAATACTGATCATGACGACTCCCCAGGGCACGGCACTGGCCGACGTCGTCCTCCCCTGCCTCGACGAGGCGGCCTCGCTGCCGTGGGTGCTCTCCCGCCTGCCGGCCGGCTACCGCGCGATCGTGGCCGACAACGGCTCGACGGACGGCTCGGCGGAGGTCGCCGCCGCCCACGGCGCGACCGTCGTCCCGGTGCCGCGGCGCGGCTTCGGCGCCGCTGCCCACGCCGGGATCGAGGCGGCGACGGCCGACGTGGTGTGCTTCTGCGACGCAGACGGGTCGATGGACCCCGCACAGCTCCCCCGGGTGACCGACCCGGTCCTCGGTGGACGGGCGGACCTGGTGCTCGGCCGGCGCCGGCCGGTCCGCGGTGCGTGGCCGCTGCACGCCCGGGTGGCCAACCTGGCCCTGGCCCGCATGCTCCGCAGGCGCACGGGCCTGCGTCTGCACGACCTCGGACCCATGCGGGCGGGCCGGCGGCAGGCGCTGCTGGACCTGGGCATCACCGACCGCCGGTTCGGCTACCCGCTGGAGATGGTCACGCGGGCCGCCGACGCCGGCTGGCGCGTGCAGGAGGTCGACGTCGACTACGGCCTGCGGACCGCGGGCAGCCGTTCCAAGGTCACCGGCACCGTGCTCGGCACGGTCCGCACCGTTCGCGACATGCGAGCGGTGCTCTCCCGGTGAGGGCGACCCAGGTCCTGGTCATCACCAAGGCGCCGGTGCCCGGGCGCAGCAAGACCCGCCTGAGCCCGCCGTGCACCCCTGAGCAGGCCGCGGGCATCGCCGCGGCAGCGGTGGGCGACACCCTCGACGCCGTACGCGCGGCCCCGGTGGCCCGCCGCGTGGTGGCGCTGGACGGGCCGCCGGGCGAGCTGGAGCTCGACGGCTTCGCCGTGTTCCCCCAGGTGGAGGGTGACCTCGGCGCCCGGCTGGCGGCGGCCTTCGCCGACGCGATGCCCGGCGGAGACGTCCCGACGCTGCTCATCGGCATGGACACCCCGCAGGTGACACCGGAGCTGCTGGACCGCTGCGCCGGTCTGCTGGAGGCCGGCGGGCCGGGCACTGCGGTGCTCGGCACGGCGCCCGACGGCGGCTGGTGGGCTCTGGGGCTGCACGCCGCCGCGCCCGCGTCCGTGCTGACGGACGTCCCCATGTCCCGCGACGACACCGCCGTCCGCACCCGCGCCGCACTCCAGGCCACCGGGCTCACCGTCATCGACCTTCCGGAGCTGACCGACATCGACCACTTCCCCGACGCCCTGTCCGTGGCCGCCCTGTGCCCACCGCAGAGCCGGACCGCCCGCACGGTGACGTCGGTCGCCGCCGCCCTGGGCCTCGCGTGAGCACCGGCCCGTGCCGCGGCCCGATCACCGTGGACGCTTTCCGGAGCCTGCTGTACTCCGAGCGGCGCTGATCGTCGCGGCCACGAGGCGCACGTGGTCGGCTCAGCGTCGCAGCTGACTCCGGAGGAATCAGGCATCGACGGTGGTCGGATGGCAGATGACCGGCCTAGCGTCGCCAGCCATGAGGCCCTTCCTCGGCACGGCAGCCACGGCCCTGGTCCTGGCTGTGCTGGTCGGTTGCACCGGACCCTCGGGTGACTCGAGCGGTGCGGCCAGCGTTCCCGGCGAGGGGGCTGTCGTTCCTGAACAAGCGGTTCCCGGAGACGCCGAGGTGGCGCCGGACGCCGCTGACGCCGACCGCCGGGTGATCACGACCGCGACCGCCTCTCTCGCCGTCGAGGACCCGGCCGACGGGGCCCAGCAGGTGAGCCAGCTGGTGGAGTCCGCCGGCGGCCGGGTCGACCAGCGCAGCGAGCAGACGGGGTCCGGCGAGGACGGCAGCGCGAGCGCCGATCTCGTCGTGCCGGTGCCCTCGGACGAGCTGACCGGCGTCCTGGCCGACCTGGAGGAACTCGGCGACGTCGACAGCGTGTCGGTGTCCCGCTCCGACGTCACTGCGACGGCGGTCGACCTGGACGCGCGGATCTCCGCGCTGCAGTCCTCGGGTGGCGTGGCTGCAGACGCTGATCGACGGCGCGACCACCACCGAGGACCTGCTGACCGCGGAGAAGGTGCTGTCCGAGCGCCAGCAGGAGCTTGAGTCGTTGCAGTCCCAGCGGACGCTGCTGGCCGACCAGGTGGAGCTGTCGACGTTGAGCGTGTACCTGCGGCCGTTCGGCGTCTCGCCGGCAGGTGGGCCGGACGGCTTCGTCGACGGGCTCGGCACCGGCTGGCGGGCACTGGTCACGGCCCTGGGCGCGGTCGTCGTCGTCCTCGGCGTGCTGCTCCCGTGGTTGGCGGTCGCCGCGGTGCTGGCCGCGGTGGTGCTGGTGCCGATCCGGCTGGCGCGGCGGCGGACCGCGGTCGCGGCGCAGGGATAGGGGGACGGACGAGTCGGCCTGTACGCCGGTTCTGTTCGCCGGTGTTGGACCGATCATTGACTTCGCCGAATACAGCGGTCTTCGGCCCGTCCTTCACCCGACCCGCGCCAGCCGAGTTGGGCCGGTTGTGGAGAGCGACACAGAATTGTGTGGACGGAGCGCTGAGTACGCCGCCAGGTGATCACCACCAGGGATCCGCTCGCGGTAATGGAAGTGACCGTGCTGCAGGAGGTGGCCAGACTTGGCTGATGCCGGTCACAGCTGAAGACGTGCTGGAGATCGTCACCGTCCTGCAGTCCGCTGGGGTTCGCCTGTGGCTGGATGGAGGGTGGGGCGTCGACGCTCTGCTCGGCGAACAGACCCGACCACATGCTGACCTCGACATCGCCGTGGCAGTTACCGCCCTCGGCGCGATGCTGGCCACCCTCACCGCACGAGGCTTCACCGTCGTGCGTGTCGATAGCCAGTTCAACGCCGTCCTGGTCGATCACCGAGGCCGGCAGGTGGACTACCACCTCGTCGACCTCGATGCGACCTTCCTCGCTGCTGATGGCACTCAGACATACGGCCCGCGCGGTCTGCCCTACGACGTCGGCGCGCTCGAGGGCATCGGGCAGATTGCTGGCCGGACGGTCCCGTGCTGCACCGCGGCTTTCCAGGCCAAGTCCCACGCTCAAGGCTACGAGCCCGATGACGATGACTACCACGACGTACTTGCTCTGCATCGACGCTTCGGCACCCCACTGTTCCCGCCGTACGACGTGGGGCCGGGAACTGGCACCCTTCCAGGTTGACCGCGGTGAGCCAACCGGCTACGACGACGTTGATGGCTGGCTCAGGCACCGGCCGTGTCTCGGAGGGGATCGGCCAATGCGCCAGATCCTGGGATGAGCGTGATCATGGGCGGCAACCAGTGGGCTCCCTGGCAATATCCCGGGCGATGGCCGCCACCTCCCGAGCGAGGGCCGATCTCAACACTGACGGGGCCGGGCACTCCAGGCCGGACACCTAGCCGAGCACGGAGAGGTAATTTGATACGAGGCCGGGATCACGCATGACCGGGCCCATCACGGCGACCCCCGCTGCTCCGGTCGCCGTCAGCGCCGGGACATGCTCTGGTCGCACGCCGCCGAGCGCCCACGTGGGTGGTGCACCGGCCACCAGCCGGGCGAACCCCTCGACACCCAATACAGGTCCGTACCCAGGCTTCGACGGGGTCGAGAAGATCGGCGACAGGAAGGCGTAGTCGCAGCCCTCGTCGCGGGCGCGGGCCAGCTCGGCGGCGGAGTGGCAGGAACGACCGACCAGCGCGGGCCGTCGCGGCGGGAACGGCTCCTGGGACGCGAGATGTACCGCGTCGTCGCCCCCCGCTCCGGCTCGTCCGGCCCGGATCAGCAGGCCGTCGACGGGCTCGAGCAGCGCCAGGAAGTCGTCGGCCAGGCGCGTGCGTTCGTCGTCGGGCAGGTCCTTCTCGCGCAGGACGACACCCCGGGCCCCGGCGTCCACCGCGGCGGCCACCACGTCGCGCAGCGGCCGCGAGCACTGCGACCGGTCGGTCAGGACGAGCAGCGGCGGCGGGGTCATAGCTCCGGCAGGCCCTCCATGGGCGTGGACGCCTCGGCGTGCCACCGACGCGGGATCCGGCCGGCCGCACGGGCGAGCCGGCCCGCCTCGACGGCCTGCCGCATCGCCAGCGCCATCCGCTCAGGGTGTCGGGCCCGCGTGACCGCCGAGGCGAGCAGGACGGCGTCGCAGCCCAGCTCCATCGCCAGCGCGGCGTCCGACGCGGTACCGATGCCGGCGTCGAGGATGAGCGGCACCGAGACGGTGTCGCGCAGCAGCGCGATGTTGTGCGGGTTCCGGATGCCCAGCCCGCTGCCGATCGGCGAACCGAGCGGCATCACCGCGGCGCACCCGGCGTCCGCCAGCCGGCGCCCCAGCACCGGGTCGTCGGTGGTGTAGGGCAGCACGGTGAATCCGTCGGCCACCAGCTGCTCGGCGGCGTCGACCAGCTCGACGGCGTCGGGCAGCAGGGTGTGCTCGTCGCCGATGACCTCGAGCTTCACCCAGGGCGTGCCGAACGCCTCCCGGGCCAGCTGTGCGGTCTTCACCGCCTCCCGCGCGGTTTGGCAGCCGGCGGTGTTCGGCAGGAGCCGCACCCCGCAGCGGTCGAGGACCTCCAGCATCGACGCGCTGGAGGACGCCTCGACTCGACGCAGTGCCACGGTCACCAGCTGCGTGCCCGAGGCACGGACGGCGCGTTCCAGGGCGTCCAGGCTCGGCGCGCCACCGGTGCCCAGCAGCAGCCGCGAGGTGAACGTCTCCCCGGCGAGCTCGAAGGGGTCGCCGGCCTCCTCCCGCTCCAGCGCGGGGGCCAGTTCCGAGGTCGTCATCGTCATCCTCCTGCGGTCGGGGCGAGCACCTCGAGGTCGTCGCCGGGCGAGAGCCGGGTTGAGGCCCAGCCGCTGCGCGGCACGACGTCACCGTTGCGCGCCACAGCGATCCGGTCGTGCCCCTTCCCCCGCTCGGCGACGAGCTCGGCGACGGTGCTGTCGTCGGCCAGGACGGTGGCCACGCCGTTGACGGTCACCTGCACGGTCATCGTCCTCCGAATCGATCGAGGGTGAAGGGGCCGGCGAGCTCGGGCAGCGTGCCGGTGGCCAGCAGTTCGGCGATCACGTCGCCGGTGATCGGTGTCAGCAGCACACCGTTGCGGTGGTGCCCCGTGGCCAGCACGAGGCCGGGCAGCTCCGATGCTCCCAGCAGCGGGGCATTGTCGGCGGTGCCCGGGCGCCAGCGGGCCAGCGTCTCCACCAGTTCCAACTCGGTTACGCCGGGCACGACCTCGATCGCGTCGTGCAGCAGGTCGTGCACGCCGCCGGCGGTGACCGCCGCGTCGAAGCCGCGGTCCTCGACGGTGGCGCCCACGATCAGGCCGTCCCCGGTGTAGGGCACCAGGTACACGTGCCGGCCCCGGACCAAGGCCCGGACCGTGCCCTCGAGCAGGCCGGCGGCCCCCGCCATCCGCAGGATCTGCCCCTTCACCGGGCGCACCGGCAGCGCGCCGACCGACGGCAGCGTCGCGCTCCGGGCGCCCATCGCCAGCACGACGACGTCCGCAGGCACCAGCGTGCCGTCCGCCGTCCGCAAGCCGGCGGCCCGGCCGCCGCTCACCTCCACATCGCCGATCCGCTCGCGGACGAACCGCACCCCCGCGGCCGCGGCCGCGGCGGAGAGCCCCGCGTGCAGGCCGCGGCCGTCGACCGAGTGGTCGCCGGATACGGCCAGCCCGCCGCGCACCCGCGGGGTCAACGAGGGCTCCCGGCGGCGGGTTTCCCGCGGGGTGAGCCGCTCGACGGGGAGGCCGAGCTCCTGCTGGTAGCGGTGCAGCGTGTCGAGCTCGCGCATGTCGTCCTCATCGAAGCCGACGACCAGGGTGCCGATGGTGCGCAGCTCCACGGGGATCCCGCCGGCCCGCTCCACCTCGGCGACGAAGGCGGGGTAGCGCTCCAGCGAAGCCAGGCACAGCCGCAGGAGCGCCTCCTCACCGTAGGAGACCTCGGTGACCGGGGCGAGCATCCCGGCCGCCGCCGACGAGGCCCCGCTGCCGGGGGCGTCGTCCACCACGGTCACCGACAGGCCGCGCTGCGCCGCCCGCCAGGCGACGGATAGCCCGATCAGCCCCCCGCCGGCCACCGCGACGTCGTTCATCGGACGTCGCCGGCCAGGGCGCGGAGTAACTGCCGGGTCGCCGCCGCCGGATCGTCCGCGCCCGAGACGGCGCCCACCACGGCGACCCCCGCGGCACCGGCGGCGAGCAGCTCGGGCACCCGATCGGCGGTGATCCCGCCGATGGCGATCACCGGTACCGCCACCGCCGCGGCCACCGCCCCGATCCGTGCGGGGCCGAGCGCATCTGGCAGACCGGTCTTGGTGGTGGTCGGGTACGCCGGCCCGACGCCCAGGTAGTCCGCACCTTCGACCACCAGCCGGCGGGCCAGCTCGGGGTCGCGGGCCGTGCCGCCGATCAGGTGGCCGGGGCCGGCCACCTGGCGGGCGGCCGCGACCGGCAGGTCGCCGGCGCCGAGGTGGGTGCCCGCGGCGCCGACGGCGAGCGCCACGTCCACCCGGTCGTTGACCAGGCAAGTCGCCCCGGTCGGCCGGCAGATGTCCACCACCTGGCCGGCGAACTCGTAGAGCACCCGGTCGGTGCACTCCTTTGCGCGCACCTGGACGACCGGCGCGCCTGCTGTCACCGCCGCGGCCACTGCCGCCAGCGCCTGCGGGCCGCCGCGCGCGTCGGTGAGGACGTGCAGCGGTCCCACGGGCGGCCGGTTCATGCGACCACTCCGCTGCGACGCCGCCGACGCCGGCCCGGCAGCACGATCAGCGCGGTCAGCGAGGTCGCGACGGCGAGGCTGACCAGCGAGGCCGACCAGCCGTTGCCCGGGTCGATGCCGAGGTCGGCCTGCCGGGCGGTCCACCAGACGGTCCAGCTCTGGCCCCGTCCGGTGAAATAGGTCGGCAGGGTCAGCTGGTAGGCGAGGAACCCGGCGATCCACGGCAGCAGGAGCAGCGGCCGCGCGGGCGCGCGGTCCGAGGTGTCCCACTGCCCGCGCGGCGTCGACCAGTAGGCCATCAGGAGGACCCCCGCCAACGGGACGAAGACCGCACCGATGAGGAAGAGGAACGGCTCGTAGGCGGCGATGTCGAAGGAGAGCGCCAGCAGGGTCGCCGCTGTCCCGACCCCCACGGCCAGCAGCCGCCGGTCGAGCCGGGCGACCAGGTTCTGCGCGGAGATTGCCGTCGAGTAGACGTTGGCGAAGGCCTCGTCGAGCTCGACGGTGATCAGCACCAGCACGGCGACGACGCCCAGCGGCACGGCCAGCAGCGCGTCGACGACGTCCAGGCCCGCGCTGCCGTAGGCGGCCAGGGCCAGCACACCCAGCGTGAACATCACGACGGTCGCCAACCCGTAGCCCACCGACGAGCCGACGAAGGCCGCCCGGCCCGTGCGCACGTGCCGGGTGTAGTCGGCGGCCAGCGGAAACCACGAGACAGGCAGAGCGATGACGATGTCCGTCGCCGTCCAGAAGGACGTCGCGCCCCCGCCCTCCAGCGACGGCAGCGGCTCAGCCAGCACTTGGACGTAGAGGTAGACGATCGCGGCCAGCGCGGCCCAGACCGCGTAGCGGGCCAGCACCCGCACGACGCCGAGCGGTCGCAGGGCCATCGCGGTGGCCAGCACCCCGGCGGCCAGCACGAAGGGCCAGCGCGGCGCGTCGAGCGCCCGGGAGGCGGCCTCGGCGATGACGACGATCTCGAAGGTGGCCCAGCCGACGCATTGCACGAGGTTGAGGACGGTGGGCGCGTAGGAGGTGCGTCGGCCCAGCAGGCCGCGGAGCAGCACCATGCCGGGCACGCCCTCCCGGGCGCCCGCGGCCGCGGCCAGGCCCAGGAGCACCGCCCCGATGAGCGCGCCTGAAACGATCGCGCCAAGGGTCTCCGACAGCGGCCGCCCCGGCAGTACGACGAAGACCGCGGCCACCGGCAGCAGCAGGCTGACGCCGAGGTTGCCCCACAGGCCGAGAGCGTCGCGCAGACCCAGGGTCCGCGGGGGAGGTTCGGCGAGGGTCAGCGGTGCGTCCGGGATGGGCCCGGCCGTGCCGATGTTGCCCGACGTGCTCATGATCGCTCCCTACGCCGGCATTACCCGGTCAGGTTCCAGCGGTCGGCGGCGCGCTCAGCCGCCCTCTCAGCCCGGTTGCCCCGAGCTCCCGCACACGGCTGCGGCCGTGTCGGAAACCACCCTAGCCACCTCGTAGAGTCGCCGCCGTGCCGGTCGCCGAGCTGCCGCAGCGCCATCCCGCGGAGTGGCGGCGAGCCGTGGGCCACCCGTTCCTCCACGCCGTCCGGGACGGGACCCTGCCGGCGGCCGCCTTCGACACCTGGCTGGTCCAGGACGCGGGCTTCATCGCCGACCTGCTCCGCTTCCAGGCCCGGCTGCTGGCCCGAGCGCCCCGCCAAGCACAGCCGGTGCTGGCCGGCGGCGTGACGGCGCTGGTCGAGGAGCTGGCCTGGTTCGAGCAGCAGGCAGCCGCGCGGGGCCTGGACCTGGCGGCGCCCGCGCTGCCGGCCACGGCGCGGTACGCGCAGCTGCTCGAGCGCCTCGACGCGGCCGACGTGCCGACCGCGCTGGTCGCGCTGTGGACGATCGAGCGGACGTACCTCGACGCGTGGTCCGGTGCACGGCCGGGCGCGCCGGAGTACCGGGAGTTCATCGAGCACTGGACCGCGCCGGCCTTCGCCGAGTACGTCGCCGCACTGGAGGTGGTCGCGGACCGCGCCGGCCCTGTGGGCACCGGCGAGTTCTTCCTCGAGGTGGTCGCCGCCGAGATCGCATTCTGGGACATGGCGGTCGACGCCCGGTGACCTCGACGCCGCCCGGCCTGGCCGCCCGGCTGTGGGCAGACAACGCTGATCTCGCGGCCGCCTGCCTGGCGCACCCGTTCGTCACCGGCATCTCCGACGGGACGCTGCCACGCGAGCGGTTCGCGAGCTACGTCGCGCAGGACGCCTTCTTCCTGGAGGCGTTCGCCCGCGGCTACGCGCGGGCTGTCGCGCACAGCCGGGACCGCGCCTCGCTCGAGGCGTTCGCCGACCTGCTGGTCGGCGTCCGAGAGGAGTTGCGGCTGCACGACTCCTACGCCGCCCGGTGGGGGATCGACCTGACGGCGGTCGAGCCGGTCGCGGCGACGCTGGCCTACACCGACTTCCTGCTCGCCACCGCCTCGCTCGGCGACGTCGGCCTGACCTGCGCCGCGATGACCCCGTGCATGCGGCTGTACGCCTATCTGGGCCAGGCGCTGTCCGGGCAGGCGCAGGACACCTATGGCGAGTGGATGACGACCTACGCCGCGCCGGAGTTCGACGCGCTGGCCTCGACCCTCGAGCGGCTGCTCGACCGGCATGCGACCGATACGCCCGCGGTGCGCCGGGCCTACCGTCGGGCCATGCAGCTCGAGCTCGCGTTCTTCGAGGGCGCCTCTGGGCAGGATGGCGGCCGGTGACCGCCGTGGCCCTGACCGTCGCCGGCAGCGACCCGAGCGGGGGAGCCGGCATCCAGGCCGACCTGAAGACCTTCAGCGCCCTCGGCGTCTACGGGACGGCGGTGCTCACCGCGCTGACCGCGCAGAACACCCGCGGCGTCACCGGGGTGCACCCGGTGCCGGCCGAGTTCGTCGGCGCGCAGCTGGGCACGCTGCTCGACGACGTGCCGGTGCAGGCGACCAAGCTGGGCATGCTGGGCACCGCGCCGGTCGTGCGGGCGGTGGCGGCTGTGCTGGCCGCGCGGCGTCTGGGGACCGTGATCTGCGACCCGGTGATGGTGGCCACGAGCGGGGACCTACTGGTCGACGAGGACGCGGTGGAGGCCGTGCGGACCGACCTCCTGCCGCTCGCCGACCTGATCACGCCCAACGTGCCCGAGGCCGCGGCCCTGCTGGACACCACCCCCGCCACGTCGGTCGCCGAGTTGACGGAGCAGGCGCTAGCGCTGCTGCGGCTCGGGCCCCGGGCGG
This sequence comes from uncultured Blastococcus sp., assembly GCA_902805535.1. Classification (GTDB taxonomy): domain Bacteria; phylum Actinomycetota; class Actinomycetes; order Mycobacteriales; family Geodermatophilaceae; genus Blastococcus_B. The sequence goes on along the minus strand of CADCTN010000079.1, from coordinate 31,071 downwards.
TGCTGGCCAAGGGCGGTCACCTCGGCGGCGCCCTCAGCGTGGACGTCCTGGCCACCCCGGACGGCGTCCGGCTGACCTCGCGCCCGCGGCTGGACACCTCCGCCACGCACGGCACCGGTTGCACGCTGTCATCCGCCCTAGCGGCGCTCGTGGCCCGCCAGGGCGGGCACCCCCCCGTGGACTGGCTGCCGGTCGTCGACGGCGCCCGCGACTACCTGCAGGCCGCCCTCGCCGCCGGCGAGTCGCTCGGTATCGGCTCCGGACACGGCCCCGTGCACCACTTCATCGGCTGGTGGAAGACCTGACCCCGGTACAGGTCCCGTCGGCCGACACGGAGCCACCCGGGACGGCATCTTCGCCCGGCTACCCGCTGCGAGCCAGCTTGTCCATAGCTTCCGCCTGACGTGTCACCATCAGCCGGAGGCTTCCGGCGCTGATGACAGTTCCGCAAGAGGAACCCCCAACCGGACACGGTGCGGGGCAGAGCAGGTGCGCTTCGTCTGCCGTCCCGTAAGTCCCGCCCGGTGAACCTTTCCGCACGGGTAGGACAACCGGGACACCCTGCCGGACGGTCGCAGCCCCCTCGTCCGACAGCCGCTCAACCTCCACGCCACCGTGTCGCAGGGACCGCGTGACGCGAGCCCGTGCATCGCGGAGCTCGTCGTCATGAACACCTGCGGCCAGGAAGAACGCGATGTGCTCTCAGTCGACAACGGCCGTAAAGGCCAACGCCATGGCGCCCGCGACGGCTCTACGCCCGCCACTGCGGCCTTCTCGGGCATCCTTTGACCTTCACCGGATAACGGCCTGCTCCTGAGCCTTGCTGTCCAGGTCGGACGTCAGGCGACGGACGAGTCGGCCTGTACGCCGGGTTCTGTCCACGGGCGCCTCACGGCCTCCCGATGGGCGGTCATCCATCTAGGCCTGCCGTTGCCGGCAGGCTCCAGCGGTCTACCCGCAGGCTCGGGCGGGCAGCCCTCGAACGCCTGCGCAGGACGGCGGCGAACCGTCGTCCGTTCTTGACCTTGCTCCGGGTGGGGTTTACCGAGCCGCACCGGTCACCCGGTGCGCGGTGGTCTCTTACACCGCCGTTTCACCCTTACCAGTGCGAGCACTGGCGGTCTGTTCTCTGTGGCACTGTCCCGCGGGTCGCCCCGGGTCGCTGTTAACGACCACCCTGCCCTGTGGAGCCCGGACGTTCCTCGGCGACGGGGTCTCCCCCGCCGACGCGACCGCCCAGCCGACTCGTCCGTCGTGCCGATCAGTGTAGGGCTCCGCGGTGATCATCAGCCCCAGAAGAGCCGGAAGCCGACCCGCCGGCCGCCGTCCTCCTTCAGTGTCGACATGTCGACGACCTGGCGTGCCTGCTGCTCGACGGGGTCGCCGGACAGCAGCTCGAGGTACCGGCGGTGCTCCGACAGGGACGCGACGGCCAGCTCGACGGTGTCGCTCACGTCCACCTCGTGCGGTGGATCGGTCAGCTCGCCGACGGCGATGTACTGCACGCCGCTCCACCGCTCCTCGGTCAGGTCCGGGAAGATCCACTCGCTCGCGGCGTCGGCGACGGAGTCGATGACGGACTGCCCCAGCGCGCGGTGGTCGGCGGAGTTGACGTAGGCCGGCGAGACCCCCGGCGGGGTCCACGTGCTCCCGAAGTAGCCGGTGACGACGAGCTCCGGTCGATGCCGCCGGATCGCCGCCGCCAGGTCCCGGCGAAGGTCGGGCCCGGCCACGAGGACGCCGTCCCGGTGGTCGAGGAACTCGACCTCGGTGACCCCGACGACGGCGGCCGAGCGGCGCTCCTCGTCCTCGCGCACGGGACCGGCCTCCGCCGGTGGGACGCCCGCCATGCCCGCCTCACCACGCGTGGCCAGGAGGTAGTGCACCTCCTTGCCCTTCGCCGTCCAGACGGCCACGGCGGCGGCGAGGCCGTACTCGATGTCGTCGGGGTGTGCGGCCACGACCAGCGCGCGCTGCCAGTCGTCGGGAAGCGGAGTCGGCATGGGCGCAGTGTGCCGCGCCGGTCGACCACGCGGCACCCTCCCCGACCTCGCCGTAGGCTCGCCCGTCGTGCCCGCCGTCGACCTGGTCATCGCCGCGGTCGTGGCCTTCCTGGCCGGGGTCATCAACTCCGTCGCGGGCGGCGGCTCGCTCATCCTCTTCCCCACCCTGGTGGCGCTCGGCCTGCCCCCCATCGCCGCGAACGTCACCAACTCCGTGGCCCAGTGGCCGGGCTACCTCGGCGGGGTGGCCGGCTTCCGCCGCGAGTACGTCGGGCAGCGCGGGCGGCTGGTCCGCTTCGGGGTCACGGCGCTCCTCGGCGGGACGGCGGGCAGCATCCTGCTGCTCACCACGCCGTCGAACGCGTTCGACCTCGTGGTTCCCGTGCTGGTCCTGCTCGCCAGCCTGCTGCTGGCCGTCCAGCCGCTGCTCACCCGTCGGCTGGCGGAGGACGCGAACGGCCCCCGGCGCGACCCCCGGTGGGTCTACCTGGCTCTGTTCGCCGCCACCGTCTACGGCGGCTACTTCGGCGGCGCCCTCGGCGTCATCCTCGTCGGGGTGCTGGGCATCGCGCTGCACCGGCTGGCGCTGGCCAACGCGCTCAAGTCCGCGCTGTCGGCGATCACCGCGACCGTGACGATCGTGGTCTTCGGGTTGTTCGGGGACGTGCACTGGGACGTCGTCGCCGTGGCCGCTCCGGGGAACCTGCTCGGCGGCTTCCTCGGCGCCCGCATCGCCACGCGCATCCCGGCCCGCCCGCTGCGGATCCTCATCGTGACCTTCGGCGTCGGGGTAGCGATCTACCTGTTCGCCCGCGTCTGACCGGAGCGCCCGACGGAGGTCAGCGCAGGTGGGAGGTGTCGTTCACCAGCCGCACCGACGTGCGCCCGTCGGAGGACCAGGCGACCGAGCACAGGGACGCCGCCTCCAGGAAGACGCGGTGCACCACCTCGTCGTCGGCGCCCAGCCCGGCCGCGAGCAGCAGCTTGATCGGGGTCACGTGGCTGACCACCAGCACGGTGCGGCCCGCGTGCCCGTCCAGGATCCGCCGCCGCGCGCGGGCCACCCGGGCGCTGACGTCGGCGATCGACTCGCCGTCCGGCGCGGCCACCGTGACGTCGTCGAGGAAGCGGCGGGCGGCGAGGGGATGGGCGGCCCGAGCCTCGTCGAAGGTCAGGCCTTCGAGCTTGCCGAAGTCGAGCTCGACCAGGTCGTCGTCCAGGGTCACCGGCAGCCCGAGGGCCGCGGCGACGATCTCGGCCGTCTCCCGGGTGCGGCGCAGCGGCGAGGCGACGACGGCGTCGATGCCCAGCGCCCGGGCCCGCTCACCCGCCGCCTCCGCCTCGGCGCGCCCGGTGCGCGAGAGGGGCAGGTCGTTGCGCCCGCTGAACCGCCGCTCCGGGGTGTGCTCGGTCTGCCCGTGCCGCAGCAGGTGGGTCACCGTGGTCACCACGGGCGCCGGCTCTGCCACGGGCGCCGGCTCCGCGGCAGGCTGGACGTCGTCCTCGAGGACGACGGCCTCCGCGGCCGGGTCGCGGTGCACCGGCCGGCCGTCCATGGCGCTGTTGGCCAGGGCGTCGGCGGCGCCGTTCTGCGCCCGCGGCACCCAGGTGTAGCGGACGTGGTCCAGCTGCCGGGAGAGCTTCTGTGCCTGCACGGCCAACTGCTGCATGTCGGGGTGCTTGATCTTCCAGCGGCCCGACATCTGCTCGACCACGAGCTTGGAGTCCATCCGGACCTCGACGCGGGCGGTCGGGTCCAGGTCGAGCGCGGCCTGCAGCCCGGCGACCAGGCCGCCGTACTCGGCGACGTTGTTGGTCGCCCGCCCGATCGACGCCGCCCGCTCGGCCAGCACGCGGCCGGTCTCGGCGTCCCGCACCAGCGCGCCGTAGCCGGCGGGACCGGGGTTGCCCCGCGACCCGCCGTCCGCCTCGACGATGAACCGGCGGCTCACAGCCCGGACTCGGCGGTGCGGACGAGGATCCGCCCGCAGTTCTCGCACCGCACGACCTCGTGCGGGTCGGCGTTGCGCACCGCCGCGAGCTCGTTGCCGTAGAGCTCCAGCCGGCAGCCCTGGCAGGCCCGGGCCCGGAGCATCGCCGCGCCGGTGCTGCCGGTCTGCGCGCGGATGCGGTCGTAGAGGGCGAGCAGCGGCGCCGAGATCTTCGTGGCGGCCTCCGCCCGGGCGGCCTCGTGCCGCTTCGTGCCGTCGGCGATGTCGGCCAGGGCGTCGTCGCGCTGCTGCTCGGCGCGCTCCCGATCGGCGCGGGCCTGCTCGAGGCCCTGCTGCGCCGTCGCGAACCCGGACTCGGCGTCCTCCAGGCGCTGCATGAGCTCCAGCTCCTGGTCCTCCAGGTCGGACTGGCGACGCTTGAGCGAGTCGAGCTCGTGCTGGAGGTTGGTCATCTCCTTGGGCGAGACGCTGCCGGACTCCAGCAGCCGCTGGTCCTTGGCCTCGCGCTGGCGCACCGTCTCGACGTCGGACTCCAGGCGCCGCACCTCGCGCCCCAGGTCCTTCACCTCGGTCTCGGCGCGGACGACCCCGGCGGACAGCGACCGCTCGGCGTCGGCGGCGGCCTCCACGGCGGCGACCTCCGGCAGGGTCCGCTGCCGGTGGGCCAGCTGGGTCAGCGCGACGTCTTCAGCGGCAAGGTCCAGCAGCTTCTGCTGCTCGAAGTGGTCGGCCTTCACCCGGCCAACTTACCTGCGTGCCGGGGCGTCCCCCGCCGCCGCCGTGTCCTGGCCGACGTGGTGGGTCCACGGATCGGTGCGCAGCCGCGAGACCGCCACCTCGACCCGGCCGTCGAGGTCCGCGCGCAGGACGTCGGCGGCCACCGGCAGCCAGGGCCACTCCGACGCGAAGTGGGCGACATCGACCAGCGCCGGGCCGTCCACCTCCGCGGCGTCGGAGACCGGGTGGTGCTTGAGGTCGCTGGTCAGCAGGACGTCGGCACCGGCCCCGGCGGCCGCCGCCAGCAGCGATCCCCCGCTCCCCCCGCACACCGCGACCCGGCGCACGAGGCGGTCGGGGTCCCCGGCGGCACGGACACCCCCCACCGTCACGGGCAGCGCCGCGGCCACCCGTTCGGCGAACGCGCGCAGGCTCATCGGCTCGGGCAGGTCCCCGACGCGGCCGAGGCCGGCCTGTGGGTCCGTCCCGGCCGGCTGCAGGGGCACGGCACCGGTCAGGCCCAGGACGTCGGCCAGCGCGGCGTTCACCCCGCACCCCGGGGCGCGGTCGGCGTTGGTGTGGGCGACGAACAGCGCCGCGCCCGCCCGGACCAGCCGGTGGACCAGCCGTCCCTTCGGGTCGTCGGCCGGCACGCCGTGGACCGGGGTGAGCAGCAGCGGGTGGTGCGTCACGAGCAGGTCCGCGCCCGTGCCGATGACCTCGTCGACGACGGCGCTGGTCGGGTCGACGGCGAACAGCACCCGGCCCACCGCCTCGGCCGGGTCGCCGCACACCAGGCCGACCGCGTCCCAGTCCTCGGCCAGGTCGGGTGCGTAGCGGGCGTCGAGCGCGGCGAGGACCTCGCGCAGGGGGACGGGCACGGCACCGGACTCTAGGTGCCGCCCGGTCCCGCGGACGGCGAGGCGTCGATGGCAGGCTGCGGGCGTGACGGACCGTGGCCCCCAGGAGCGTGGGCCCCGGGAGCGCGGGCTCCGGGCGCCTGCCTGGCTCGAGGAGCTGATCCCGACCACCCCGCCGCCGATCCCGTGGCGCGACGTCGTCCGGTTCGCCGTGACCGTGCCTGCTCCGCTGGCCGTCGCCGTGGTCGTCGAGGGCGGTGTCCGGCCGGGGGCTGCCCTCGGCGCCGGCGTCTTCGCGACCACCGGGGCGCTGGCCGCGGCCCTCGCCCCGCAGTCGGGGCCGTTGCGGGACCGGCTGCGCCGCACGGCCGCGTCGATCGGTCTCGGCGCCGTGGGGCTGGTCGTCGGCCAGTTCGCGTCCGGCGGCGGCTGGGTGCCGGTCGTGCTGATCGCTGCGCTCTCGGCCGCGGCGGCGCTGATCAGCTCGATCAACGCCGCCCTCTCCCTCGGCGCCCTGCAGCTGCTGATCTACACCGCGCTGTCGTCGGGGCTGGTGACGCCGCTGTCCCTGCCGGTGGAGGTGGCGTTCTTCTTCTGCGGCGCCGTGTGGGCGGCGGGGGCGACGCTGCTGCAGGCGCGCACCGAGCCGCTCGACCCCGACCGGACCTCGGTGGCGGCGGTGTTCCGCGGCATCGCCGAGCTGCTCGAGGCCAGCGGCACCGAGCGGTCCGACGAGCGCCGGCGCGCACTCACCACGGCGCTCAACGCCGCCTACGACCGCGTCATCCGCAGCCGCAGCCGGTCCGCGGGGCGGATCAAGGAGCTCTCGGAGCTGGCCGGCGTCCTCAACGCGGCCGCCCCGCTGGTGGAGGGCGCGGTGTTCGCCGCACGGACCGGGATGGCGCCCGACCCGGTCGACGTCGCCGCCGTCCGCGCCCTGGCCGCGGCGATCGAGAGCGCCGGGGAGCTGACCGGCGAGCGGCCTCCCGCGCTGGACGACGCCCCGCCGGGCAGGCGCGCGGTCCGCCACGGGATCCGCCTGGTGTGGAACGTCGTCGGCGATCCGGAGGAGCGGGCCGGCGCGGCCGCGGAGCGTCCCGAGGTCGACCTCCGGACCCGGCTGCGCGAGCTGTCCGACCGCACGCTGGCCAGCACCGAGAGCCGCGCCTTCGCCGTCCGGCTGGCGCTGTGCATGAGCGTCGCCGAGATCGCCCGCCAGTACCTGCCCATCGAGCGGCCGTACTGGGTGCTGCTGACGGTGGCGATCGTGCTCAAGCCGGACTTCGGGTCGGTGTTCACCCGCGCCGTGCAGCGCGGTGCCGGCACGCTGCTCGGGGTGCTGATCGGCTCGGCCCTGCTGGCGGTCCTGCCGCGGAACGCCTGGGTCCTGGTCGCCATGGCGGCCTTCGCCGCGCTGCTCCCCTGGGCCCGCAATGCCAACTTCGGACTGTTCTCGGTCTTCCAGACGCCGGTGATCATCCTGCTGCTGGACCTCGCCCTGCCCAGCGACCCGGGGCTGGTCGGCGCCCGGCTCACCGACACGCTCATCGGCTGCGCGGTCGTGCTCGTCTTCGGCTACCTGCTCTGGCCCCAGACCTGGCGGGCACCGCTGGACGACGCGCTGCGCGACGCGGCGCTGGCGCTCGACGCCTTCGTCGAGGCCGCCTTCACCGGCAGCCCGACCGACCGCCGCCGGGCCCGGCGGCAGAACTACCGGGCGCTCACCGAGCTGCAGACCCAGCTCCAGCGGCGCCTGGCCGAGCCGCCGCCGATCAGCAACCGGGCCGCGGCCTGGTGGCCGGTGATCGTCCAGCTGGAGCGCACGTCCGACGCCGTCACCGAGGCGGTCATCGCCCAGCGGATGGGCGAGCCGGCACCCGACCTCGCCCACGTCGCGGTGCTGCGCAAGGCGATCCGCCAGCTGGAGGAGGACGTCCGGGCCCACCGCGCCCCCGACGACGCCGAGATCCACGCCGAGGGCGTGCTCGCCCCGGTGGCCCGCGAGGTGGACGCCGCCCGGCGGCTGGTCCGCGAGAACGCGCCCGGACGGCGGGGCGGGCCCTGAGCCCTCCCGGTTGCGGGACGGGGTGCCCCACCCTGGGATGAGCCCGTGCCGAGCGACGTCCCACCGCTGTCCCTGCCCAGCGCGACCGGTCCCCCGCCGCCGGGCTCGCGCACCGTGACCACCGACGACGGCGTTCCGCTGCACGTGGAGTTCGACGGGGTCCAGGACGCGCCGGTCACCGTCGTCTTCTCCCACGGCTTCACCGCGCGGCTGGCCGAGTGGGAGCTGCAGCGCGCCGCCCTCCGGAACCGGGCGCGCCTGGTGCTCTGGGACCAGCGCGGGCACGGCCGCTCCGGGTGGACGCCGCTGACGAAGGCCACGATCGACCGCACCGGCCGCGATCTCGGCCAGGTGCTCGACGCCGTCGCCCCGACCGGGCGGGTCCTGCTGGCCGGGCACTCCATGGGCGGCATGAGCATCCTGGCCCTGGCCCGGCAGCGGCCGGAGCTGTTCGGCAACCGGGTGGTCGGCGCGTTCCTGCTGGCCACCTCCGCCGGCGGCCTGGTCGACACCGGTCCGCTCGGGTTCGCGGTCAAGCTGATGCGCCGGCTGCACCTGCTCCCGCTGTACCTGCGGCTGCTCCAGCTCTGCGCACCCCTGCTGGAGCGCTTCCGCCGGCGCGGCACCGCGGTGGGGCGGCGGGCCATCCGCCGGCTGCTCTTCGGCCGTGACGACGCCGACCCGGCCGGCGTCGCACTGGTGCAGGACCTGCTGGAGGAGACCCCGCTGCCGGTGACGATGGCGTTCTACGCGACCTTCCTCGAGCACGACGAGACGGCGGCCCTGCAGGTCCTGCGGCGGGTGCCGGTGACGGTCGTCGCCGCCACCCATGACCGGCTCACGCCGGCCGACCACGGCCGCCGGATGGCCGAGGCCATCGGGCCGGGCGCGGAGCTCGTCGTCGTCCCCGGTGCCGGGCACAGCGTGAACCTGACCCGCAGACAGGTCGTCGACGACGCGCTGACGGACCTGCTGGACCGCGTCGAGGGCGCTTCGAGAAGGGCCGGTTGAGCCCTCCGGACCCGGGGCAGTGCATTGTGGTGAGCGCCACAGCGGTCGCCTTGCAGTGACCCAGTGGCACGCATGACTTCAGCGGCCACCGACGACGTGGAACGGCCCCGGTCCGATCGGCGGGACCAGGGGCGGCGAGGAGCAGAACGTGGACCGGATGAGCGCACTCGATGCGGGCTTCTTCTACGCGGAGAGCGAGAACACCCCGATGCACGTGGGGTCGGTCGCGGTGTTCGAGGGACCCGCCCCCACCTACGGCGACGTGGTGCGGCTGATCCTGGCCAAGCTGCCCAAGGTGCCGCGGTACCGGCAGCGCGTGCGCCCGGTACCCCTGCAGCTGGGCCGGCCACTGTGGGTGGACGACCCGCACTTCCAGATCCTCTACCACGTGCGGCACACCGCGGTCCCCCGTCCGGGCAGCGACGAGCAGCTGCGCAACCTGGCCGGCCGCGTCCTGGGCCAGCGCCTGGACATGGCCAAACCGCTGTGGGAGCTGTGGCTGGTCGAGGGCCTGGCCGAGGACCGGTGGGCGCTCATCTCCAAGGTCCACCACTGCATGGTCGACGGCGTCGCCGGCACGGACCTGATGCAGCTGATGTTCGACCTGCAACCCGACGCCACGCACGAGTCGGTGAAGGACTGGACGCCGCGGCGCAGCCCCTCGACGCTGGAGATCATGGCCGGCTCGGTCACCGAGAGCCTGACCAACCCGCTCCAGCAGCTGGCGAACTCGCCGGGGCTCGGCAGCCCGGTGCGGGCGGTCCGGGAGCTGGCGGCGTCGGGCCGGACGCTGGCCCAGTCGGTCCCGTCGCTGGCCAAGCAGGCGATCACCCCCACCGCACGGTCGCTCAACGGCCCGATCGGCCCGCACCGCCGCTGGGCCTGGACGGAGGGGAAGTTCGAGGAGTTCAAGGCCGTCCGGACGGCGTTCGGCGGCACCGTCAACGACGTCGTCCTGACCGCCATCACCGGCGGCTTCCGCGACCTGCTCCAGGGCCGCGGCGAGCTGTCGTCGGAGAAGCTGGTCGTCCGCTCCATGGTGCCCGTCTCCGTGCGCCGCCCGGACCAGAAGGGCAGCCTCAACAATCAGGTGTCGGCCGTCTTCGTCGACCTGCCCGTCGGCCTGGCCGACCCCCTGGCCCGCCTCAGCTCGATCCGGGGGCAGATGGACGAGTACAAGCGCGCGATGTCGGCCGTCGACGCGAACTCGATCATCGCGATGGGGAACTTCATCGCACCCACCCTGCTGTCCCTGGGCGTGCGGGCCACGTTGCAGGCCGGCCAGATGTGGTGCCAGGCCGTGACCACGAACGTCCCCGGGCCGCGCGTGCCGCTCTACGTCCTGGGCAAGCGGATGTCCAGCGCCACGGCCTACGTGCCCATCGCCGGCGGCACCCGCTGCTCGATCGGGATCTTCTCCTACCTCAACACCATGACCTTCGGGATCAACGCCGACTTCGATGGCTACCCGGACGTCGACGTCCTCTCCGGGGGCATCCGGCGCAGCATCGAGCAGCTCCTGGCCCTGGCCCGGAAGCAGACACAGGCGGAGGTGCAGGCCGAGACCGCCGCCGACGCGGCCACGGCCGCGGAGGCGAGCGCGGACGCCCCTCCGCGACGCGCCACCGGGCCGGCGAAGAAGACGACCTCGGCAGCCGCCCGATGAGCCCCACGAAGCGTCGCGGTGCCGGCGCCCTCGGCTCCGGACCCCGGGGGCTCGACGAGCCGGCCGGCGACGCCCAGCGGCCCCTCACCGTCGCCGTCACCGGACCGACGGGCACGTTCGGGTCCGGCCTCGTCCCGCTGCTCCAGGACGACGACCGGATCGGCCGGGTCATCGGCATCGCCCGGCGCCCGTTCGACCCGGCCGAGCGCGGCTGGACGAAGATGGAGTACCGGCAGGGCGACGTCCGGGACCCGGAGGCGCTGCGGACCGCCTTCGACGGCGCCGACGTGGTCGTGCACCTGGCCTTCATGATCACCGGCAACGCCTCCCGGGAGACGACCCGGTCGATCAACGTCGACGGCACGCTCAACGTGTTCGGCGCCGCCGCCACGGTCGGGGCCGACCGCTTCGTGTACGCCTCCTCCGTCGCGGCGTACGGGTTCCACGCCGACAACCCCGAGCGGATCGACGAGGAGTGGCCCACCCGCCCGGCCGCGCGGCTGTTCTACGCGCAGGAGAAGGCCGAGCTCGAGGAGCTGCTCGCCGACCAGGCACGCCGGCATCCCGAGATCGCCCTCTTCCTGCTCCGCCCGCCCGTCGTGCTCGGCCCCCACGCCGTCGGCGGCAAGGACGTGCTGCCCGGCCCGCTCGCGCCGCTGGGCCGGATGCTGTTCCGCCGTCCGCGGCGCCTGCCGGTGCCCGTGCCGCTGTTCGTCCCGGAGCTCCCGATGCAGTTCATCCACGAGGAGGACGTCGGCCGGGCGCTCGTGCAGTGCATCCTCGGCGCCGGCCCGCCCGGGGCGTACAACATCGCCGGCGACGGCATCCTCACCGCCGCCGACGTGGCCCGCGAGTTCGGGGCGCTGCCGATCCCCCTGCCGGCCGCACCGGCGCTGGCCGCCGCGCGCGCGTTGTCGCGGCTGCCGTTCCTCCCGCCCGTCGCCGAGTGGGTGGAAGCGGCCAGCCGGCCGGCCATCATGGACACGACCAAGGCCCGGGACAAGCTGGGCTGGAAGCCCCGCTACAGCGGCCTCGAGGCGCTCCGCGACACGCTGGCCGACCGGCGCGCGACGTAGGTCAGACGGCGGCGCGGGCCGCCGCCGTCTCGTCGAGCCAGGCCAGGACGGTCCTCGCCAGCTCGTCGGGCACCTGCAGCTGCGGCACGTGACCGACGCCGGGCAGCTCCAGGTAGCGCCACCCGGGGTGCCGGCGGGCGACGTCGCGGGCCGCCGACACGGGCACCAGCCGGTCCTCGTCGCCCTGCACCATCAGCACGGGCACCCGGATCGACGCCATGGCCGCCCGGTAGCTCCGGGGATCGGCGAGCAACCGGAGCAGTGAGCGGGCGGCGGACAGGAACGCCCTGTCCATGGCGGGGACGTCCTGCCGCTGCTCGATGAGGGCGATCGAGCGGCCGATGGTGTGCGCGGGCAGCGTGTCGGGGTCCACCCCGCACAGCCGCAGGACGTCGCGGACCTGCCGCAGCGGCGTGGACCGCTGGCGCCGCAGGGCCAGGAAGCGCTCCCCCAGCAGCGGGACGGCGTAGAGGGCGAAGGTGACGGCGACGAGTGGGTCCAGCGCGCGCCGGGGGCCCGGCACGGCGGCGTCGAGCAGGACCAGTCCGTTGACGGTGCTCGGTGCAGCCGCCGTCTGGAGGATCGAGATCATGCCGCCCATCGAGTTGCCGATGAGTACCACGGGCGTGCCGGCGACCTCGGTGAGGAACCGGTCGAGGATCTTCACGTTCTCCTGCACCGTCGTGCGGCGGCCACCGGGCTCGCTGCGACCGAAGCCGGGGAGGTCGAGGGCCAGCACGCGGGCATGCTGCCGGAGCAGCGGTGCGAACAGGTCCCAGTTCAGGTGCGAGCCGCCGAGCCCGTGCACCAGGACGATGGTCGGGGCGTCGTCCGGGCCACCGAAGTCGACGAAGTGGACGTCGCCACCCAGGTCGACCGTCCGGCTCTGCCCGTACGTCTCGCTCTTCTCACTCACCCGTGCATCCTCACCCGCTGCGGCACCGGACGCGGAACGCGGACGACTGATATGACGCAGGACACATTTGGGCAACATCTGCCCGCGCTGCGGAACGACCGGAGTGTGAGCCAGGTCCCATCTTGGTACAGGTCCGTACCAAGGGGGCGGCCGGCAGCAGGAGGACGACGTGGCAGCACAGCAGGACGACGGGCCCGCACTCTCGCTCTACCTCACCGAGCCGGGGCGCGCGGTCGGTGACTACGGCCTCTACCTGGCCGCCAAGCCGCTCATGTCCCGTCTGCCCCGCGGCGACGGCCACCCCGTGCTCGTGTTGCCCGGCTTCCTCGCCGACGACACCTCCACCCGCGCCCTGCGGGCCGTGCTGCGCAAGCTCGGCTACGAAACCCACGGGTGGGGTCTGGGCCGCAACATCGGCCCCACCGCCTCCTGCGTGAAGGGCACCCGCGACCTGCTGGACCACCTCGCCGACAAGCACCAGCGCCCGGTCTCCCTGATCGGCTGGAGCCTGGGCGGGATCTTCGCGCGCGACCTGGCCCGCCGCTCCCCCGACTCAGTCCGCCAGGTCGTCACCCTGGGCAGCCCGTTCCGGCTGGCCCGGCACAGCCAGAGCCGGGCGAGCAAGGTCTTCGACCGCTTCTCGCACCTGCACGTGGAGCGCCGGACGCTGCCGTTGGAGTCGGAGAACACCCCGCTGACGGTCCCGGCGACCTCGATCTACTCCCACTACGACGGCATCGTGCACTGGCAGACCTGCCTGGAGACCCCCGGCGAGCGCTGCGAGAACATCGCGGTCATGGCCAGCCACCTGGGCCTGGGCCACCACCCGGCGTCCATCTGGGCGGTCGCCGACCGGCTGGCCCAGCGGGAGGGATCCTGGCAGCCGTTCAAGGCCCCGCTGTTCCTGCGGCCGGCCTTCCCGAAGCCGGCGGTGCCGTCCGCGGCCGACCCGGTCGTCCAGCACGGCACCGCCGCCTGAACCGGCCACCGGCTCCGCGCCGGGGCCCACTACCGTGAACGGCATGTCGTTGATCTCGCACTGGGGTGGCCCGCGGCACGGCGAGGTCGACGAGGTCCCCGCCGATCAGCTGACGTCGTCCGTGCTCGTCTACGACGGTCCTCGCTGGTTCGGCGTCTACGAGCGGTTCGAGCCCCGCCAGGTGCAGCAGACCTCGCGCGGGCCGGCCGAGGTCTGGGTCGTCCGCGAGTAGTCCTCGACCGAGGGTGGTGGGCGCGGCAGGGATCGAACCTGCGACCGCTCGCTTGTAAGGCGAGAGCTCTCCCGCTGAGCTACGCGCCCCGCGCGCCCAGGGTATGACCCCGGGCCGCGAGTTCAGGCGGCGATCCTGCCGACGGCGTCCTTCCAGCCGGACTGCTCGCGGACGTCGCCGGGCGAGTTGACCTCGGCGAAGGCGATCGCCCCGTCGGCGTCGACGAGGAAGGTGGCGCGCACGGCCATGCCGGCCTTGTCGTTGAACGCGCCGTAGGCCTGCGCGGTGGCCCCGTGCGGCCAGAAGTCCGACAGCAGCGGGAAGCCGAAGCCCTCCTGGTCGCGGAATGCCTTGAGGCTGAAGACGGGGTCGGTGCTGATGGCGAACACGCGGACGCCGGCGTCGGTGTAGTCCGACAGCTCGTCGCGCAGCCGGCACAGCTCGCCGGTGCAGAGCCCCGAGAAGGCGAACGGGTAGAACACCAGCAGGACCGGCGTCCCCCGCAGCTCGGCCAGGGAGACGACCTGCTTGTCCTGGTCAGGAAGGCTGAAGTCGGGCGCGACGTCGCCGGCGGAGAGGCTCATGCCCCCGATCGTGCCTCAGCGGCGGGTCCGGGCTGCCTTCGGGGTCACCAGGCGGATTCCCGACCAGTCCTTGGCCGCGGAGATGCTGCTGGTCTGCGAGAGGCCCGCGGTCGGCGCCGCCTCCGTGACGTCACCGGGCTCGACGTGGCCGGGCCGCCCCGACTTGGGGACCAGCAGCCACACCACCCCCTCGTCGGCCAGCGAGGCGATGGCGTCGACGAGTGCGTCGACGAGGTCGCCGTCGTCCTCACGCCACCAGAGCAGGACGACGTCGGCCACCTCGTCGGTGTCCTCGTCGACCATCTCGCTGCCCGAGAGGTCGATGACGGCGTCGCGCAGGTCCTCGTCGGCGTCGTCGTCCCACCCGAGCTCCTGCACGACCATGCCCGGCTTGATGCCCAACCGGGCCGCCATGCCGGTGCTGTCGTCGCTCATTCCTGCTGATCCTCCATGGAGTGGCCTGCTGCTGACCGGTCGTGGGGTGGATGCTGCCCTGTCGGGCCGCCGCCCGCGCGGGGACGCGTCACGGTCACGCGTCCGAGCCCGGCGAACCGGGGGTCCTGCCGACGGCGTCGGGTACGAGGGCGCATGCGGCGGACACGACCGGCGGGAGGCTTCCCCGCTGCCTGGTCATGTCACCCCTCTCGTTCTCTCCGACAGGCGCACCGCCCGGCCACTGCGGCCGGTCGTGCGGTGCAGGGCTCGTTCCGAGCCACTGCTGGCGGAAGCGTAGGGCATGGCGCGCGTGGCGCAACCGCCGCGCGACGAGAGGCCGTCCAGGGGCCGTGCACACGCGACTCGGCACACAACCCGCGGGTAGGCGTGACGATCATGGGCTCGACGGGAGACCATGGACGGATGAGCGCACCGCAGCAGTCGGACGGGGACCCCGCCCGCGACGCAGGCACGCCCCGAGCGGTCATCACCGACGGGCTGGCGAGCCAACTCCCCGACACCGATCCCGACGAGACCCAGGAGTGGCTGGACTCCCTCGACGCCGTCGTCGACAACGCCGGCCGGGAACGCGCCCGCTACGTGATGCTCCGGCTGCTGGAGCGCAGCCGCGAGCAGCAGGTCGGCGTCCCCGCGCTCCGCAGCACCGACTACATCAACTCCATCGCGCCCTCGCGCGAGCCGTGGTTCCCCGGTGACGAGCACGTCGAGCGCCGCATCCGCGCCTACATCCGGTGGAACGCCGCGATCATGGTGCACCGGGCGCAGCGGCCCGGGATCGCCGTCGGCGGGCACATCTCCTCCTACGCCAGCTCCGCCTCGCTGTACGAGGTCGGCTTCAACCACTTCTTCCGCGGCAAGGACCACCCCGGTGGCGGCGACCAGATCTGGTTCCAGGGGCACGCCTCCCCCGGCATCTACGCCCGCGCCTTCCTCGAGGGCCGGCTGACCGAGGACCAGCTCGACGGCTTCCGCCAGGAGGTCAGCCACCCGGGCGGCGGCCTGTCCTCCTACCCGCACCCGCGGCTGATGCCGGACTTCTGGGAGTTCCCCAGCGTCTCCATGGGCCTGGGCCCGATGAACGCGATCTACCAGGCGCGGTTCAACCGCTACCTGCACCACCGCGGCATCAAGGACACCTCCGACCAGCACGTGTGGGCGTTCCTGGGCGACGGCGAGATGGACGAGCCGGAGTCCCTGGGCGTCATCGGCCTGGCCGCACGGGAGGAGCTGGACAACCTCACCTTTGTCGTCAACTGCAACCTGCAGCGCCTCGACGGCCCGGTGCGCGGCAACGGCAAGGTCATCCAGGAGCTGGAGTCGTTCTTCCGGGGCGCCGGCTGGAACGTCATCAAGGTGATCTGGGGCCGGGAGTGGGACGCCCTGCTCTCCGCCGACCGCGACGGCGCCCTGGTCAACCTCATGAACTCCACGCCCGACGGCGACTACCAGACCTACAAGGCCGAGGACGGCGCCTACGTCCGCGAGCACTTCTTCGGCCGCGACCCCCGCACCCGCAAGCTCGTCGAGAAGATGAGCGACAAGGAGATCTGGAACCTCTCCCGCGGCGGGCACGACTACCGCAAGGTCTACGCGGCGTTCAAGGCCGCGCAGGAGCACAAGGGCCAGCCGACGGTCATCCTCGCCAAGACCATCAAGGGCTGGACCCTGGGCAGCCACTTCGAGGGCCGCAACTCCACGCACCAGATGAAGAAGCTGACCGCCGAGGACCTCAAGCTCTTCCGCGACCGCCTCTACCTGGACATCCCCGACTCCGCGCTCGACAAGACCCTGCCGCCGTACTACAAGCCGCAGCCGGGCTCGGACGAGCTGGACTACATGCTCGAGCGGCGCCGGCAGCTGGGTGGCGTCGTGCCGCGCCGTCGCTCGGAGGCCAAGCTCCTCAAGGCCCCCGACGACAAGGCGCTGGACATCCTGCGCCGCGGGTCGGGCAAGCAGGAGGTGGCGACGACGATGGCGTTCGTCCGCCTGCTCAAGGAGCTGCTCAAGGACAAGGAGCTCGGCCCCCGCTTCGTGCCGATCATCCCGGACGAGGCCCGCACGTTCGGCCTCGATTCGCTGTTCTCCAGCCACAAGATCTACAACCCGGCCGGCCAGCGCTACACCTCGGTCGACCGCGAGCTGATGATGGCCTACAAGGAGTCCGAGCAGGGCGTGATCCTGCACGAGGGCATCAACGAGGCCGGCTCCACGGCGTCGTTCACCGCCGTCGGCACCTCGTACTCCACGCACGGCGAGCCGATGATCCCGATCTACATCTTCTACTCGATGTTCGGGTTCCAGCGGACCGGTGACAGCTTCTGGGCCGCGGCCGACCAGATGACCCGGGGCTTCATCCTGGGCGCCACCGCCGGCCGGACCACCCTCAACGGCGAGGGCCTGCAGCACGAGGACGGGCACTCGCTGCTGCTGGCGCACACCAACCCCGCGGTGGTGTCCTACGACCCGGCGTTCTCCTACGAGGTCGCGCACATCACCCGGGACGCGATCGTGCGGATGTACGGCGACGACGCCGGCTCCCCGCTCGGCGGGCACCGCTCCGCCGACGTCATGTACTACCTGACGGTCTACAACGAGCCCTTCGTCCAGCCGGCCGAGCCGGAGAACCTCGACCTCCAGGGTCTCCTCGCGGGCATGTACCGCTACGCCGAGGGACCGCAGCTCTCCGCTGACGGAGGGCCCGCGGCCAAGGCGCAGATCCTGGCCTCCGGTGTCGCGGTGCCGTGGGCCCTGCGGGCGCAGGAGCTGCTGGCCGACGACTGGAACGTGTCGGCGGACGTCTGGTCGGTGACCTCGTGGGGCGAGCTGCGCCGCCAGGCCGACGCGGTGGCCGAGCACAACCTCCTGCACCCGGAGGAGGAGCCCCAGGTCCCCTACGTCACCTCGCGGCTGCAGGACGCCGAAGGGCCGGTCGTCGCCGTGTCGGACTGGATGCGCGCGGTGCCCGACCTGATCGCGCCGTACGCCCCGCACGGGATGCAGTCGCTGGGCACGGACGGGTTCGGCCTCTCCGACACCCGCCCCGCCCTGCGCCGGCACTTCCACGTGGACGCCGAGTCCGTCGTCGTCCGCACGCTGGCCTCGCTGGCCGACTGGGGCCTGCTGGACCGTGCGGTGGTCAAGGAGGCCGTGGACAAGTACCAGGTCCGGGACGTGCAGGCCGCACCCGCCGACGAGCGCTCGGACCCCAGCCCGGCCACGTGAGTCAGGGCCCCGTCCCCCACCCCTCGCCCCCTGGACGCGGGTGGGGGACGGGGCCTCAGCCGGCGAGGGCCCGCATCGCCATCTGGGCGTAGAGCGCGACCCCGGCCGGCAGCGGCTCCTCGTCGAAGACGACCACGTTCGAGTGGTTCGCCGGGGCGGTGGCTAGGTCCAGCCCCGGCGGGCAGGCGCCCAGCCAGGCCATGGCACCGGGTACCCGCTGCAGCACGTAGGAGAAGTCCTCGGCGCCCATGAGCGGCGCGCGCAACAGGGTGCTGGCCCGCTCCCCCAGCAGCTCCTTCGCCGCGTCCAGCACGGCCGCCGCGGCACCGGCATCGTTGACGGTCACCGGATAGCCCTCCTCGTGCTCGAACTCGACCTCCAGGCCGTGCGCGGCGCCGACGTGCGTGGCCACCCGCCGCACGGAGGCCACGACGTCGGCCCGCCGCTCGGCCGACAGCGTCCGGATCGTCCCCTCCATGAACGCCGTGTCCGGGATGACGTTGTCGGTGGAGCCGGCCGTGATGTGGGCGACCGTGACGACCGCCGGGTCGAACACGTCGACCCGGCGGGTCACCATCGACTGCAGGGCCAGCACGATCTCGGCGGCCACCGGGATCGGATCCGCCGCGGCCGAGGGGTCGGAGGCGTGCCCCCCGCGGCCGTGGACGGTCATCCGCCACCGGTCGGCGGCGGCCATCATCGGGCCGGGCCGGACGTGCACGCTGCCGCTGGGCAGCGTCGAGGAGATGTGCAGCGCGAACGCGCCGCTGACCGGGGCCTCGGGGACGACGTCCAGCAGGCCCTCCTCGAGCATGTACCGCGCCCCGTGGAAGCCCTCCTCGCCCGGCTGCACCATGAAGACCACCTGGCCGGTGAGCTCGTCGCGCCGCTCGGCGAGCAGCCGGGCCGCACCCAGCAGCATGGCCACGTGGGTGTCGTGCCCGCACGCGTGCATCACCCCCGGGTGCTCGGAGGCGAAGGGCAGCCCGGTGTCCTCGTGCACCGGCAGCCCGTCCATGTCCCCGCGCAGCAGGTAGGTCGGGCCGGGCCGCGCTCCGCGGAGCACGGCGACCACCGAGCTGGTCGACCTCCCGGTGGTCACCTCGACGGGCAGCTCGGCGAAGGCGTCGAGCACCAGCTCCTGCGTGCGCGGCAGGTGCAGCCCGATCTCGGGACAGCGGTGCAACCGGCGGCGCAGGTCGATGGTGCGGTCGGCGTCGTTGTAGGCCGCGGACAGCAGCGAGAGGACCCCCGCGCCCCCCACCGCCGGCCCGCTCGCCGCGGGCCCCTGCGGGTCGGCCGGGTCCATGCTCACTCCTTCGTCCAGGCTGGGCGTTCGGTGTCAAGCTGCCAGACCAGCACGGCCGCCGGGCCCTCGACGTCGCGCCCGCCCTGCTGCTCGACGACGACCCCGTCCACCCCGCGGACCAGCAGCAGCCCCGGCGGCACGGCCACCGCGGAGCCCGGGCCCGGGCGGGCCACCCACAGTCGCGCGTCCACGCGGCCCAGGTCGACCCAGCCCGACGCCCGGCGGTGCACCTCGTGCGAGGGGTCCGCTCCCGGCCGGGCGCTGCGCAGGTAGCACTGCAGCACCCGCGCCCCGTCGGGCCCGGCCACCTCGTCGTGCTCCAGACCCGCGCCGGCCCGCAGCACCGCGACGTCTCCCGCGCAGAGCTCGGCGTCCCCGGCCCAGCGGTGCCGCACTCCGCCGGCCAGCACGACGGCCACGACGTCGACGGCCCGGTGCTCGTGGCGGCCGTAGCCGGCGTGCGGGTCCAGCCGGTCGTCGGCCACCCGCAGGAGCGGGCCGAGCGAGCCGTCGCCGGCCGCGAGCACGACGCGCTGGTCGAGACCGCTCACCGGAGCGCCGCCCGGCCACCGGGCAGGGCCCCGAACAGCAGCGCCGTCCCGAGGGTCCACGCCAGCCCGAGCGACCACCCGCCGACGACGTCGGACAGGTAGTGCACGCCGAGCCACATGCGGGTCAGCCCGACCAGCACCACCAGGACGACGCCGACGACGACCGACCACCGCCGGGCGCGGGCGCTGACCGACGGCCACAGCAGGACCAGCGCGACGGTGACCAGGGTGGCGATGCCCGAGGAGTGCCCGCTCGGGAAGCTCAGCGACTCGTACCGCGCACCGCCGTCCTCCATGGGCGGGCGCACCCGGCCGAAGTACTGCTTCAGCAGTGAGGTCAGCGGTGCGACGAGGACGACCGCGGTGACCAGCCAGCCCGCCGTCCACCAGGAGCCGCGCCGGACCAGCCAGACCAGCACGGGCAGGAAGACCGCGACCCGCACCCACGACAGCCCGGGCGCGGTCAGCACCTCCAGCAGGACGTCGAGGGCCGGCACCCGGTCGTCGCCGGCGTAGAGGGACTGGCTGACCGCCGCGTCCAGGCGCAGCTGGGGTGCGAAGGAGTTCCGGATCCCGGCTCCGAGCAGTGCGAGCACCAGCAGACTCAGTGCGGTGACCCCGACGGTGACCGGCACCGGGGCCGGGGCACGCGTGCGGGTGACGGCCGCCGCGCCGTCCGGGGGAACCTCCACCGCCCCACTCTCCCCGACGCCGCCCACCGTGACACGCTGACCGCGTGATGAGCCGGGTGAGCGACCGCCCGCCGTCCGAGGCCACGATCCGGCGGCTGGAGCGCTCCTCGGGCGCGCTCGCGACGCGCGCGGTCGCCCGCATGGACGAGCAGCTCTCCTGGTTCCGGGCCATGCCGGCCGACCGCCGCTCCTGGGTGACCCTCGTGGCCCAGGCCGGGATCGCCTCCCTGGTGGAGTGGTGCCGCAACCCCGGGAAGCCGCCCCGCCTCACCGGCGACGTGTTCGGCGCGGCGCCGCGCGAGCTGGTCCGCGTCGTCGCCCTGAAGCAGACCGTCGACCTCATCCAGGTGACCGTGGACGTGCTGGAGGACCACGTGTCCTCGGTGGCCGAGCCGGGCGACGAGGACGCCCTGCACCTGGCCGTCCTGCAGTTCAGCCGCGAGGTGGCCTTCGCGACCGCGCACGTCTACGCCAGCTTCGCCGAGACCCGGGGGGCCTGGGACGCGCGGCTGGAGGCACTGGTCGTCGACGCCCTGGTGCGCGGCGAGCGCTCCGAGGAGCTGTCCGGCCGGGCCGCCGCGCTGGGCTGGGCCACCAGCACGCCGGTGCTCGTGCTGGTCGGGGCGACCCCCACCGGCTCCGGCGACCCGCACGCCACCGTGCGCCGGACCGCGCGCTCGCTGGGCAGCGAGGTCCTGGTCGGCGTGCACGCCGACCAGCTGGTGGTGGTCCTGGGCCGCGTGGAGGAGCTGGCGGAGGCGGCCGACCGGGTGAGCGAGGAGTTCGGGGACGGCCCGGTGGTGACCGGCCCCGTGGTCGACGGACTGGGCCGGGCCGGTGAGTCCGCGGCCGCGGCGCTGGCCGGGCTGCGCGCTGCCCGCGCCTGGCCCGACGCGCCCCGGCCGGTGCGGGCCGACGCCCTGCTGGCCGAACGGGCGCTGGACGGCGACCCGCTCGCCCGGACCGCGCTGTACGAGCGCGTCGCCGCTCCCCTGCAGGCCGCGGGTCGCGAGGTGCTGGAGACGGTGCGCGCGGTGCTCGCCAGCGGCGGGAACCTGGAGGCGAGCGCCCGCGCCATCTTCGTGCACCCCAACACCGTCCGGTACCGGCTCAAGCGGGCCGCCGACCTCACCGGCGTCTCGCCGACCGATCCGCGCGGCAGCTGGACCCTGCAGGTGGCCCTGGCCCTCGCCGAGCTGGACCGCGAACGCTCGCCCTGGCGCTGACGACGGCACCGGCGGAGGTACCGCCGGACGGGGATGAGGTGTTTCCCACCAGTCAGCGGCGTGAACGGGCCGTTACGTGCCGCGGACTTTGGAGGGTTCCCACAAAGTTCACCGGTGCGCTTTCGTGCCGCACACAGCCCCGCGCCCGCAAGATCACTGGCACGGTGAAGGAGTGCTGGCCGTCCTCGCCCCCGGACAGGGCGCGCAGAAACCCGGAATGCTCACCGACTGGCTCGACCTGCCCGGCGCGGAGTCCTTCTTCCGCTGGGCCGGCGCCATCGCCGACGCGGACCTGCTGACCCTCGGCACCACCGGCGATGCCGAGGCCATCAAGGACACCGCGGTGACCCAGCCGCTGGTCGTCGCGATGAGCCTGTTCGTGGCCCGCGAGCTCGGCGGCCTGCCCGGCCCGGTGTCGCACGCCCCGCACGCCGGGCGCGACGTCGTCATCACCGGGCACAGCGTGGGCGAGCTGACCGCCGCCGCGCTGGCCGGAGTCCTCTCCATCGAGGCGGCGATCGCACTGACCGCCGTCCGCGGCCGGGCGATGGCCGCCGCCTGCGCCCAGACGCCCACCGGCATGTCCGCCGTCCTGGGCGGCGACCCCGACGAGGTGCTCGCCGCGATCGCGCAGCACGGGCTCACCCCGGCCAACATGAACGGCGCCGGGCAGATCGTGGCCGCCGGAGCGCTGGACGGCCTGGCGGCGCTCAAGGCCGACCCGCCCGCGAAGGCGCGGATCATGCCGCTCTCGGTCGCCGGCGCGTTCCACACCGAGTACATGTCCACCGCGCGGACCGAGCTCGAGGGGCTGGTCGGCGGGCTCGGACCGGCCGAGCCCAGCCGCCTGCTGCTGTCCAACGCCGACGGCCACGCGGTCGACACCGGCGCCCAGGCGCTGGCCCGGCTGATCAGCCAGGTCACCAGCCCGGTGCGCTTCGACGCCTGCCTGGCGACGATGCGCGAGCTCGGCGTCAGCGCGGTGATCGAGCTGCCGCCCGCCGGCGCCCTGGCCGGCCTGGCCAAGCGCGAGTGGAAGGGCCACCGGGTCAACGGCGAGGCGGTCGAGATCGTGGCGTTGACCGGTCCCGGCGACCTGGACCGGGCTCGCGAGCTCATCGGGGCCGAGCGCGGCCGCCCCGAGGCCGAGCACCTGCCCGACTGGCGGGTCGTCGTCTCCCCCCTGCGCGGCACGGTCTCGCCGGCCGAGGTGGCCGAGGGCAGCCACCTGCCGGCCGGCACCCCCCTCGGCCTCATCCGGAGCCGCCGCGAGGAGGTCCATGTCTCCGCCGGCTACGACGGGGTACTGGCCGAGTGGCTCGTGCACGAGGGCGACCTCGTGGACGCCGGTGATCCCATCGCCCGTCTCTACCCGGAGGTCTCGGTATGACCGGACTGCAGCTGCCGCAGGGCGTCCCCGGCGCCCGCATCCTGGGCATCGGGAGCTACCGCCCTCGTCGGCGGGTCACCAACGACGAGTTGGCGCAGATGATGGACACCAACGACGAGTGGATCCAGTCACGCGTCGGCATCGCCGAGCGCCGCTGGGCCGAGCCCGACGAGACGCTCGTGGAGATGTCGGTCGCCGCGGGCGGCAAGGCGCTGGCAGCCAGCGGCCTCGATGCCAGCGACATCGACCTCGTGCTGCTGGCCACGACCAGCCCGCCGAAGGCCATCCCGGGTCTGGCTCCGCGCATCGCCCACCAGATCGGCGTGCCACGACCGGGCGCGTTCGACGTCAACGCCGGGTGCGCCGGCTGGTGCTATGCGCTCAGTGCGGCGGCCGACGCGATCCGTTCGGGATCGGCGCGCAACGCCCTGGTCGTCGGCGGTGAACGGCTGACCGACTACACCGACCTGACCGACCGGTCGACCGCGATCATCTTCGCCGACGGCGCCGGCGCTGCCGTGGTCGGGCCGTCCGATGAGCCCGCGATCGGCCCGGTCGTGTGGGGCAGCGACGGCGACCTGCACGAGGCCATCGCCATCCCGCAGGGTGAGACGGGCATGAGCATGGCGGGCCAGGCGGTGTACCGCTGGGCCACCTCGAAGCTCACCGACACCCTCGTCGAGGCGATGCGTCGCGCAGGCGTGGGGCCCGAGGACATCGACGTCTTCGCCCCGCACCAGGCCAACCTCCGCATCATCGAGCTCATGGCCAAGCGGCTGAATCTGCCGGAACGGACGGTCATCGCCCGCGACATCGTGCGCTCGGGCAACACGTCGTCGGCGTCCGTGCCGCTGGCGCTGTCGGCGCTGCTGGAGAGCGGCGAGGCGAAGAGCGGCGACCTCGCCCTCGTGCTCGGCTACGGCGCGGGGCTCACCTTCGCCGGCCAGGTCCTGGTCCTGCCCTGACCCCACCGACTGCCGGGACACGCGTCCCGGACGACGACGACGGGCCGGTCGGCCTGGCGTCACCATCCGAGAGAGAGGACCCCGCGTGCCCAGCACCGCAGACATCCAGGCCGGTATCGCCGAAATCCTGGAGGAGGTCGCCGGTGTGACCCCGGCCGACGCCACCCCCGAGAAGTCGTTCACCGACGACCTCGATGTCGACTCGCTGTCGATGGTGGAGATCGCCACCGCCGTCGAGGACAAGTTCGGTGTCGCCATCCCCGACGACGAGCTCGGCAACATCAAGACCGTCGGCGACGCGATCAGCTACATCGAGAAGAACCAGTAAGAGCACCCCACCACCGCCCGGCAGCAGCACCAGGAGGAATCGTCATGAGCACGTCCGTCACCGACGTCGTCGTCACCGGACTCGGTGCCACCACGCCTCTGGGCGGCGACGTCGCCAGCACCTGGGACGCGCTGCTCGCCGGGCGGTCGGGGGTCAGCCGGATCACCGACGACTGGATCAAGGACTACCCCGCCCAGCTGGTGGCCCGGCTGGCCACCGACCCGGCGGACCAGATCGACCGGGTGCGCGCCCGGCGCCTGGACCGCAGCCAGCAGGTGGCCGTGATCGCCGCCGAGGAGGCGTGGCGGGACTCGGGGGCCGCCGACGCCGGCGTGCCCGCCGAGCGGGTCGCCGTCGTCATCGGCACCGGCATCGGTGGCGCGCTCACCCTGCTCGGCCAGGACGACGTCCTGGAGGAGAAGGGCCCCAAGCGGGTCTCCCCCTTCACCATCCCGATGCTCATGCCCAACGGGCCCGCCGCGGCCGTCGGCCTGGCCATCGGCGC
Source organism: uncultured Blastococcus sp. (assembly GCA_902805535.1). Lineage (GTDB taxonomy): Bacteria > Actinomycetota > Actinomycetes > Mycobacteriales > Geodermatophilaceae > Blastococcus_B. The sequence continues at coordinate 6,366 of CADCTN010000079.1, read as the reverse complement.
CAAGGGCGGCGTGCACGCCCCGGTCAGCGCCTGCGCGTCCGGCGCCGAGGCGATCCGCTGGGGGCTGGACCTGCTGCGCTTCGACCGCGCGGACGTCGTCGTCGTCGGCGGGACCGAGGCCTGCGTGCACCCGCTGCCCATGGCCGGGTTCGCCGCGATGCGCGCGATGTCCACCCGCAACGACGAGCCCGAGCGCGCCTCCCGCCCGTTCGACAAGGCCCGCGACGGTTTCGTGCTCGGCGAGGGCGCGGCCTGCATCGTGCTCGAGCGGGCCGACGCGGCGAAGGCCCGGGGGGCCCGCATCCACGCGCGCCTGGCCGGCGCCGGCGCGACCGCCGACGGCTACGACCTCGTCGCCCCCCACCCCGAGGGCGAGGGCGCCGGCCGGGCGATCACCGCCGCGATCCGGGACGCCGGGCTCAGCACCGCCGACATCGGGCACGTGAACGCCCACGCCACGTCGACCCCCGTCGGCGACACGGCCGAGGCGGCCGCGATCCGCTCCTCGCTGGGCGACCACGTCCTGGTGAGCGCCACGAAGAGCCAGACCGGCCACCTGCTGGGCGCCGCCGGCGCCCTGGAGTCGATCTTCACCATCCTGGCGCTGCGCGAGCAGGTGGTGCCGGCGACGGCCAACCTGGACAACCCGGACGACGACGCGGCCGTCCAGGCGCTCGACATCGTGCGCCACGAGCCCCGGCGCACCACCCTCACGGCAGCCGTCAACGACTCCTTCGGCTTCGGCGGCCACAACATCGCGCTCGTCTTCACCACGGCCTAGAAGTACCCGGCCTAGATGTACCCGGCCTAGACGCCGTCCCCGACAGCCCGGCCCCGTCCCGCCCAGCGAGGAGAGCTCGTGACAACCGTGCAGGCCGCCCCCACCCTGCCGACCCCCGACCCGCGCGACCCCGAGGACCGCCTCCAGCGGTTCTTCGACCCGGGGTCGGTGCAGCTCCTCGCCGCCCGCGACACCTCCGGCGTCCTCGCCGCGCGCGGCACCGTGAACGGCAGCCCGGTGGTCGCCTTCTGCACCGATCCGACGGTGATGGGCGGCGCCATGGGCGTCGACGGCTGCCGGCACATCGTCGACGCCATCGACACCTCGCTGCGCGAGCGGGTGCCCTCGGTCGGCATCTGGCACTCCGGCGGCGCCCGGCTGGCCGAGGGCGTCACCGCCCTGCACGCGGTCGGTGAGGTGTTCGCGGCGATGGTCCGGGCCTCGGGCCGGATCCCGCAGATCTCCGTCGTCCTGGGCCCGGCCGCCGGCGGCGCGGCCTACGGACCGGCGCTGACCGACCTGGTGATCATGGGGCCGGCCGGTCGCGTCTTCGTCACCGGTCCCGACGTCGTCCGCTCGGTGACCGGTGAGGACGTCGACCAGGAGAAGCTGGGCGGCCCCGACACGCACGGCCGGCGCAGCGGCGTCGTCCACGTCGTCACCGACTCCGAGCCGGCGGCGCTGGAGACCGCCCGCATGGCGGTGGACCTGCTGGCAGCCCAGGGCACCTTCGCGTCGGTCGAGAACGAGGCGGACGTCGACCTGGGCGCACTGCTGCCCGAGCAGAAGCAGCGCGCCTACGACGTGAAGCCGCTCATTGCCACCCTGCTCGACGGCCCCGGCCTGGAGATGCACCCGCGCTTCGCGCCGAACGTCGTCACCACCCTCGGGCGGCTGGCCGGACGGACCGTGGGGGTGATCGCCAACAACCCGCTGCGCCTGGGCGGGTGCCTGGACTCCGCCTCGGCGGAGAAGGCCGCCCGGTTCGTGCGCATGTGCGACGCCTTCGGGGTGCCGCTGGTCGTGCTCGTCGACGTGCCCGGCTACCTGCCCGGTGTCGGCCAGGAGTGGGACGGCGTGGTGCGGCGCGGGGCGAAGCTGCTGCACGCCTTCGCCGAGGCGGTGGTCCCGCGGGTGACGCTGGTGACCCGCAAGTCCTTCGGCGGCGCGTACATCGCGATGAACGCGCGATCCCTGGGGGCCACCGCGGTGTTCGCCTGGCCCGGTGCCGAGGTCGCCGTCATGGGCGCGAAGGCCGCGGTCGGCATCCTGCACCGCAAGAAGCTGGCCGCCGTCCCGCCGGGCGAGCGCGAGGCGCTGCACGCGCAGCTCGCCGAGGAGCACGAGCGGATCGCCGGCGGCGTGAACCGGGCGCTGCAGATCGGCGTCGTGGACGAGGTGGTGGAGCCGTCGCAGACCAGGCGCAGGCTGGTCGCCGCGCTCGCCGCCGTTCCTCCCGGGCGTGGGGCCCACGGGAACATCCCGCTCTGAGGCGGGGCCCTTGCCGGGCCCCTGCCGTACCTCACCGACGAGAGAGGTCGTCCGGACGCCGCTTCCCCGACGGCGCCCGGACGACCGGTTCTCAGGCTACGACGACTGCCCGTGGCACCGGGGCGGGTCGTAGCGGAGCTGTGATCTCAGACGACCTGGTGCAGCCAGGTGACCGGGCTGCCGTCGCCGGCGTGGCGGTAGATCTCGAGGTCGGAGTCCCACGCCGCGCCCAGGAGCTCGTCGACGCCGTGCCGGAAGGCCTCGGCCGACGAGGCCGTCGCGGCGAGCTGCCGGAGCTGCTGCTCGCTGATCATGATGTCGCCGTTGGCGCTGGTCGGCGCGCGGAAGACCCCGTGACCGGGCACGTAGGACATCCGCTCGCCGTCGTTGCCGTGACTGGCTTCCTCGGTGACCTCGAAGCGCAGCATCGGCCACGCCCGGAGGGCAGCGACCAACCGAGCGGCGGTACCGGGCGCACCCGTCCAGGCCACCTCGGCACGGTAGGAACCGTGTGCCGCGGGCTGGTCAGCCCACGACAGGGAGACCGGCGCGCCGACGACGCGCTCGAGCGCCCACTCGACGTGCTGGCAGAGCGCCTTCGGGCACGCGTGCACGAAGACGACACCCTGGGTAGACCGTCGCTGCACGAGGCACCTCCATCGACTCGATTGGTCTCGTCTTCCCCTACGGACCAGTCGACTCGGTGACGCGCTGTATTCGGCAATGACGGAGCAGGGCTCCTGGGACCAGTGTGCACGATGGAGGGGGGATCGCGCCAGCCCGGCTGGGACGGATGGTGCGAATGTGACTGAAGGTCATCTCCGTCCTGCTTAGTTGCTGGTCAAGCGCCAATATCACGCTCGTGGAGACACGTCCACCCATCCTGGCGAGTTGCCCGGAGCCACGCCCCCGCCATCGCGCAGCCGGCCGGGTGGCGATCGTCGGTAGTGTGAGCAATACCGCCCGTGCCATCACGCAGAGTCATCCAGCGACCCGCGGGAGGACGGGAGGCGCGCCGCGCGGCTCAGTACGCGAGGCTGCTGACCCGGTTCCCGCCGGCGGTCTTGGACCGGTACATGGCGGCGTCCGCGCGGTGCATGAGCGCCTCCACGTCGTCCCCGGGCTCGACCTCGGCCACCCCGACGCTGGCGGTCACCCCTGCCACGCCCCCGGCGTGGGCGACGGCGGCCCGGAGGCGCTCGGCGAGCATCTCGCCCGAGGTGCCCGCCGAGGCGTCGGCGAGGACGGCGAACTCGTCGCCGCCCAGCCGGGCGACGGTGTCGGTCTCCCGGACCGCCCCTCCCAGGGCGATGCCGACGGCCTTCAGGATGGCGTCGCCGGCCGCGTGCCCGCCGGCGTCGTTGACGGCCTTGAACCCGTCGAGGTCGACGAGGCAGACGGCGGTCCGCTGGTCGCGGGCCGCGTCGCGCACCGCACTCGCCACCCGGTCCATGAAGGCCCGCCGGTTGGGGATGCCGGTGAGCGGATCCGTGGCCGCGAGGGTCTCCTGAGTGCGGATGAGCATGACCTGCCGGTCGTGGGCCGCCCAGGAGTTGGCGGAGGCCAGGGCGCAGATCATGGTGATCGAGCCGAGCAACGTGAGGAAGAACAGTCCCGAGGTGCTCACGCCGGGCAGTTCGACGAAGAGGAAGTAGCTGCTGGTCATCATGACGCCCGTGGCCACCACGCCGTACGGGGAGTAGGCCACCGCCGTGAAGGTCAGCGTCACGAAGAGCAGACCGTCGAGCGGGCTCGACGCGCCCCCGTCCAGTCGCGTGCCGATGATGACCACGACGGTCGTCGTGCAGCTCCACAGGTAGAACAGCGTCGGCCCGCGGGAGTCCCGCATCATCTCGTGCAGCGGCAGCAGGAGGAGCCCGGGAACGGCGACGATCACAACGCCCGCGAGCGCCAGGATCACGGGGTGGTGGCGGGCCGGGGTCTCGGTGAGGAACGTGTATCCGACGGTCGACCACGCGGCGATCTCGGTCAGCAGCACACCGTTGCGCACGTGGCGCACCCAGTAGGCGGCCCGATCGGCGTCCTCGGCCAGCGTGCGGTACAGGCCGGCGAGCAGGGCGGCACCTATCCTGGAGAAGAAGCCGGACCTGGGAGCGGCGGGCGCGTCGGCCCCGCGGCGGTCTCCAGGGAGTCGAACGGTCACAGTCCGGCGATCGGCCCGACGGCGCCGGTCCTTGACCTCGATGTCACCCCTCAGGGGGGCGTCCAGCACGGGGCCGTGGCGAGCGCCACTCCCCCGCCTCCGGGTTCGACGTCTGCCCGGGCGCCGCAGGGGTAGGGCGGCAGGCGTGCGAGGACACCAGGGCATGGCGGACGCCGGCCGGGACGAGGTCGCAGACCGGGTCCTGGGCGCGTGGGACGCGTTCATCGAGCGCGCCGGGTCAGTCGACCTGACCCACGCCTCCCGGCTCGGGGGCTGGCGGGCACACGAGATCTGCGTGCACCTGGGCTGCTGGGACGACCACACCGCCATGGCCGGCCTGATCGCCTCCGCGCGCGCCGGTGGCACGGGGACGGTGCCGGACGTCGACGCCACCAACGCCCGGGTCACCGCCGCGCACCGCGATGCGTCCCGGGCGGAGGTCCTCGCCGGCCTGCGCCGCAACCGCGAGGCCACCGCCCGTTTCCTGGCCGACGAGCCCGAGGAGCTCGACACCGCCCTCACCGTGTCGGTCGTGGGCCGCATCCCGCTGCTGAGCGTCGTCCTCGGGCAGGCCTACGAGCTCGCCGTCCACGGCCTGGACCTCGTCTCCTGCGGTGCGGCTCCCCCGCCGCCGGAGGTCCTGCAGTCCGGCCTCGCCGCGCTGACCGATGTGACCGGTGCGCTGGCCGCGTCGCTGTCCATCGACGGGGCGGTCACGCTCGCCACCCCTGACGGCGGCTGGACCTTCGTGTCCGCGAGCGGCGGGTGGACGGTGCGGCAGGAGTCCCCCGGCCGGATCGACGGGCCCGCGGTGGAAGGTTCGGCGGAGCTCCTGCTGGATGCCGCCTCGGGCCGGATCAACCCGGTGCCCGCGGTGGCCCTGCGCAGGCTCAAGGTCCACGACGTCGGCGGCCTGTTGCGGCTGGCCCCGATCGTGCAGGCGGTGCCGGGCATCCCCGGCGGGCCCATCCTTCAGCTCGCCGCGCGCACCGTCGGCGGCGCGGGCGGGATGCTGGGCCGGCTCCTGCGCAAGAGCTGACCGCAGCATCCGGCCCGGCTCGCCGCACCCAGTTCGACGAGGGCTCAGCAGCTCCCACCGAGGGAGATGCCGCGGGCGCTGAGCCACGGCACCGGGTTGCCCCGGTTGGCGTACAGGCCGCCGGTGTGCACCTCGAAGTGCAGGTGCGGACCGGTGGACTGGCCGCGATTGCCCACCTCGGCGATCTGCTGGCCGGCCTGCACGACCTGGCCGGCGGAGACGAACATCTGGTTCACGTGCCCGTAGACGGTGATGGTCCCGTCCCCGTGCTGGACGGCGACGGCCAGGCCGAAGCCGCTGGCGGGGCCGGCCTGCAGGACGATGCCGTCCTCGGGCGTGTAGACCGGCGTGCCGATGGGGGCCGCGATGTCGACACCGGCGTGCAGGGTGCCCCAGCGGGACCCGTAGCAGCTGGTGACCCGGCCGGTGGTCGGGGCGACGGCGCCACCGGCGGCGCGGAGCGTGGGCGCCGCGGCCGCAGCCACCGCCTGCTGGGCGTCCCATGCGGCCTGGGCGTCCCGTTCGCCCTGCAGCGTCAGCAGCCGGATCTCGGCCTCACGCAGCTGGGCGTCGAGGGCGGCCTTCTCGGCGGCGACGGCGTCGTAGGTTCCCTGCGCGGCGGTCAGCTGCGCGTTCGCGGCGGCCTGCTTCTCGGCGGCGGCGTGGGCGAGCTGGTCGCGCTCGGCCACGGCGGTGCGGGCGGCCTCGTCGGCCCGGGCAACCTGGGCCTCGGCCACCTCGAGCTGCCCCAGCACCTGCGTGCGCTCCTCGCCGAGCTGCTCGAGGGTGGCGGCCTGCTGGAGGACCTCGGTGGGGCTGTCGGCATCGAGCAGGATCGCGACGTCGCCGAACGTGTCACCGGCGTCCATGTAGGCCTCGCGGCCGATGGTG
>CADCTN010000078.1 GCA_902805535.1 uncultured Blastococcus sp. | reverse complement strand
GCGCGCGGCACGCCTCACCCCGCGCTGACCGCTCGCCGCAGACATCGGCCGGCCGTCACCTACGCTCGCCGAGATGGCTGCGGGACACGGTGCTGCGCATGCCGAGGGCCGCAGCGGGACCGACGACGTGCTGCGCCGGTTGCGGCTGGGTACCGCCGCGGAGCACGAGGACGTCGAGCGCACCCTCGACCTGCTGCATCCCGGCCTGGAGCGTGCCCGGTTGATCCGGATCCTCGACCGCATGCACGCCTTCTGGGTCGCGGCGGAGGCGGATCTGGACCGGTGGGCGGCCGGGTTCCCGGCCGACGCCGCTGCCGTCGACTGGCCGCGTCGCCGGCGGGCACGGCTGTTCGCGGACGACCTGCGGACGCTGGGGTCCGCACCCGCGGCCGGCAGCCCCCGGCTGTCCCCCGTCCACGGCACCGACCAGGCGCTCGGCCGCCTGTACGTGCTGGAGGGCTCGACCCTCGGCGGGGTCGTCATCGACCGGCACCTCGCCTCGCTGCCGGCCCTCGCCGACGTGCGGGTGACCGCCTTCTCCCCCTACGGCGCCGCCACCGGGTCCATGTGGGCCGCGTTCCGGCGCGTCACCCGGGAGCGCGTGGCGGCCGGCGGGGACCCGGCGGTCATGGTCGACTCCGCCCGCGCCACGTTCGGCGCCCTCGCTGACTGGTGCCGCCCGGTCGCCCCGTCCTCAGCGCCCCGATCCTGAGCCCCGGTCGACCGGCCATCCGGCGGCGACCCCAGGCCATCTGGCGGCTCAGTCGGGGCGCTCGTCCAGGTCCGGTTCGGCGAAGACCGGGGTCAGCCCGTCGTCCGGCGGTCCGCCCCGCGGCTGCCGTGGGGCCTCGGCCGCCCGTGCCCGGGGCGGCGACTCCTCGCCCCGTGGCTCCCGTGGCCCGCCGGAATCCCGCTCCAGCGCGGCCAGCAGACGCTCCTCGTCGGGGTCGAGGTCGCCGGGGCCCAGGTGGCCGCCGGACTGATCCGCGTCCCACCCCGAGGCCATCCCGTCGTCGGGGTCGCTGCCGTGCGGCCCGGCCATGCTCATGGGATCGCCTCGCTCATGGGATTGCCTCCTGCGGCGCGCTCATCGGGGGAAGTTCGGCTCGAGCCGCGGCACGATCTGCATCTCCGGCACGAATGCCGAGGGGTGCAGGAGCAGCAGGGTGCGCACCATCTCGGCGACCGCCGACGGCGGCATCATCAGGTGCGAGGGGATGCCCCACTGCTCCATCATCGGAGTGTCCATGGCGGCCGGGATCACCGCCTGCACGCGGCAGGGGAAGGGCCGCTCGCTGCCGTCGGGCTGCCGGACGGCCTTCTCGCGCAGCTCCCGCTGGATGCACCTGGTCGCGTTGAGGAAGCCGGCCTTGGACCCGTTGTAGGCGATGGCCCCGCTGCCCGAGGTGATCGCCGAGAGCGACACGATGTGCACCACGTCGGCGCTGCGGCCTTCGGGCAGGTGCTGGACCCGCTTCATGAACTCGCTGGTCAGGAAGACCGGGCCCTCGCAGTTGACCGCCTGCACCCGGCGGTAGTCGTCGAGGCCGATGTCGGTGATGTATCCCGGCCGGTCGATGCCCGCCACGTTGACCAGGACGTCGAAGGCGTCCCCGTGTCGCTCGAACAGGTCCGCGACGACCGCGCGCCGGTTCCCGTCGTCGGTCACGTCCAGCGGGACGACCTCCGCCGATCCGCCCGGGTCCGCGACCTGGGCGCGGGTCTGCTCGCTGCCGGCCGGGTCGATGTCGGCGATCACGACGTGCGCCCCCGCCTCCGCCAGGGCCACCGCCGTCGCCCGGCCCAACCCGCTGGCCCCGCCGGTGACCAGTGCGACCCGGCCCTTCAGGGCACCGCTGTCCTCCATCGACCCTCCGCCTCCGTCCGACCCTGTTCCCGACAGCCTGTCCGAACCCGCGCCGTGGCGCAGGTCCAGAAGCGGTCAGGCGATGCGGCCGCTCCCGGACGCGAGCGCGCCGCGCAGCCGCTGCTCGGGTGTCGCCCAGACGTCGGCCAGGGTCACGGTGTGCAGTCCGCGCTCGGCGATGAGGGCGAGCAGGTCGCCGTAGACGGTGGTCACCGTCGCGTGGTTGGCGTGCCCGACGATGATGCGCTGCGCGGTGAACCACTCCCGCGCCGCCGCCAGCAGCTCGTCGGCGGTGAGCACCCGGGAGTCCCCCAGCGTGCCGTTCCACATGACGACGGTCGGGTGCCCCTGGTCGGCGGCGATCCGGTCGATGCGCTCGTCGCGGGCACCGAACGGCGGACGGAAGAACGGGCTGTCGCGGACCCCGAAGACCGTGCGCAGGAAGTCCCGGTTGCGGCCGATCTCCTCGGCGACCTCGCGGTCCCCGAGCGTGGTGAGGTCGGGGTGGGACCACGTGTGGTTGCCCAGCGCCACCTGGCCGGAGTCGACGAGCGGGCGCAGCGCCGGCGCGTTCTCCTCCCACGACCGGTAGCAGCCGTTGGGGAACAGGGTCAGCCGGGTGCCGGTCTCGGTGGCGAAGGCGGCGAACGCCCCCACGACCTCGCTGCTGGTCCCGTCGTCGATGGTGAGCGCCAGCGAGACGCCGTCGCCGGGCAGGCCCTGCACCACCCCGGCCGGCGGCGGGAGCGACCCCGGCACGGGCACCTCGACCGTGGCCGCCGACGCCGCTGCCAGGGGTGGCGCCTGACGGACCGGACCGGTGTCCACCAGCCCCGCCGTTCCGCGCGCCGCCGCGGCGCCCGCCAGCCCCGCGGCGAGGGTGAGCAGGAAGGCCCGTCGCTCCATGCCCGGAAGGTAGGGAGGCGCGGCGGCGGCCTCCGCGAGGTTCCCCGGACGACGCGCCGGAGGACGGCCGCCGTCCCCGTGTCAGTCACCCGGTGAGATCGGGCGGCTCCGCACCGCTGGCGGGGCTGGTGCCTGGGGTCAGGCGACGGGCACCAGCCCGGCGTCCTCGATCAGGCGGGCCTGCTCCCGGCACCAGGGTGACCAGGCGTCGGCCTCGGACTCCTGCCGGCGGCGGAAACCGGCCCAGTCCATCAGCTCCCACTCCTCGACCTCGGTGGGCTCCGGTGCCGGGGAGCCGGTGAAGCGACCGAGGTAGACCGGGCAGATCTCGTTCTCCACGACACCCCGGAACTCCGCGCGGTACCGGTAGCCGGCCACCGCCGGGCGCAGGTCGGCCACGCCGAGCCCGAGCTCGAAACGGGCCCGCCGGGCGATCGCGGCGGCGTCGTCCTCGTCGGGGCCCGGGTGGCCGCAGACGGTGTTGGTCCACATCCCGGGGAACGTGGCCTTGCCGACGGCGCGCCGGGTGATGAGCAGGCGGCCGCTCTCGTCGAAGAGGTAGGCGGAGAACGCCCGGTGCAGCGGCGTCTCGCCGTGGTGCACCAGCGGCTTGGGCATGGTGCCGATCGACCGTCCCGTGTCGTCCACGAGGACGATCAGCTCCTGCATGCCTGCATTGTCCACGCCGCCGGGCGTGCCGGGGCGCGCCTCACTGGTCGTAGTCGACGGTGAGCCGGTCCGACACCGGCAGGGACTGGCAGGTCAGGACGTAGCCGGCCGCCACCTCGTCGGGCTCGAGCGCGTAGTTGCGGCGCATCCGCACCTCCCCCTCGGTGACCCGCGCCCGGCAGGTGCCGCAGACGCCGCCCTTGCAGGCGAAGGGCAGGTCGCCGCGCACCCGCTGCGCGGCGTCCAGCACCGGCACGTCCCGGGGCAGGGTCAGCGGCGTGGCCCGGCCGTCGAGGACGACGGTCACCTCGCTGGCCGGACCGGCGACGGTGGCCGCGTCCCCGCGCACCGGCTCGGGCGGGACGTCGTCGACGTAGAAGAGCTCCTGGTGCACCCGTTCCCGCGGCACACCGAGCTCGGCGAGCGCGGCCCGGGCATCGGTGACCAGCCCGTGCGGCCCGCACAGCCACCAGTGGTCCACCTGACGGGCGTCGAGCAGCGACCCGACGAGCCGGCGCAGCCGCTCGCCCTCGAGCCGGCCGCTGGTCACGTCGGCGTCGCGGGCCTCCCGCGAGAGCACGTGCAGGAGGGTCAGGCGCGGGCCGTACCGGTCCTTGAGGTCGGCCAGCTCGTCGGCGAACATCACCGTGTCGGCCCGCCGGTTGCCGTAGAGCAGCGTCACGGTGGACCGCCCGTCGGCCAGCGCCGTGGACGCCAGCGAGAGCGCCGGCGTGATCCCGGACCCGGCCACCACGAAGACGTGCTCCCCCGGGGTGGACAGGTCGGTGGTGAACCGGCCCGACGGCGGCAGCACCTCGACCTCGTCGCCGGGACCGATCCCGTGCACCAGCCAGGAGGAGAACAGCCCTCCGGGCACCTCGCGGACGCCGATCCGCAGGGACGCCCCGGCCGGGGCGCAGATCGAGTAGTCGCGCCGCTCGTCCCGTCCGCCGTCGAGCCGTCGCAGCGTCAGCGACTGCCCCGGCCGGAACGCGAACGCGTCCGCCAGCTCCGGCGGGACGTCGAAGGTGACCGCTGCGGCGTCGTCGGTGAGCCGGTCGACCCGGGCGACGGTCAGCCGGTGGAACGTCCGCCGCCGGGGCAGCACGGGCACAGCGCCCATCAGAGCTCCTTCACGTGCTCGAACGGTTCCTGGCACTGCCGGCACCGGCGCAGCGCCGTGCACGCGGTCGCGCCGAACTCGCTGACCTCCTCGGTGTCGGCCGAGCCGCACAGCGGGCAGGCGGCCGACCGGCGGGACGGGCCGAGCTCCAGGGGCACCGGGCCCGGCGCCCGCTCCGGGGCCGGACCGGGCGGGGCGATGCCGGCCTGGGCGAGCTTGCGGCGGCCCTCGGCGGTGATCCAGTCCGTGGTCCAGGCCGGCGACAGGACGGTCCGGACGTCGGTCCGGTCGAAGCCGGCCTCGTGCAGGGCGTGCACCAGGTCCGCCCGCATGACGCCCATCGCCGGGCAGCCCGAGTAGGTCGGGGTGATCTCGACGACCACGGTGCCGTCGTCCTCGCGCCGGACGTCGCGCAGCACCCCGAGGTCGGCCAGCGTGAGCACCGGGAGCTCGGGGTCGACGACCGTCTCCGCCACCGACCGCGGATCGAGGGAGGGCGCCGTGGCGCGCGCCGACCGCCGCAGCGTCCGCCCGCTCACCACGTCCCTCCCGGATGGGCGCGGGCCACGACCTGCAGCCGGTCGAGGAGCGGGGCCAGCTCGGGTCCGTGCTCACCGGCGCGCCCGCGCGGCGGGGCGTCGGCCGGCCACGGCGGGAGCAGCAGGCCGGCCCGCGCGAGCACCCGGGTCAGCACGTCGCGCACCTCGTCCCGGAGCTCGGCCGGGTCGACACCCACGCCCGCGCCGGCGAGCCGCCGCTCGACGTCGGTGGCGGTGAACAGGCCCTCCGTGCGCGGCCAGACGGCGTCCGCGGCGTCCTGGGCGCGGCGGTGCGACAGCGCCGTCCCGTCGCCGAGCCGCAGGACCCATCGGGCCGCGTGGTCGCGGTGGTACGTCAGCTCGGGGACGGCCTTGGCGGCGATGGCGGCCAGCACGGGGTCGCGCGAGCCGCGGAGCCGGACGGCCAGCGCCAGCCGCCAGGTCGAGGCGACCAGGAGCCGGACGAGGGCGTGTGCGAAGTCGCCGTCCGGCGCCGTCACCAGGGCCGAGCAGCGGAACTCCGCCGCGTCGCGGAAGTAGGCGAGGGCGTCCTCGTCGGGCACTCCCGGTCCGGCGCGCTCCCTCGACCGGCCGAGCACGCCGGCCGACCCCGCCCGGGACAGCAGGAGCCGGGCCTGGCCGAGGAGGTCGAGGGCGATGTTCGCCATCGCGACCTCCTCCTCGAGCTCCGGCGCGCGGGTGACCCACTCGGTGAGGCGCTGGCTGAGCACGAGCGCGTCGTCGCCGAGCATCAGGCAGTAGCCACCGAGGTCGGCCGGGTCCACCCCCTCGGGGATCGTCGTGTCGACACCGGCCAGCGGGTCGTCGAACCCGGTGCCGAACGCCCAGCGCGCCTCGTCACCGTGCGCGGCGGTGAGCGCGTCGTAGACCGTCTCCTCGTGCATGCCTCTCCTGGTCCCGGCGTCAGATGTGCGGGACGTCGTCGGGGATCTCGTAGAACGTGGGGTGGCGGTAGACCTTGTCGCCGCTCGGTGCGAACAGCGGGTCCTTCTCGTCGGGGCTCGAGGCCGTGACGTCGGCGGACCGGACCACCCAGATGCTCACGCCCTCGTTCCGGCGGGTGTACAGGTCGCGTGCGGCGTACACGGCCATCTCCGGGTCCGGCGCGTGCAGCGAGCCGACGTGCACGTGGTTGAGCCCGCGCTTGCCGCGGACGAAGACCTCCCAGAGCGGCCAGTCACGTCGCACCGCTGCCGCCGCGGGCGTCACCGGCACGTCCGGCCCGGTGGGGACGGCGCCGTGGCCGCCTTCGGCCGTCAGGTCGCTCACGAGCGCGGCTCCGATGCGTGCTTGTCCGCGTACGCCGTGGCCGCCTCGACCACCCACGCGTTGTCGTCACGGGCGGCGCGCCGCCGGGCGATGCGCTCGGCGCTGCGCGGGCCTCCCCCGGCCAGCACGCGGCGGAACTCGTCCCAGTCGATCGCGCCGAACCGGTGGCGGCCGGTCGCCGGATCGAGGCTCAGCTCGGGGTCGGGCAGCGTGACGCCCAGGAACTCCGCCTGCGGCACGGTCATGTCGACGTAGCGCTGGCGCAGCTCGTCGTTGCTGTGCCGCTTGATGCCCCACGCCATGGACTGCGCGGAGTTGGGGCTGTCGGCGTCGGGCGGGCCGAACATCATCAGCGAGGGCCACCACCAGCGGTCGACGGCGTCCTGCACCATCGCCTGCTGCTCGGGGGTGCCGCGCATCATGGTGAGCAGCAGCTCGTAGCCCTGCCGCTGGTGGAAGGACTCCTCCTTGCAGATGCGGATCATCGCCCGCGCGTAGGGCCCGTAGGAGCTGCGGCACAGCGGCACCTGGTTGCAGATCGCCGCCCCGTCGACCAGCCAGCCGATCACGCCGACGTCGGCGTAGCTGCGCGTGGGGTAGCTGAAGATCGAGCTGTACTTCTGCCGGCCCTCGATCAGCTTGTCGGTCAGGTCGGCCCGGTCGGCGCCGAGGGTCTCGGCCGCCGAGTACAGGTACAGCCCGTGGCCGGCCTCGTCCTGCACCTTGGCCAGCAGGATCGCCTTGCGTCGCAGGCTGGGGGCGCTCAGCAGCCAGTCGCCCTCGGGCTGCATGCCGATGATCTCGGAGTGCGCGTGCTGGGCGATCTGCCGGACGAGGGTCTTCCGGTAGCCGTCGGGCATCCAGTCCCGCGGCTCGATGCGGTGGTCGGCGGCGAGGGTCTCCTCGAACTGCCGCTGCAGCGCCTGTGCCGCCAACCCGTCGGCGGCCGGACCTGCCGGCGCCGGGGGCGAATCGATGGACAAGCGACCCTCCTCCGCATTTACTGACCAAGTGGTCGGTAAAGTCTACCCCGCCGTGAGATCCCCGTCACACGGCCTCACCCCGCGGCGGGGGCGGCCCGGCCACTCCCTCGAATCACTGCTGGCCGTCGCCGTCCACGCGTTCATCGAGCGGGGCTACGAGGCGACGAGCATGGACGAGCTCGCCTCCCGGCTGGGCGTCACGAAGTCCGCGATCTACCACCACGTGCCCCGCAAGGACGAGCTGCTGCGCCTGGCCCTCGACCGGGCGCTCGACGGCCTGTTCGCCGTCGTGGCCGAGCCGGCGGCGGGCAGCGGCCCGGCCATCGACCGCCTCGAGCACGTCGTGCGCGGCTCGGTCCGGGTGCTCACCGACGAGCTGCCGTTCGTGACGCTGCTGCTGCGGGTGCGGGGCAACTCCACCGTGGAGCTGGCCGCCCTCCGGCGACGGCGCGAATTCGACCGCGTCGTCACCGACCTCGTGCGGGCCGCCGCGGCGGAGGGCAGCGTGCGCGACGACGTGCCCGCCGGGGTCGTCGCCCGGCTGCTGTTCGGGACGGTCAACTCGCTCACCGAGTGGTACCGCCCGGACGGCCGGCTGTCGGCCGACGCCGTCGCCGACGCCGTCCTCGCGACCGCGTTCTCCGGTCTGCGCACCACCTGATGCATGGACCGGCGGGCCGTCGGGGCAGAGTCGGGCCCGTGGACAGCTTCCGCCGCGACGGCCTGACCTTCGACGTCCTCGACACCGGTCCCGCCGACGGCGACCCCGTCGTTCTCCTGCACGGCTTTCCGCAGGACGCCACGGCCTGGGCCGGGGTGAGCCCCGCCCTGCACCGGCGCGGGCTGCGGACCCTCGCCCCCGACCAGCGCGGGTACTCCCCCATGGCCCGTCCGCGCGGGCGATCCCGGTACACGCTCCGGGAGACCACGGCCGACGTCCTCGCCCTGCTCGACGCGGCGGAGCTGGACAGCGCGCACGTCGTCGGGCACGACTGGGGCGGCGTCGTGGGCTGGGCACTGGGCGCCTGGCACCCCGACCGGGTGCGCACCCTCACCGCCCTGTCCGTGCCGCATCCCGCCGCCATGAGCAGGGCGATGGTCACCAGCGACCAGGCCCTGCGCTCGTCCTACATCGGCCTCTTCCAGCTGCCGGGAGTCCCCGAGCAGCTGCTCCTGGCCGGCGACGGGGCGGTGCTGCGGCGGCTGCTCGGGCACAGCGGCCTCCCCGCCACGTCGGTCGACAGGTACGTCGCCCGCATGCGGGAGCCGGGTGCCCTGTCGGCCGCGCTGGGCTGGTACCGGGCGCTGCCGTGGAGCGGGCGCCACCCGGTGGGCCGGGTCCGCGTGCCGACGCTGCACGTGTGGAGCACCGGCGACACCTTCCTCGGCCGCGCCGCGACCGAGGCCACCGCGAAGTTCGTGACCGCCCCCTACCGTCTGGAGGTGCTCGACGACGTGCCGCACTGGATCCCCGAGGTGGCCGCCGACCGCGTGGCCGAGCTCGTCTCCGCCCACGTCCGCACCGCCTGACGCCGTGACCACACCGTCGCTGTCGCGCGCCGAGCGGCTGGACCGGCTCCCCTTCACCCGGGAGCACGGGCGCCTGGTGGTGGGCTCCGGCCTCGGCTGGGCGCTGGACGCCATGGACGTCGGGCTCATCTCCTTCGTGATGGCCGCCCTCGTGGTGCAGTGGCAGCTGTCGGCCACCGAGCTGTCGTGGATCGCGTCGATCGGGTTCGCCGGGATGGCCATCGGGGCCACCCTCGGCGGCCTGCTGGCCGACCGGTTCGGACGGCGGCAGGTCTTCGCGGTCACCCTGCTGGTGTTCGGGCTGGCGACCGGCGCCGCCGCGCTCTCCTGGTCGGTCGGGGCCCTGCTGGTGTTCCGCTTCCTCATCGGCCTGGGCCTGGGCGCGGAGCTGCCGGTGGCCTCCACGCTGGTCAGCGAGTTCGCCCCCGCCCGGGTGCGCGGGCGCCTGGTGGTCCTGCTCGAGGCGTTCTGGGCGGTCGGCTGGACGCTGTCGGCCCTGATCGGCTTCCTCGTCGTCCCCGCAAGCGACGACGGCTGGCGCTGGGCGCTGGCGATCGGCGCCCTGCCCGCCCTCTACGCCGCGTTCGTCCGCCGCCGCCTGCCGGAGTCGGTGCGCTTCCTGGAGACGCGCGGTCGCGTGGCCGAGGCCGAGGCCGCCGTGCGGCGCTTCGAGGAGTCCGCCGGCGTGCCGGCGGTCGAGTCGCCCGTGGCCGAGCCGACGCCGTCTCCCGGAGCGCGCGCCCTGTGGGCCTCGGGCGCCCGGATGCGGACGGCCGCGCTCTGGGTCGTCTGGTTCAGCATCAACTTCGCCTACTACGGCGCCTTCATCTGGCTGCCGACCCTGCTCGTGGCCAACGGCTTCTCGCTGGTGCGCTCCTTCGGCTTCACGCTGGTCATCACCCTCGCGCAGCTGCCCGGCTACGCGGTGGCCGCCGTCCTCATCGAGACCTGGGGCCGCCGGGCGACGCTGGCCACGTTCCTCGCCGGGTCCGCGGTCGGCGCCGGGCTGTTCGCCGCGGCCGAGGGCGAGACCGCCGTCCTGCTGACCGGCATGGTGCTGTCGTTCTTCAACCTCGGCGCCTGGGGCGCCCTGTACGCGGTGACGCCGGAGGTCTACCCGACCGTCCTCCGGGCCACCGGGGCAGGCGCCGCCGCGGGCTTCGGCCGGCTGGCCTCGATCGCCGCGCCGCTGTGCGTCCCCCCGCTCCTGGACGCCGGGGGAACCGGCCTGGTCTTCGGCACCTTCGCGGCGTTCTTCGTGCTGGGCGGGATCGCGACCTGGTGGCTGCCCGAGCGCCGGGGCCGGTCGCTGGAGGACGTCGCACCGCGGCTCCCCGCCGGTGACCGCGCCGGCTGACCCCTCGGCGGCCGAGTGGGCAGTTGCCGTCGCGTGCGACGGCGCGCCGCCGCGTGTCGGCGACCACAACTGCCCACTCGGCCAGACCGGCCGCACGCGGGCTGTCGCTCATGCAAGAGCCGAACCCAAAGAAATCTTTGCAGAGAAGTCTTTGCGGTCTACCGTCATCGGCATGGCCGACCCGCCTCCCGGCAGCGCGATCGACGTCCAGGACGTGCGCGCCCTGCGTGCCCTCGCCCACCCGCTGCGCATGAGCCTGCTGGCGGCGCTGCGCAGCGACGGTCCGTCGACGGCCAGCCGGCTCGCCGGCCGGCTCGGTGAGAGCAGCGGGGCCACGAGCTACCACCTGCGCCAGCTGGCCGGGTTCGGCTTCGTGGAGGAGGTGCCGGACGAGGGCACCGGCCGTGAGCGCTGGTGGCGCGCCCTGCACCGCAGCACCCGCTGGGAGACCGACGACTTCCTGGCTCAGCCCGGCGGGCGGGAGGTCGTCGACGAGCTGACCGACCGCATCGTCGCGCAGCAGCGCCGGATGCTCGCCGCGTTCGCGGCCGAGCGCGAGCAGACCGACGACGACTGGCGCGCGGCCGCCTCGCTCAACGACTGGGCCCTGCACGTCTCCCCGGCCCGGGCCCGCGACCTGATCGGCGAGCTGAACGCCGTCGTCGAGCGCTGGCGCGATGAGCACGAGGAGCCCGAGCAACCGCTGGTGCACGTGCTGCTGGACCTGTTCCCGCTGCGGGACTACCCGCTGTGACCGCCGTCCTGAGCCCGGACCGGGCGCGGCGACGGTTCGTCGGGCTGACCGCGCTCCGCTGGCTGCCGGTCGGCATCGCCGTCCCCGTGTCGGTCCTGCTCGCCACGGCGCGGGGGCTCTCACCGGCCGACATCGGCCTCACCATCGCGGTGTACGGCACGGTGACGCTGCTGCTCGAACTGCCCACCGGCGGGCTCGCCGACGCGATCGGGCACCGGCCGGTCCTGGCACTCTCGGGCCTGTTCACCGTCGCCGGGCTGATCACCATGGCGGTCGCCGAGAGCGTGCTGCTCTTCTCCCTCGCCTGGGCGCTCACCGGGGTGGCCCGTGCCCTCGACTCCGGTCCGCTCGAGGCCTGGTACGTCGACACCGTCCACGCCGACGACCCGGCCGCCGACGTCACGCCGGGACTCGCCCGCGCCGGGGCGGCCGACGGCGCGGGTCTGGCCGTGGGCGCGGTGCTGGGCGGCACCCTCCCGCTGCTGCTGGACAGCACCGGCGCCGAGGCCCTCGCGGCACCCCTGCTGCTGGCCGCCGCGTTCGCCCTGCTGCACGTCACGGCGGTGCTCCTGCTCGTCGTCCCCCTTCGGCACTCGGCGATGTCGGGCCGCGCCGCGCTGCGGTCGGGCGTGCGGCAGGTGCCGGTCGTCGTCTCGGCGACCGTCCACCTGGTGCTGCACGACCGGCTGCTGCGCCTGCTGCTCACCGCCACCCTGCTCCTGGGGTTCGTCCTCACCGCGCTGGAGCTGCTCGGACCGTTGCACTTCGCCGACCTCGCCGGCTCCCCCGAGCGCGGGTCGGCCGTCTTCGGCGTGGTCACGGCGGTGTCCTTCTCGGCCGCGGCGGTCGGCTCGCTCCTCGCGCCCGGCGCAGGGCGCGCCGCGGGCGGGTCGGTGGCGCTGGTCGGCGTGGTCACCTCGGTGCTGGCCGCCGCCATGATCACGGCGTTCGCCCTCGCGCCCGGCGTCGCCCTCGCGGCCGCCGCCTACACGCTGTTCTACCTGTTCAACGGGGTGGCGTGGCCGCTGCGCCAGCGGCTGATGCACGACCGGACGACGTCGGCTCAGCGCTCGACGACCGTCTCGGCGTGGTCGCTGGCCCTCATGGTCGGTGGACTGGCCGGCAACCTGACCCTTCCCCGGCTGGCCGAGTCGGCGGGGCTGCCCACCGGGCTGCTGGCCGGCGCCGGCGGGATGCTGCTCCTGGCGGTGGTCTGCCTGGGCCTGCGGGCGCGGCCGGTGCCGGTCGGGCCGGCGGACCCCGCCCCCGGTCCTCGCGCGGCCACGGGCGACGTGCGCGAGCCGGTTCGTCCCGCCCCTACCGGGTAGCGCCAGCCCATGCCCGATCTCTCCCCCGGTCACCTCGACGGGCGGCGGGTCGCCGTCACCGGCGCCTCCGGCAACGTCGGCACCGCCCTGCTCCGGCGTCTCACCGACCCGGTCTCCGGTGTGGCCGAGGTGCGCGGCCTCGCCCGCCGGCAGCCGCCGGACATCGCCCCGTACGCGGGGGTCCGCTGGCACCTGGCCGACCTCGGGGAGACCTCGAGCGAGGAGGCCCTGACCGGCTTCCTGGACGGCGTCGATGCCGTCGTCCACCTGGCCTGGGCGCTGCAGCCCGGCCGCCGTCCCGACGACCTGCGGCGGGTCAACGTGGAGGGATCCCTGCGAGTGGCGCGCGCCGCGGCCGCGGCCGGGGTGGCGCAGGTGGTGCACCTGTCCTCGATCGGGGCCTACGCGGGCGGAGCCGTCGGGCAGGAGGTCACCGAGGACTGGCCGACGACCGGGGTCCCCAGCTCCCAGTACAGCCGGGACAAGTCCGAGGCCGAGCGGCTGGTGCGCCAGGTGGCGTCCCGCCATCCCGAGCTCGTGCTGACCGTCGTCCGGCCGACGCTGGTCCTGCAGCCGGAGGCCGCCAGTGAGATCGGGCGCTACTTCCTCGGGCCCTTCCTGTTCGGCGCCGCCCGACTCCTGCCGGGAGCCGTCGCTCGGCTGCTCCCGCTCCCGCTGCCGACGGTCGCGGTGTCGTTCGTCCACGCCGACGACGTCGCCGACGCGATCGAGCGGATGCTCGACCGGCGGGCGCCGGGGCCGTTCAACCTGGCCGCGGAACCGCTGCTGGACTCGGCCGCGATCGCCCGGGCACTGGGCACGGTGCGGATCCCGGTCCCGGTGGGCGTCCTGCGCCCGGCCCTGCACGCGGCGTTCGCCGCGCGCGTCGTCCCCACCGAGCCGGGCTGGCTCGACATGGGCACCCAACTGCCCGCGCTGGACACCGGCCGCGCCCGGAGGCTGCTCGACTGGACGCCGGCGCACCGCGGCGACGAGGTGCTGGCCCAGTTCGTCGCCGCGCTCGGCCGCGGCGACGGCGCGCCGGGCGCCCTGTTCCAGCCTGCCGGTGGACGCTCCCTGGACCCGGCCGGCGACCCGGCGAACACCCCGGGCCGGCCCGCGGACTGACCCTCAGCCGGGCGTGCCGCCCAGCAGGGTGCGGGTCATGGCGTTGCGCGTGTCGAGCAGCTCGTCGAGGGCCGCGGTGAGGTCGGTCGCCGAGACGGCCAGCCCCTCCTCGGTCGCGGTCCGCGTGGCGGCCAGCAGGGCTGCCCGGCGCAGCAGCTCCTTGAGGAACGACGCCGTCACGCCCTCGGTGCGGGCCACGACGTCGTCCAGGCCGGAGGTGTCCACCCGCAGCTCACCCCGGTAGAGCGCGAAGAGCGCCCGCCGGCCCGCGGCGTCCGGCAGCTCCAGGGCCACGGCCTGGTCCACCCGGCCGGGCCGGGCGGCCAGCGCCGGCTCCAGCAGGTCCGCCCGGTTGGTGGTCAGCACGAAGACGACGTCGGCGTCCTCCGCCAGCCCGTCCATCTCGTTGAGCAGCTGGAACAGCAGCGGGTGCTGCCCCGGGTGCATGCCGCGGTCCTCGGCGATGAGGTCGACGTCCTCGATGATCAGCATGGCCGGCTGCAGTGCCCGGGCCACCGAGCACGCCTCGGCGATCAGGTGCAGGGCGTTGCCGGTCAGCTGGATCACCGTCGTGCCCACCAGGCTGCTCGTGAGGTACCGGACCGTGTGCGTCTTGCCGACCCCGGGCGGGCCGTATAGCAGCAGTCCCCGCTTGAGGTGCTGCCCGGCGGCGAGCAGTCGCTCCTTGTGCCGGGCCACCTCCACGACCTGCCGGCGCACCTCGGCCAGCGTCTCCGGCGCCAGGACGAGCTGGTCGGCGGTCATCGTCGGCCGGCGGTGGAACTGCAGGAGCGTCTGCCCGTGGCCGAACACCTCCTGGCCGAAGCTGAGCACCTGCCCGCGGAACACGTTGTGGTCCAGCGCGGCCGTCCTGATCTCCCCCGCCACCCGCCGCGTCGCGCGTGCCTCGGTGCTGACGACCTGGAGGGAGACCTGGGGGAAGCCGAACTCCGGGCGAGGGCCGCGCAGGAGGAGAGCGGTCCGCACGCCTCCCTCGGTCACCAGGTAGATGCCGCAGCGCAGGCACGGGCGCACCTCGCCGTCGGGCCCCGAGGCGAGATTGACCGTCGCCGGGTTGCCCGGGGTCAGCCCCACCGGGTCCTGCGACCCCTCCACCGCCGCCACGAGGTCGCCCAGTCCGAACATCGCGTGCTGGAAGTTCGCGACCCCGACCAGCTCCCACGTGCGCCGCGGGTCGGCCAGCCAGGCGTCCACGCCGGCCTGCACGTTGACGTGGTCGTAGGCCTGCCACGTCTCCTCGACCACCTCGAACGTGGTCGCGGCGGGGCCGAGGTGACCGGCCAGGATCCGCGACAGCCGGGGTCGGTCGGCGGCGCGCGCGGCGCCGACCACGGCGCGCAGGCCGCGGCGGGCCAGGCGCCCCACGTCGGCCAGCTCGGGACGGAGCCCGCCGTCGAAGGACGCCGCCTCGTCGACGGTCATCCGGAGCTCTGAGCTGTACGGCGATCCGGTCACGGCGTCCTCCTGCGCTGCTGGGGAGGCGGACAGTAGCGGGATCGGCGACCGGCGCTCAGCAGCGGCTCGTCCGCGCCCCGTGCCAGGTGGAGTCGAGGGATCAAAACTTCGTGCAATCGGACAGTCGCTCTGCGTTGTCAGGAGCGGTGGCCCGACCTAGGGTCGGAAGGGCCACTCGAACATTGCGGTGGCTGACGCATCCGAGCAGTCGGAGGCACGGTGCCCCAGCTCAACGCCGCCCTCGTCCCGGCCCCCGACCAGGTGGTGGTCCGCTTCACCGGCGACGCCGACCTGTCGACGGCCCCCTTCGTGACCGACGTCCTCGCCCGGGCCGCCGCCCTGGGCACCTCGCAGGTGGTCGTCGACCTCGGCAGCGCGCGGTTCTGGGACTGCTCGGGGTTGCACGCGCTCGTCGTCTTCACCCGGAACCTTCGCGCCGCCGGCCGGGCCTGCCGCATCGTGGGTGCTCTTCCGGCGACCCGGCGGCTCGTCGGCATGGCCAACCTCGCCGGCCACCTGCAGCTGGACGGGGTGCCGACGGGGCCGATGGGCCGGGACGGGCCCGCGACCCACACCCCGGCGCACCGAGGCCGGCCATCCGCGGGATCCGTGACCGGCGACCTGGTGGCCGCCGGTCACGGTCGCTGAGCCATCAGGCCAGCGCGTCCAGCCGGGCCATGTCCTCGCCGGAGAGGGTCAGGCGCGCCGCCCCCATGTTCTCGGTGAGGTGGTCGACGGACTTCGTCCCGGGGATCGGCAGGATGACCGGCGACTTCTGCAGCAGCCAGGCCAGGGCCACCTGCGACGGGGTCGCGTCGAGTTCGCGGGCGATGTCTGCGACGGGACTCTCGGGCGAGGCGAGGTCGCCGGTGGCGATCGGGTACCACGGGATGAACGCGATGCCCTCGGCGGTCGCGTAGTCCAGCACGTCCTGGCTCTTCCGGTTGGTCAGGTTGTACAGGTTCTGGACGCTGACGATCTCGGTGATCTCTCGGGCGGCCCGCAACTCGTCCAGGGAGACCTCCGAGACGCCGATGTGGCCGACCTTGCCCTGCGCCTTCAGGTCCGCGAACGCGCCGAGCTGGTCGGCCAGCGGGACCTGCGGGTCGATCCGGTGCAGCTGGATGAGGTCGATCCGATCGACCTGGAGGTTGCGCAGCGACAACTCCACCTGCTGCGTGAGGTAGGCCGGGTGGCCGACGACGGTCCACACTCCCGGTCCCTGCCGCGTGTAGCCGGCCTTGGTCGCGACGACGAGATCCTCCCGGTACGGGTGCAGCGCCTCGGCGATGATCCGTTCGCTGACGACCGGTCCGTAGGAGTCGGCGGTGTCGATGAAGTCCACGCCCTGCTCGACCGCCGCCCGCACCACCGCGACGGCGCCCGGGCGGTCGGCCGGCTCCCCCCAGACCCCGGGACCGGTGATCTGCATGGCGCCGTAGCCGAGCCGGTGGACGGGGAGGTCTCCGCCGATGCGGAACGTGTCGCTGAGCTGTGCAGTCGTCATGGACATGGCCAGCGCGCCTGGGCGCGCGGGTGTTCCCGCAGCCGTGTTTGATGTGCCGGTGGGCGAGATCGTGGTGCTGCGGCACGGCCAGACCGAGTGGAGCCGCGACGGAAGGCACACCGGGATCACCGATCTGCCCCTGCTCCCCGAGGGCGAGCGGCAGGCGCAGGGAGTGCGCCGCACGCTGGCCGGGCGCACGTTCGTGGAGGTCCGGGTGAGTCCCCGGCAGCGTGCCCGCCGCACGGCGGAGCTGGCCGGCCTGCGCGAGACGGCGGTGGACCAGGACCTGGTCGAGATCGACTACGGCGGCTACGAGGGCCTGACGACGGACCACATCAGCGCCGACCTCGGCCGGGAGTGGTCGGTCTGGCGGGACGGGACGGTCCCCGGCGACTCACCCGGGGAGACGCTCGCCGCGGTCGGCGAGCGGGTGGACCGGGTGCTCGACCGGGCGCGCCCCCTGCTGCCGGACGGCGACGTCGCCCTGGTCGCGCACGGCCACGTGCTGCGGGTGCTGACCGCCCGATGGCTGAACCTGCCGCCCGAGGCGGGGGCGCTGTTCGCCCTCCCCGCGGGAAGCTTCGGCGTGCTCGGTCACGAGCACCGCCGTCCGGTGCTCACCGCCTGGGCGCAGCACTGACCGGGACGACCGGCTGCCAGCGGCCTTCGGGCTCCTCGATCGGCGGGTCCGGCCGCACGGGGCGGCCGAACAGCCAGCCCTGACCCAGGTCCACCCCCAGCGCGGTCACCTCCTCGGCCAGCCGCTCGGTCTCCACACCTTCCGCGACGACCACGGCGCCGAGCCGGTGGGCCAGGTCGGTCACCGCCCGCAGCACCGTGCGGGCGCCGTCGTCGGGCAGCGCCTGCACCAGCGCCTTGTCCAGCTTCACCACCTCGGGGCGGACGGCGGCCAGCAGGGACAGGCTCGACCAACCGGCACCGACGTCGTCGAGGGCGACCCGCCAGCCCAGCGACCGGTAGTGGTCCAGGATCGAGACCAGGTGACCGCGGTCGGCGATCGCGTGGGACTCGACCACCTCGAAGACCAGCTGCTCCGGGGCGATGCCGGTGTCGTGCATGACGCGCTCGGTGCTGGCCAGGCACACCTGGGGCCGGAAGATCGACGCCGGGTCGAAGTTGACGAAGAGGTCGTCGTCGCCGAGCCACGGCACGGCCCCGGCGATGGCCGACTCCCGGCCGATGCGGTCCAGCCGGTCCAGCCAGCCGGCCTGCTCGGCGACGAAGAAGAGGTCTCCCCCACCGACCTCACGGCCGTCGACGACGCCGCGCAGCAGCGCCTCGTGCGCGACGACGGAGCGGTCGGCCAGGGAGACGATCGGCTGGTAGGCCGACCAGAACTCCGCCTCGGCGAGGACGCCCACCTCGACGGTCACCCCCCGCCGGGCGAGCTCCACCGCGAGGGTGGGCGCGGTCAGCAGCCGGGCGGTGAGCGCGGATCCCTCGGCCGGCGGGTCGGTGACCACGCGCAGCGCCTCGGTCTCGGCCGCGGTCAGCTCGCGGGCCAGCCGCTGGAAGAAGACGTCGAGCCGGCGGCCACCGCGATCGTCGATGATGTCGACGAGCTGGGGGGACGAGTGCACCGTCATGCCCATCGCCTTGGCCAGCCGCGAGACGGTCGGCAGCACGTGACCGATGGAGGTCGCCAGCAGGGCACGGGTCGCGGGCCCTGGGACCTCCCAGTTCTGGCGGCACCCACAGACACCGCCGCAGATGGTTCCCACGACCGCAGGATGACTCACGGTGCGGCGCCGGGGAGGCAGGCGCGCGGCGCCCGCTCTTCCGGGCCGGGGTGTTCACCGGTTACGACGAGACAGGTTGTAGAACGCATCCGGCATCGTTGTCTATGGTCAGCCCCATGTCCGCCCTGCCTGCGACTGCCTTCCCCCGTCCGAGCCGTGGCGGTCGCCCCCGCGATCCCAGCCGCGACGGTGTCATCCGCGCTGCGATCCTGCGCCTGCTGGCCGAGGTCGGCTACGGCGCACTGACCATGGACGCGGTGGCGTCGGAGGCCGGCGTCGGCAAGGCGACGATCTACCGCCGCTGGCGCACCAAGCAGGACCTCGTCGTCGACACGATCTCCGACCTCAACCGCGCCGCGGCCGAGGTGGTGCCCGACACCGGCTCTCTCGAGGGCGACCTCCGCGGGATGATGCACCGGATGGTGTCGATCGTCTCCGGGCCGATCGGGGCCGCGACGCTGTCCCTGCTCTCCACGATCCCGCACCAGCCGGCACTGGCGCAGGCCTTCCAGGACGGTCCGCTCGCCGTCTGGCGCAAGCCGTTCGAGGACCTGTGGGCGCGCGCCGAGGAGCGAGGGGAGATCCGCCCGGGCATCCCCAACTCCGTGCTGGCGGAGACGGTCAGCGCGCTGCTGGTGCAGCGCTGGCTGGTCACCGGCCTCCCCGTGGACGAGGCCTTCGCCGACGAGGTCCTCGAGGCGGTCGTCCTGCCGCTGGTCCGCAAGCCCGTCTGATCCGGCTCGGCGCGTCCCCGGCTACCAGCCGAGCGTGCCGGGATCGCCCTTGAACGGCCCGACGATCTCGTCGGTGATCCAGCCGCCGTAGAAGCCGCCCGCCTGCGCCCGGACCGGCTCGCCGTCGACCAGCGCCCGGTCGACGCGCCCGGGATAGAACGCCACCGCGCCGCGCAGGTGCGCGAAGCCTGGGCTGGGATCCTCGTAGGACCAGCCCACGGAGGCGACGCGGCGCCCGTCGACGACGGCGTCCCAGTACGTCGCCTGGCCCTTCCACTCGCACCACGAGCTGCCCGCGCCCCGCTCGAGGACGCCGGCGGTCAGGTCGTCCAGGGGGACGTAGTAGACGGGCGGGTGGCTGGTCTCGCAGACGCGCACCGCCCGGGCGGTGTCGGCGAGCACCCGGCCACCCAGCTCGATGACGACGTGCCGCGACGTGACCTCGGCCGACGGCGGCCGGGGGTAGTCCCAGACGGACTCCTGGCCGGGACCGACCGGATCGGGGCGGGGGGGCATGTGATCAGTCGTTGCGGTGACGGACCTTCTGGACGACGACCACGGTCACCAGCAGGCCGACGGCGGCGACCGTCGCCTGCCCGGCCGGGGTCTTCAGGAAGCGCTGGACGGCGTCCCTGCCCTTGGCCTTGAGACGGGTGGGGCTCGTCCGGAAAGTCAGCTGGTCCAGCGTGGCGGCCAGCGACTCGCGGGCGGCGTCGATCTCCATCTGGATCTGTCGAGGGTCGCGAGGCACGGTCGACAGCCTGCCAGACGGTCCGCGGTCCAGCGCGTCCGGCGAGGTGCGGCCACCCCCGCGGGCGACTCCCTAGACTCTCGGACCGAGCGGGAGTGGTGTAACGGCAGCCACGCCAGACTTAGGATCTGGTGCCTTCGGGCGTGGGGGTTCGAGTCCCCCCTCCCGCACGTCGTCCCCCGTCGCTGCGACTGTCGGCGCCGGAGAGCTGTTGTCATGCTGCGCTGTGCCCGAAGTGGATGTCGAGTGGTTCGACCGGCCGGGCGGCGAGCCGGTCGAGCTGCACGAGCCGTCGCCAGAGTGGCCGGCGCGCGCCGACGAGTGGCGCACCGCGATCGCGTCGGCGCTGGCCACCCTGCGGCCGCGGATAGAGCACGTCGGCTCGACCGCCGTTCCCGGATTGGTCGCCAAGCCGGTCATCGACCTGCAGGTGTCCGTGCCCGACGTGGCGGACGAGCAGGCGTATCGGCCCGGGCTGGAGTCCCTGGACCTGGTCCTTCGAGCTCGAGAGCCGGGCCACCGCTTCTTCCGGCCGCCGGCGGGCGCCCCGAGGACCGTCCACGTCCACGTCTGCGGGCGGGGCTCCCTGTGGGAACGCGAGCACCTCCTGTTCCGCGACCAGCTGCGCGCCCGTCCGGACCTGGCGGCGGCCTACGCGCACCTCAAGCACGACCTCGTACGCACGGTCGGCGCCGATCGCGAGGCCTACGCCGAGGGCAAGAGCGACTTCATCAGGCACGTGATCGCCAGTGCCCCCCATGATCGCCAGTGCCCCCATGACCGGTAGCACGTGCGGTGTCCGATCGACGAGCGGAACCAGCCGAGACCCCCGTACTGCGAGAGACCTCAAGCGCACTCCCGCCGCGGACACCGGATCGAGATCTCGGCCTGGCACAGTCCCCGTGCGCTGCGATGCAGCGTCTGCGAGCACTCGATGCGTCTGTAGGGGTGACGGACAGCCGACGGGAGCCTGCGCGTGACGTTCGAGGAGTTCGTGGCCGACCACGGGCAGTCCTTGCTGCGGTTGGCGTTCGTCCTGACCCGTGACCGGCACCTGGCCGAGGACCTCACCCAGACCGCGTTGGCCGACGCCCACCGGCACTGGGGGAAGGTGACCGCGGCCCGCGTGCCGGAGGCCTACGTGCGGCGGATGCTGGTCAACGCGCACCTGAGCTGGCGGCGACGCCGGTGGACGACGGAGCGCCCCGCCGAGCCGACCGACACGGCGGCCGCCGGGAGCGACCCGGCCGACGCGGTCGCCGCGCGGGACTCCATCCGGGTGCTGCTGGCCGGGCTGGCGCCGCGGGCCCGAACGGTGCTGGTGCTGCGGTACTACGCCGACATGGACGACGCGGGGATCGCCCAGGCCATGGGCGTCAGCGAGAGCTCCGTGCGTGCCACGGCGTCGCGTGCGCTGGCGGGCCTGCGCGGTGCAGCCGCCCTGGTGGAGGTGGAGGAGATCCGATGAGCAGCCCGACCGAGCAGCAGTTGCGCGACCTGCTCGCCACCGAGGCCGCAACCGCCCCCCGGGCCGTCGGCCTGGCGGAGGGCGCGTTGCGGAAGGTGCGGCACCGACGGCGCGTCCGGGCCGCGTGGGCCGGCGGCCTGGTGGCCGTGGCCGCCGTGACCACGGGAGTGCTGACCATCGAGGGGCCGGGGCAGCGGTCGCAGGACTCGGCGGTCGCCGTTTCCCTCTAGTCGAC
>CADCTN010000077.1 GCA_902805535.1 uncultured Blastococcus sp. | reverse complement strand
CCACCAAGATCAGAACCGGCGGCCCCACCCGGGAGTACACCGACGACATGATCACCCCCTCGGCCAGCGTGCAGAACACCATGGACTTCCTCCGCCGCACCGACCAATCCGCGGGATCAGCGCCGTGAAGCCGCCGAGCACAGCCGGCGGGAAGTCCCCGCTGCGGAACCGACGGGTCGCCGCCCTCGCGTCGTGATCGACGCGGCCCGCCCTGCGGGTCACAGCGGCACCCGGCGGGACCCTCCCGCTATGAAGGAGTGCCCCGCCGGGTCCGGCTCACTGCGCCGGCAGCGCCGAGGGACCGAACCGCTCGACGCGGATCGCGGCTGCAGGAACGCCGAGGCCGACCAGCAGCTGCGTGGCGGTCTCGGCGAATCCGGTGGATCCACACACGAAGCTGGTCTGCCCGGCCTCGTACAGCGGCTCCAGGTCCGTCGACGTCAGCCGGGCCGCCGGACGTGAGCCGGACGCCTCGCGGGTCAGCACGATCAACGCCCCGGCCTCGGCCAGCTCGTCGGCGTACGGGAGCACCGCACGTGTCCGGGCAGACACCGCCACGCGGAGCAGGTCCAGCCGGCCGAGCTGCTGGGCGTGCCGGATCATCGACACCAGGGGCACGACCCCGCTCCCGCCACCGATCAGCAGCGCCGGGGTCGTGCCGTCCCAGACGAACCAACCGCCGATCGGGCCGCGTACCTCGAGACTGTCACCGGGCTCCACGACGTCGGCGAGGAACGTGGACACCTCGCCCTCCTCCAGGCGCTCCACGAACATCTCCACGTGCGGGTCGCTGGGAGGCGACAGCACCGAGTACGACCGCTGGGCGGTGTACCCGTCCTCCGCGGTCAGCCGGATGACGTAGTGCTGCCCGGTCACGTGCTCGATCCGGTCGTGCACGTCCAGCCGCAGCTCCACGGCACCGTGCACGGGCCGTCGCACCCCTGCCACCGTCGCCGTCCGCCAGCCACCGGTGGGTGCCGAGGGGGGGCTCAGCATCGCGTTCGTGTCCGCGGGGGCGTCCCCGAGGAGCGGCTCAGTCACCCTGGTACCGCTGCTGCGTCCACGGGTCACCCTGGTCGTGGTAGCCACGCTGCTCCCAGAAGCCGGGCCGGTCTTCCGTCCTGACGGTGAGCTTGCTGATCCACTTCGCGCTCTTCCAGAAGTACAGGTGCGGGACGAGCATCCGCACCGGCCCGCCGTGCTCGGCGGTCAACGGCTTGCCGTCGAACTCCCAGACGATCCAGGCCTTGCCTCCGGTGACGTCCTCCATCCGGAGGTTGGTCGTGTAACCGGTGGAGGACGTCGCCATCACGAACCGGCCCTCGGGCCGTGGCTTCGCGACGTCCAGCAAGGAGTCGACGCTGACCCCGCCGAAACGGGTGTCGAACTTCGACCAGGTGGTGACGCAGTGGATGGCGCCGCGGTATTCGGCGTCGGGCAGCGCGTGCGCCTCGTCCCAGTTCCAGGCGCTGGGCTGTTCCACCTCGCCGTCGACGGTGATCGACCACGTGTCCGTGGCGATCCGGGGTGTGGGTTCGGCGGTCAGGACCGGCCAACCGTCGCCGACGTCGTACTGGCCAGGGGGCAGCAAGGGATTGCCTGTGGGAGGACGGCGACCAAGGAAACCGCGGGTGGATCCGGACACGTCGTGTCCTCTCGGCGGGAGGGAAGGGGGATCGCACCCATCCTCTGTCGGGCACCGCCGGATGAGTCTTACCGATCGGAAAACTTTGTGACGCCCCGCCCGACGCCGCCACGTCAGGTTGCCCAGAGGTGGCCGTGCCGCTCGAAGGATGCAGAGTCGGCGGGCAGCCGGCTGTGCCGTCGCTGCGGGGCCGGTACACGGCCACCAGGTCCGCCGGCGGCGGTGCGGAGGGCCAGGACCTCATCTGCCCGCCCACCGTCCGGGACGCCGACGTCGACGCACGTTCGAGCATGTGCCGCACAAGATCGGCGGAGCGCACCGCAGCGCCACCGGATCGCGCCGTCAGGCACGGCGTCCCACTTTCCCGGAC
>CADCTN010000076.1 GCA_902805535.1 uncultured Blastococcus sp. | reverse complement strand
GTGGTGCCGTCCCAGACGAACCAACCGCCGATCGGGCCGCGTACCTCGAGACTGTCACCGGGCTCCACGACGTCGGCGAGGAACGTGGAGACCTCGCCCTCCTCCAGGCGCTCCACGAACATCTCCACGTGCGGGTCGCTGGGGGGCGACAGCACCGAGTACGACCGCTGGGCGGTGTACCCGTCCTCCGCGGTCAGCCGGATGACGTAGTGCTGCCCGGCCACGTGCTCGATCCGGTCGTGCACGTCCAGCCGCAGCTCCACGGCCCCTTCCACGGGCCGCCGCACCCCTGCCACTGTCGCCGTCCGCCAGCCGCCGGTGGGTGCCGAGGGGGGGCTCAGCATCCCGTTCGTGTCGGCGGGGGCGTCCCCGAGGAGCGGCTCAGTCACCTTGGTACCGCTGCTGCTTCCACGGGTCGCCCTGGTCGTGATAGCCACGCTGCTCCCAGAAGCCGGGCCGGTCCTCCGGCATGACGGTGAGCTTGCTGATCCACTTCGCGCTCTTCCAGAAGTACAGGTGCGGTACGAGCATCCGCACCGGGCCGCCGTGCTCGGCGGTCAAGGGCTTGCCGTCGAACTCCCACACGATCCAGGCCTTGCCTCCGGTGACGTCCTCCATCCGGAGGTTGGTCGTGTATCCGGTGGAGGACGTCGCCATGACGAACTGGCTCTCGGGCCGTGGCTTTGCGGCGCCCAGCAGCGAGTCGACGCTGATCCCGCCGAACAACGTGTCGAACTTCGACCAGGTGGTGACGCAGTGGATGTCGCCGCGGTACTCGGCTCCGGGCAGTGCGTGGGCCTCGTCCCAGCTCCAGGTGCTGGCCTGCTCCACGTCTCCGTCGACGGTGATCGACCAGGTGTCCGGGGCGATCCGGGGTGTGGGCTCCGCGGTCAGCACCGGCCAGCCGTCGCCGACGTCGTACTGGCCAGGAGGGAGCCGGGGATTGACGGAGGGAGGACGGCGGCCGAGGAAGCCGCGGGTGGATCCGGACACGTTGTGTCCTCTCGGCGCGAGGGATAGGGGTCGTCGTTCATCTTCTGTCGGGCGCTGCCGAACGCGCCTTACCGATCAAGAAACATTGCGCCGGCGGTCAGAGGTGGCCGTGCCGCTCGAAGGAGGAACAGCCGGTGGCGGACAACTGGCCGCGACGGACACCACGCCGGCTGTCCCCCGGAAGCCGGGCCGGCGCACCGTCGAGCTGGTTCTCCGTGCCGCTGACCGGAAGGGGCATCACCCCCGAGGCGAAGAGATACCCGCGCCCGCGAACGGTGAGGATGCGCTGCGGCCTGCCGGGGTCACGCTCGATCTTGGCCCGGAGGCGGCGGACGTGGACGGTGACCGTCTCCGTTCCGCCGAACAGATAACCCCAGACATTCGCCAGGAGGTCCTGCCGGCTGTGGACCACGTCGGGGTGGCGCAGCAGGTAGGCCAGCAGGTCGTACTCCCGTGGCGTGACGACCACGAGGGCCCCGAAGAGCCGGACCGTCCGCTGGTGGAGCTCCACCTGCAGTCCGGCGCTGCTGAGCACCTCGTGCCGCGACCGCGGTTGCCGGCGCAGCAGTGCCTCGATCCGGGCGACGAGCTCGTCGGGCAGGTACGGCCAGTCAAGGCAGTCGTCGGCTCCCCAGCGGAGGATGCCGGTCCGCGTGGCGGAGTCGGGTCCGGGGCCGACGACGATGCAGAAGGCGTTCTCCGGACCTCGGAGGACGGCCGGCAGTCGCCCGGAGAGCCGGCTGACCACCGCTGCGTCGATGATCAGGACGACGGAGGTGAACTGACTCGCGTACCCGTCCAAGGGCCGTCTGTCCGATGCGTCGGCCCGGAGCACGTGCGCCCCCGCAGCCGTGAGCATCCGCTCGTCAGCGCGCGCCTCGGCCGAGTCCGGGCGGTCCACGAGCACCAGCAGTCCCTTGAGGATCGCCGTCATGGGGTGAGGCATCCGAGGCCCACCGGCGGCTCAGCCGATGGCGCGGATGGAGTGGTGGCCATGGACCCGGGCTGAACCGCTCCGCTGGACCCTGTCGACCGCCCGCAAGGCGGACACGGGCACCGCTTGCTCATTTCACTAACGTAGGAGCGCCCGATCGCCCCATCGAGGTCCGCTTCGACTGTTGGACAGAGGACCACTTGACTGCGCACAACCCGTCCACCCCGACCGCAGTGGGGCCGGTCCTTCTCCTGGAGCTGGACGACTCCCACGGGTCGACGCTGGCGGCCCGGGTCACCGGGGCCATCCGCCAGGCCATCACCGGTGGCCGTCTCCCCCCGGGGGCGCGCCTGCCCTCGTCCCGATCGCTGGCGACCGATCTCGGGTTGTCGCGTGGCGTGGTCGTCGCGGCCTACGCGCGGCTCGCTGACGAGGGTTTTCTCGTCAGCCGGCCTGGCTCGGCCACGCGCGTGTCCGACATCTATCCGGTCCCGGCGGCTCCGAAGGCGGTGAGTTCTCCCGCCGACGCCTCGGGCCTCGTCGCGATCGACCTGCGCCCGGGTCCGCCCGATCTCGCGGCGTTCCCACGGGCGGCGTGGCTCAGGGCCATCCGCAGCACCCTCTCCGAGATCGCCGACAGCGACCTGGGCTACGTCAGCCCGTGGGGAACCGACACCCTGCGCAGTGCGCTGGCCGGCTACCTCGCGCGGGTCCGGGGAGCGGACGTGACCCCGGAGACGATCGTGGTCGTGAACGGCGTGACGCAGGGTCTGACCCTGCTCGTGCGGGTCCTGCGAGCGGCCGGCCATCGCCAACTGGCCGTCGAGTCCCCCAGCAACGCAGCGCAGCGGGGGGTGCTGAGCAGTCACGGGCTGTCGATGGTCGACGTGCCCGTCGACGAGGACGGCGTCGACGTCGAGGCGCTGGCTCGCACGCACTGCCGAGCCGTGCTCGTCACCCCGGCGCACCAGTTCCCCAGGGGGACGCAGCTGTCCAGCGAGCGACGGGCGGCGCTCGTGCGCTGGGCGGAGGACGTCGACGGGGTCATCCTGGAGGACGACTACGACTCGGACTTCCGCTACGAGCGGCTCCCCATGAGCTCTCTGCAAGGCCTCGCTCCCACGCGCGTCGCCCTCATCGGCTCGGTCAGCAAGACACTGGCGCCGGGTCTCCGCCTGGGCTGGGTCGCGCCGCCGCCGGCACTCGTGGACGCGCTTCGGGCAACCAAGCGCAACGACGACTTCGGCGGCAGCGTGATCGAACAGCACGCCCTGGCCTGCCTGTTGACCTCGGGCGAGTACGACGGTCACCTGCGAATGCTCCGGCGGCGCTACCGGGGGCGCCGCGACGCACTCCTCGCGGCGGTGGCGCGGGAGCTGCCGGACTGGCCGGTCACCGGTGTCGCCGCGGGACTCCATCTCCTGATCGAGCCGCCGGCCGAGGTGGACGAGGCTGCGCTCGTCAGGCAGGCCGCAGTGCGTGGCCTGCTCATCCAGGGGACCGGCCGCATGTACGGGACGCTGCCGCCACACCCGGGCATCGTGCTCAGTTACGCCCGCGGCCCGGTGTCCATGTTCTACGAGGGCATGCGCCGGCTGGCCGAGGCCGCCGGGCACGCCGTCGCCGGCGCGCCCGCGATCGACGCCGGCCGCCGTCGACCAGGCCACGCGTCGGGGACGGCCGAGGACTACTTCTGACGGCTCGCCCCCCGCCTTCGTCAGCGGACCGGGGGCGGGAACGGCTCCGTCGCCGGCCAGCCGCGCACCCCCGCCGCGGCCCGACCCATGCACTGGTCCTGCACGAGAATGAGGCCGGCGGCCTCGGCGACGCGCTCGGCCGACGTCGACACGATGTCCTCCTGCAACCACACCGCCCGCGCCCCGATCCGGACGGCCTGTTCGGTGATCTCCGGCGCCTCGCTCGACGGCCGGTACACGGCCACGAGGTCCACCGGCTCGTCGATGTCGGACAGCGAGCGATACACCCGTTCTCCCAGCAGCGTCTCGGCACTGGGGTGCACCGGGATGATGCGGTAACCGATCGACTGCAGGTACGCGGGCACGGCGTGCGAGTACTTGGTGGGATCGGCGGAGAGCCCGACCACCGCGACCGTGTGCGCGTCCTCCAGCACCTGCACGGCCGGGTCGGCGTTCATGACCGTCCCACCACGGTGACCGGGCCGCCCAGGACGACGACGTCGTACGCGCGTTCGAGCATGTGTGCCATGACAGGCACTGTGTCCTCTTCGTTCCCGACCGTTACACGCCATCGACGGCGGCAGGCCCCGGCGCGCTCGCTCAGCCGCTGGCGATCAGACCGATGCCGAGCAGCACGGTCACGATCCCCACGCCCTGACCGCGGCTCACCCGCTGGCGCAGAAACACCATCGCCACCACGACGGCCACGACGGGGGCCATCGACCCGAGCGGGCCGACGACCGCCAGGGGCCCGCGGCCGACCGCGACGTTGAGGAACAGGTCGGCCGCCAGGTCGAGCACCCCCACGGCCAGCGCCGGCCCCAGCAGGGCGGGGCTGAGCCGCAGGCACCTGCGGGTGTGCCGAGCGGCGGCGAGCACCGTGACCAGGAGCGCCCCGACCTGGACGGCGACGGCCACGACCAGGGCCGTGTCCACCGTCCCCGCCGCCTCCCCCGCCGCACCGGTGGCCTGGTCCAGGACCACGAAGAAGAAGCCCAGCCCCAGCGCGGACACCGTCGCCAGCCGCACGGAGGAGCGGTGCGACCCGGAGTTCCGGCCCGGCACGCAGCCGTCGGCGGTGGGCACCGGCTGACCCCGCGGCGGGAAGGCAGGGGGACGGTGGCGACCCCGTTCGGGCTGCGCAGTGCTGCCCCCGCCGTCCTCGTGCCCTCCGGTGGCAGCGACGACGAGAACACCCACCACGGCGGCCAGCACGCCGGCCACTGCCCGCCAACCGACGTCCTCGCCGCCGGCCAGTCCCGCCAGGACCGGGATCAGGACGCCGCAGCCGGCGATCGGCGCGACGATGGCGGTGCTGCCGCGCTGCAGCGCGGTGTAGAAGGTCAGCACGGCCGCCGCTCCGAGCGCTCCGGCGGCCGCTCCCCAGGCAACGCTGCCCGCGACCACGTCCGGGCGCCGGATGCCGACCACGACGGCCAGCACGAGCAGCCCCGTCAGCTGCGCCCAGAGCGCCAGGGCGGCAGTGGAGTGCCGCCGCACGGCCGCGCCGACGACGACGTCACTGAAGCCGTAGGCGACGCTGGACAGGACCGCCAGGAGGGCCGCGATGCTCATGGCACCCGACCTGCCCGGCGATCTGTCCCCGTCGCGACCGTCAGCCCTGTCCGGAGTGGTACTTGATGTAGCCCAGCACGTCCGGCGGGGTCAGCCGACCGATGGCATCGCTGCTGTAGACCGCGACCGCCACCGTCCCGTCGGGGCGGAGCACGAAGCCGGTGGACTGCAGGAACGGGCCGTCCCCGTTGTCGCCGAGGTAGGTGCCCAGCAGTTCGGACACGGCGTGCGCGTCGGCGCTGTGCCCGACCGGGAAGTCGATGCGGTGCTTGGCGATCGTGCCGGCGCTGGTGGCCTCGTCGTCCACCGACAGGGCGACCACGGCGATGTTCTCCTCCGTGAACGAGGCGGAGGCCCGGCTGAAGGCCGCCAGCTGAGCGGCGCAGTACGGGCACCACGAGCCGCGGTAGACCAGGATCGTCGCCCACTTCCCCGCCAGGTCATCGGGCAGGGTGAGCTTTCCGCCGCCGACCGCGGGGACGACGAGCTGGGGGAAGGGCTGAGCGTTCTCGAGCCGGTTCATGAGACCTCCGAAAGAGCGCTGCACGGTGCACCGCAGTTCTTCGTGCACTTCGGTCCGAGGGCGTTACAGCCCGACGGCCAGGCCTGGTGCGGACCATGTTCGGGACCTGTAACACCTGACCGGCACGGAGCACACACCACTCAGGCCGCCGCGAAAGCCCGACCAACAGAGAGGACACCATGCCCGACGTCCACCACCGCACCAGGACCATCGACGGATTGACCGTCTTCTACCGGGAGGCCGGCTCGCCCGAGCTCCCCACCATCGTGCTGCTGCACGGATTCCCGACCAGCTCGCACATGTACCGCAACCTGATCCCGGTCCTCGCCGAGCGCTACCACGTCCTCGCGCCCGACCACATCGGGTTCGGCCGCTCGGCCACCCCGGCGGTCGGCGACTTCCCCTACACCTTCGACGCCTTGACCGACGTCAACGAGAAGCTGCTCGCCGAGCTGGACGTCGACAGGTACGCCATCTTCGTGCAGGACTACGGCGCCCCGATCGGCTGGCGTCTCGCGCTGCGCCATCCCGAGCAGATCACCGCGATCGTCAGCCAGAACGGCAACGCCTACACCGAGGGTTTCGTGGAGGGCTTCTGGGCCGGGCTGTTCGCCTACGCCAGTGACCCCGCCGACCCCGCCAAGGAAGCCGCCGTCCGAGGCGCGCTGACGGTGGAGAAGACCCGCTGGCAGTACGAGAACGGCGTGCGGGACCTCAGCCTGATCGACCCCGAGGCCTGGGCGCACGCCCAGCACAGCCTGGACCGGCCCGGCAACGACGAGATCCAGCTCGCCCTGTTCCGCGACTACGCCAGCAACCCGCCGCTCTACCCGATCGTGCAGGAGTACTTCCGGACCAGCCAGGTCCCCTTCCTCGCCGTCTGGGGGAAGAACGACCAGATCTTCGGGCCCGACGGCGCCAAGGCCTTCCAGCGCGACCTGCCAGAGGCCGAGGTCCACTTCGTCGACAGCGGCCACTTCGCCCTGGAGGACCAGCTCCCCACCATCGCCGGTTACCTGCACGGCTTCCTCGGCCGAGTCCTCGAACGGCCCACCGCGGGCGGCAACGGGTAGCAAACGCCCCGACGCCGTGGTCACGGTCGCCGAGCGGCGACCGTGACCACGGCTGGAACACCGGACGTCCGAGCACTGGACGTCAGAGCACCGGATGTCAGAGGACCGCCGCGGCCGGGCCGGGTGCCTCGGTCATCTCCACCGACGGCCCGTTCAGCAGGGTGGCTCCGGCCCCGGCGAAGTTCGGGAAGTCCGCCACCGCGGCCAGCCCGGTCGGGCTGCTCAGGTAGGTGGTGAACGCCTCCTCGGACTCGAAGTCCAGCACGGCCACGACGTGGAACGCCGGCGGATTGCCGTTGGGGTCCAGGCCTGGCCTGCTCTTGGTGAAGCGCAGCAGCCCGGGGACCTTCTTGAGCGCCGGCGCATGGATCTCGTCGTAGTGCTTGTCGAACGCCGCCCGGTCCTCAGGGTGGTGGTAGAGCACGGTGAACTGGTACATGGATGACCTCCAGGTAGCGGTGGGTGCAGGGAAGAAGCGCTGCGCCGGCCCGCGGTGGCCGGGCGGCACTAGACGCCGGCGGTCACCGGAGCAGGCTTGCGCAGGGGCTGGAGCGCCGCCGACCAGGACTCGACCTGGTTCATCATGTCGGCGAGGTTGGCCACGTGATGGGCGCCGGGCGTGAACGTCGTCATGTTCTCGAAGTCGC
>CADCTN010000075.1 GCA_902805535.1 uncultured Blastococcus sp. | reverse complement strand
CGGCCAGCTCAAGGGCGGCCTGGTGCTGGGGCTCGAGGACACCGGGTCCCGGATGAGCCGGCTGGGCAAGAGCGAGCTCTCCTACGGGGAGTACCTGCCGGTGCGGGAGGTGCTGGCCCGCATCGAGGCCGTCGAGGAGACCCAGGTGCGCGAGGTGGCCGCCGACCTGTTCAGGCAGGACACCTGCCTGGCCGTGGTCGGGCCCTACCGCGAGTCCGACCTCGACCGTCTCTGATGAAGGACCTCCCTGCCCCCCAGCGTTCGCAAGCTCACGCCGGGGCCCTGCAGGGAGGGCCGAGGGTGATGCAGCACAGGGCGCTGTCCCGCGGGGTCTTCGCCGTCACCGTCCTGGTGTCGCTGGTGGTGCTCTTCGCGCCCGCGTCGGGCGTGCCGAGCTCGCCACCGGGGGTGGACAAGCTGGTCCACCTGGGGCTGTTCGCGGCCCTGGCCGTCACCGGGCGGTGGGCCGGGGCCGGCGCGTCGCCCCTCGCCGCGCTGCTCGTCGGCTACGCCGTCGTGAGCGAGCTCGTCCAGGGGCTCGCGCCGGTGGCGCGCAGCGCCTCGGTCGCCGACGGCCTCGCCGACGCCGCCGGGATCCTCGTCGGCCTCTCGTTGTGGGGGCTGCTCGCCCGGCGGAGGTCGGCTGCGTCCTGACGGGGTGGCTTGCGCCGGGGGCGTGCGGCGGGAAGCCTGACGGCGTGACCACGAGCACCTCCACCCCGGACCAGCAGGATTCGTCGTCGGATGCCGCGGAGGCGCCGCTGATCAACGTCGGGGTGCTGGGCGCCCGCGGCCGCATGGGCACCGAGGTGGTCACGGCGGTCAACGCCGCCGACGACCTCGAGCTGGTCGCGATGGTCGACGACGGCGACTGGCTGTTCGACATCGCGAATGCCGGGGCGCAGGTCGTCGTGGACTTCACCCGGCCCGACGTCGTCATGGACAACATCCGGTTCTGCATCGACAACAACATCCACTGCGTCGTGGGGACGACGGGGATCGACGAGGGCCGGCTCGCCACGATCGCCGAGTGGCTGGGGCCCAAGCCGGACGTGGGCGTGGTCGTCGCCCCCAACTTCGGCATCGGCGCGGTCCTGCTGATGAAGTTCGCCCAGGAGGCGGCCCGCTTCTTCCCGTCGGTGGAGATCGTGGAGATGCACCACCCCGACAAGGTCGACGCCCCGTCCGGCACGGCGGTCCGCACCGCCCGCCTCGTGGCCGCGGCCCGGCGGACCGCCGGCCTCCCGGCGTCCCCGGACGCCACGACCGACTCGCTGCCCGGTGCCCGGGGCGCGGACGTCGAGGGCGTGGCCGTGCACGCGGTCCGGCTCACCGGTCTGGTCGCGCACCAGGAGGTGCTCATGGGCGCGGCGGGGGAGACCCTGACCCTGCGCCACGACTCCTACGACCGCGCGTCGTTCATGCCCGGCGTGCTGCTGGCGGTGCGCCAGATCGGCCGGCGGCCCGGCCTGACGGTGGGGATCGAGGGCCTCCTGGGCCTCTAGGGGACCCCCCGTGCACGGCCTCCTGAGGTCGTGTACTGTTCTCCATGCGCCGCGCGGACCGGATACGGTCTGCCGGGCCAGGCCCCCGGGTTACGGGGGTGCTGGAAACCGGCGTAGAGTGTGGGTCATCAGCTGGCAGGGAAGCCCGAGAGGGTGGACTTGTTGCGCGTCCGCTCTTTGAGAACTCAACAGCGTGCCGAAAGTCAGTGCCAAGTAATACCCCGTGCCGGGGCCTTTTGGGGTTCTGGTTTGGGATTCCTTTGGTTG
The DNA here is from genome assembly GCA_902805535.1 of uncultured Blastococcus sp. Lineage (GTDB taxonomy): Bacteria > Actinomycetota > Actinomycetes > Mycobacteriales > Geodermatophilaceae > Blastococcus_B. The sequence continues at coordinate 259 of CADCTN010000075.1, read as the reverse complement.
ATTGATATCGAGAGTGCTAGCTCTCGGTTCTCGGCCTGTGATTGAACATCTACGGAGAGTTTGATCCTGGCTCAGGACGAACGCTGGCGGCGTGCTTAACACATGCAAGTCGAACGGTGAACTCCGCTTGCGGGGGGATCAGTGGCGAACGGGTGAGTAACACGTGGGCAACCTGCCCTCAGCTCTGGGATAACTCCAAGAAATTGGGGCTAATACTGGATATGACCGCTGACCGCATGGTCTGGTGGTGGAAAGATTT
>CADCTN010000074.1 GCA_902805535.1 uncultured Blastococcus sp. | reverse complement strand
TCCCGACGTAGGGCACGACCACCACGGGTCAGCACGCCCATGGCGACACCGAGCGGGATCGCCAGTCCGAGCGCCGCCACGAACGCCAGCACGGCCAGCTCGATCGTCGCCGGGAGCCGCTGACCGATCAGCTGGGAGACCGGCAGCTGGGAGGAGAGCGACATACCGAGGTCACCGGTCACCACGCCCTGCAGGTGGTGCACGTACTGCAACCACAGGGGGTCGTTGAGCCCCAGCGACTCCCGCTTGCTGGCGACCAGGTCGGCCGGCGCGGTCGGACCCAGGGAGCCGCGGACCGGATCCCCCGGGATCAGGTGGATCATCAGGAAGGAGGCGGTGACCAGCACCCACAGCGAGAGGACCAGCTGGCCGCCGCGGCGGGCGGCAAAGCGGACCCACGGGCTGTCCAGTGTCGCCGCGATGCCACCCCGCCGTGCTGCGCCGGCCGTTGCTGCTGTCGTGCCGGTCACGGCCGCCCCCCTCCTGTCCCTGCCCTCGTCCGCCGGAGCGGGCGTGGAATCAGTCGGCCAACATCCGGATGCTGGTGGGCACCACCCCGCCCACCACGTCGAACCGGGCGTTGCTGCCGAAGAAGGGCAGGTTCTGGTTGGCGAAGGGCACCACGTCTGCGGCCCGCACCAGGGCAGCCTCCGCCTCCAGCCACTGGTCGCAGCCCTCCGAACCGACCGTCATCATCGCCTCTTCGACCCCGGCGACGTACTCGGCGTTGTCGATGTGGGCGAAATTGTTGCCGTCGGGCACGGCGGGACCGGACAGGAAGGGCACCAGCTGGTCGGGGCTGTTCACGTTGAGCGCGGTCCAGGTGATGTCCCAGTCGCCGGTGCCGAACAGCGTCTCGACGCTCGCCGTCTCGTCCTGCGGCGTCGCGGTGACGTCGGCCCCCAACTCGGTCCAGGCAGCGACGGCCAGCTCAGCCGCGGCCGCCCCACCCGACCCGAGGTCCGTGGCGTAGAGGAAGGTCAGGGCCAGCGGCGTGCCGTCCTTGCTGCGGGTGCCGTCGGGCCCGGCCGTCCAGCCGGCCTCGTCCAGTGCCTGCTGGGCCGCGGACAGGTCCATCTCGGGCAGTGCGTCGGGAACCGACTCGCCGGGGCAGGCGGCGGGCGCGACGACGGCGAAGGAGGTGCCCGGACCGCCGGTGTCGGAGGTGAGCACCGAGGCGAGCTCGGCGAGGTCCAGTGCCTGCGTGAGCGCCAGCCGCACCTCGGGCTCGGCGGCGGGCCGGCCCTCGGCCTGGTTGAACCACATCTGGCCCAGCACGGCGGTCTGCTCCGTGCGGTAGAGGCCGGACTGCTCCAGTCGCTGCGCGTCCCGGCCGAGGATCGGGGCGCCGTTCACCTCGCCGGACAGCAGCAGGTTGGCCGCCGTCGTCTCGTTGGCGATCACCCGGAGGACGACCTCGTCCGGAGTCCCCTCCTCGTCGGTGCTCGCGCCGTCCGGGCCCCAGGTGTACCCCTCACGCTTGGCGAAGGTGTAGTGGTCGTCGGGAACCGCCTCCGTCAGCTCGAAGGGCCCGGTCCCGTGCGTCTCGGTCGCCAGCAGCGACCGGTCGGCCAGCCCGCTGGCGCAGACCATGGGCACCGCGCTGAGCCCCTCCATCACGAAGGGGGCCGACGCGGCGAGCGTGAGCGTGAGCGTTCTCCCCTCGGCCGCGGCGGTGACTCCCGGCGGGACGTAGACCCCCAGCAGGAAGCTCTGGTTCTCGGGGTCGGCGATGTAGCTGAGATTGTCAGCGGCGTCCTGAGCGGTGAAGGGTTCACCGTCGGCGCAGGTGATGTCTTCCGCGAGGGTCATCGTCACCGTCTCGCCGTCGACCTCCCAGTCCTCGGCGAGGCTCGGGACGACCGTCCCCTCGGCGGTGATCCCGACCAGCCTGTCGTAGGCGAACAGGCTGAACTGGTTCAGCTCGCTGCTGGCCGAGGCGTGCGGGTCCAGATTTCCCGGGTCGGACTTCACCGCGTACGTGAAGGTGCCGCCCTCGGCGAGCTCTCCACCTCCGGACGATGATCCTCCGCCTCCGCCTCCACCTCCACCTCCACTGCACCCGGCGAGGACTGTGGTGGCGACGCAAGCGCCGACTAGGGGGCCGACGAGCCTCATGCTGGGGGTCCTCTCGGGAGTACGGCGATTGGGAGAAAGGCTGCCGTGTGACGGGCGACGCATGTTCGTCGGCCTCGACGAGGTCAGCGCATCCCCTTCGTCGGGGATGACGAAGCCGGGGGCGACGTGCCCCGTCACGGGGCGAGCCGCGGCATGGCGCGACCCATGTGCACGTAGCGGCTGCGCCCGGCGCCGTCGTCCCCCAGGAAGGCGTAGGGCACGTGCAGGCCCGACCGCGCCTCCAGGGGGATCAGCACGTCCTCGGCGAACGCGACGAGCTCGCTGCGCTCGGTTCCGCCGCCCAGCTCCGCGAGCAGGTCCTTGGGGCGCAGCTCGGCCCAGATCCGGCCGTCGCCGTCCTGGCTCACGTCCAGGTCGGCCACCCGGCTGGTGTACGTGCCGGTGTAGCGACCGGCGTCGATCCGCGGCGGGTCCGGCGGCGGGGAGGGCAGCGGTCGGAGGTCGATGCCGGCGAGCTCCCTGAGGACGTGGCCGACGACGTCGCGGTAGAGCCCGTAGGGGTTCCCCCCGTTGGTGAGGAGGACGACGCCGATGCCGTGTCCGGGAACCAGGCGCATGAACGACGCCTGGCCGATCGTGTTCCCGTCGTGGCCGATCACGGCGCTGCCGAGGGTGTCGAACAGCTCCCAGCCCAGCCCCCACGCGTCTCCCATGACCCCGATGTCGGGCACGCGGACCTGCTGTTCCTGCATCGCCCGCACCGCGCCGGAGGTGAGCACGGGCGTGCCGTCGGCGGCCGTTCCGCCGTCCAGGTGCATCCGGCCGAAGGCGAGCAGATCGCGGGGCCGCATCGCGAGCATGCTGCCCGCGGCGGCGTTGGAGCGTGGCATGGCCCAGACCGGCGCCGGCCCCTGGCCGGCACCGGACGTCGAGGCCAGATGGCCGACGGCCGCGCGGAAGAGGATCGCCTCGTACGGTCCGGCCGCGGCGTGCGTGAGCCCCAGGGGGGTGAACAGGTGGTCCTGCAGGCAGGTGTCGTAGGGCCGGTCGCGGAGCACCTCCACGAGCCGGCCGAGCAGGCAGTAGCCGGTGTTGCTGTAGGAGAAGAGCTCTCCCGGGCCGAACAGCTGGGGCACGTCGGAGAGCGACCCCACGTACTTCTCCAGGCAGTCGTCACCGCGGCCGGTGTCGATGAAGACGTCTCCCTCGACCCCTGCCGTGTGGCACAGCAGCTGGCGGACCGTCATCGCCGCCGCCGCATCGTCGTCGGCCACCCGGAGGCCGGGCAGGTACCGGCGCACCGGCGCATCGAGCTCGAGCCGTCCTTCGTCGACGAGTTGCATCGCCAGCGTGGCCGTCCACACCTTGGTGATCGAGCCGATCTGGAACAGGGAGTCCGTCGTCGCCGCCACGCCGGTCGCGGTGCTGAGCACGCCCGTCGCGACGTCGGCCACCTCCCCGCCGGCGAGGACGGCGACTCCCGCCGCCGGGACGTCGTACCGCGCGATCAGCTCCGGCAGCTGTTCCTCCAGCCAGGAGCGGACGTCTTCCAGAGTCGTCATCCGGGCAACGTAGGAGCAGCGCCCCCGGGGTGGTTCGTGGAGGTCGCCAGGATGGCGCCATGCCGTTGGTCCGGCTCGACGAAGACTGCCGCGCGGCTGGGCGTCAGGGTGCAGTGAGACGACTACCGGAGCCGAGTGCCTCCGGGACCACCGCCTCTCCCCCGGACCGACTGCAGCCCTCGCATCCCCGACCCGACGGAGCCCCAGGTGACCTCGACCGCCGCACGCCCCTCCCTCGACCAGCAGCACTGGCAGCAGCGGCTGGACGACCTCACCGCGCGGCACCGGGTGCCGGGCGCCGTGCTCGCGGTCCTCCGCGTCGGCGAGGGCGACGCCCCGGACGAGCTGGTCGAGGTCGCGACGGGCGTGCTGAACAAGTCGACCGGCGTGGCCGTGACCACGGACTCGGTGTTCCAGATCGGCTCGATCAGCAAGGTCTGGACGACGACGCTGCTCATGCAGCTCGTCGACGACGGGAAGCTCGGCCTGGACACCCCGCTGATCGAGATCATCCCCCAGCTCCGGCTCGGCGACCCCGACGTGGCCCAGAAGGTCACCACGCGGCACCTGCTCACGCACACCAGCGGCATCGACGGCGACATCTTCACCGACACCGGGCGCGGCGACGACGTCCTGGAGAAGTACGTCGCGGAGCTGGCCACCGCGCCGCAGAACCACCCGCTGGGCGCCACCTTCTCCTACTGCAACTCCGGCTTCTCGCTGGCCGGCCGGGTCATCGAGGTCCTCACCGGCAAGACCTGGGACGCGGTGCTGCGCGAGCGCCTCATCGAGCCGCTGGGGCTGACGCACACGTCCACGCTGCCCGAGGAGGCCATCCTGCACCGGGCGGCGGTGGGGCACATCAGCCCCGATCCCGAGCAGGAGCCGGCGCCGGTCACCACCTGGATGATCCCGCGCTCGGCGGGCCCGGCCGGGCTGATCAACGCCACCGCCCGGGACGTCACGGCGTTCGCCCGGCTGCACCTGCGCGGTGGCGTGGCACCCGACGGCAGCGCCGTCCTCTCCCCCGAGTCGACCGCGGACATGCAGGCCCATCACACCGACCTGCCGGACACGTACTCCCTCGGCGACTCCTGGGGCCTGGGCTGGATCCGGTTCGACTGGCACGGAGAGCGGCTCTACGGCCACGACGGCTCCACCTTCGGGCAGAACGCCTACCTGCGCGTGCTCCCCTCGCGGGGCCTGGCCGTGGCGCTGGTGACCAACGGCGGGCACGCGGCGGACCTCTACCGGGACCTCTACGGCGAGGTGTTCGACCAGGTCGCCGGCGTGCGCATGGCCGACCAGCTCGAGCCGCCGGCGCAGGCTCCCGAGGTGGACCTGGCCCCGTACGTGGGCACCTACGAGCGCAGCTCGGTCACCACCGAGGTCTTCGAGCGCGACGGCGGCCTCGTGGCCCGGGTGATCCCGACCGGTCCGCTCGCCGAGGCCTCGGGGTCCACGACCCACGAGCTGGAGCTGCACCCGGTCGCCCAGGGTCTGTTCGCCACCCGCCCGCCGGGCCACGAGAGCTGGATGGCGGCGGCGTTCTACTCGCTCGCCGACGGCGCCCAGTACCTGCACTTCGGCGTCCGAGCCAATCCGCGGAAGCCCTGATGTCCGCCGCGTCGACGGCGCCTGCCGGCGAGTGCGACCTGGTCCTGGCCGGCGCCCGGGTCATCGATCCGGAGACGGGGCTCGACGGCGTCCGCGCCGTGGGGATCACCGGCGGGACGATCACCTCGGTCAGCGAGGTCGCGCCGCCGGCCCGAACCGTCTGGGACGTCTCGGGCACGGTGCTGGCTCCCGGCTTCATCGACCTGCACAGTCACGCCCAGAGCATCACCGGACTGCGGCTGCAGGCGCTCGACGGGGTGACGACCGCACTCGAGCTGGAGGCCGGGGTCCTGCCGGTGGGCCCCGCGTACGCGCAGGCCGAGGCCGAGGGCCGACCGGTGAACTTCGGGTTCTCCGCCTCGTGGACCGACGCCCGGATGCACGTGCTCGACGGGGTGCCACTGGACCGCGACAGCGCACTGGACCTGTTCAGCACGCACCAGTCGCTGCCCGGCTGGCGGGCCCCGGCCGACGACCGGGGCGTCGCCCGGATCCTGGACCTGCTGGAGGAGGCCGTCGACGAGGGCGCGCTGGGCATGGGCGTCCTGGTGGGGTACGCCCCCGAGAGCGGCCGCGCCGAGTACTTCCGGCTGGCCGGACTGGCCGCCCGACTCGGCGTGCCGACGTTCACGCATACGCGCTACATCTCCACCGAGGAGCCGGGGACCTCGCTCGAGGGAGCGCTGGAGGTCATCGCCGCTGCGGCCGGCAGCGGCGCCCACATGCACATGTGCCACATCAACAGCACCTCCACCCGGATGATCGACGAGGTCGCCTCGGCGGTCGAGGCGGCCCGCGGCACAGGGGTGCGGGTGAGCACCGAGGCATATCCCTACGGCGCCGGGGCGACGGTCATCGGCGCGGCATTCCTGGAGCCGGACGGGTTGAGCAGGATGCGCCTGACGCCGCGGGACGTGACGTACCTGGCGACGGGTGAACGCGTCGCCGACGCCGACCGGCTCGCCGAGCTGCGCGCGACCGACCCCGGCGGGCTGGCCGTCGTGCACCTGCTCGACGAGGACGACCCGGCGGACGTAGCAGTGCTCGAGCGGTCGTTCACCCTCGCCGACACCGTCATCGCCACCGACTCCATGCCGCTGGTGCAGCCCGGCGGGGCCCTGGCACCCGACGAGTGGCCGGTGGCGCCCGGACTGATCACGCACCCGAGGTCGGTCGGCTCCTACGCCCGCACGCTGCGCTGGCTGGTCCGCGAGCGTGGCGCGTTGACCCTGACCGACGCGCTGCGGCGCTCGTCCCTGCTGCCGGCGCAGATCCTGGAGCCCGCCGTCCCGGCGATGCGCCGCAAGGGGCGGGTGCAGGTCGGGGCCGACGCCGATCTCGTCGTCTTCGACCCAGAGACGGTCACCGACCACGCCACCTACACGCACGTGGCGGCCTCGACCGGCTTCCGGCACGTGCTCGTCGGCGGGACGCCCGTGGTCCGCGACGGGGACCTGCAGACCGGGGCCCTGCCCGGCCGCGCGATCCGCTCCGGCGACCGCTGACCCCGCGTCGGCGCCGGGACTCAGTCCTGCCGGCGGTGGGCCCGGGCGCCGAAGTGGACGTAGGTCGGGCGGCCACCGACGTCGGCGGGGTTGAAGAACGCGGCCAGCAGGTCGGCGTCGGCGACCGGCAGCTTCAGCAGGAACGCGTCGTCCCGGGTGGCCGGCCGCAGCGGGAGGTCCACCATGGGAGGCCAGCCCTGGCTCTCCGCGACGGCGTGCGTCGGCGTCACCGTCGCCAGCAGGCGGCCGGAACCGTCCGACCCGATCACGAAGGTCAGCCCCTCGCGCTCGTAGGTGCCGGTGTACCGGGCGGGGTCGGCCACCGCCGGGTTCTCCAGCTCCTCGGGGTCCGGCCGCGGACCGGTCCCCAGCCGCTGGCCGAACAGCCAGTCCGCCAGCTCCCGGTACATGCCCAGCGCGCTCTCGGTGTTGGTGAGCAGGCAGAACCCGAAGCGCTCCGCCGGCGCGACGCGCATGAAGGCGTTCTGCCCGATGGAGTTGCCGTCATGGCCGATGACGGCGACGTCGCCCCAGTGGTCGAGGATCCAGCCCAGCCCCCATGCTTGACCGATCACCGAGTCGTCCACGAGTTCGACCTGCCGCTCCAGCATGTCGGCCACCAGGCCGGCGTCGAGGAGCCGGGTGCCGTCGGCGGCCACGCCGCCGTCGAGGTGGAAGCGGACGAAGGCCAGCACGTCACCAGCGGTCGAGACGACCGCGCTGCCCATCGGCCCGAAGGCACGGTGCAGGCCCCACATCGGGCTCACCACCAGCTCGTCCGGGTTGTCGGGCTGCGGCACGTGCCCGACCGCGGTCGGGTGGACGATGGCCTCGTCGGCGAAGGACACGGTGTGCCGCAGCCCCATGGGCCCGAAGATCCGGTCCCGGAGGACCTCCTCGAACGTCGCGCCCGTCAGCACCTCGACGATCCGCCCGAGGATGGAGAAACCGCTGTTGCTGTAGCTCCAGATCGTGCCCGGGTCGGCGATCTGCGGCAGGTCGGCGCAGCCGGCGACGTACTTGGCGAGCGCGTCGTCCCCACGGCCGGTGTCGGTGAAGTGGTCGCCGTCGAAGCCGCTGGTGTGGCTCAGGAGGTGGCGGGCGGTCACGACGTCGCGCGCGCGGGGGTCCCGCACCTCGAAGTCGGGCAGGTACGTGCGGATCGGGACGTCGAGGTCCAGCAGCCCGTCGTCGACCAGCATCATGATCAAGGTCGCCGTGTAGAGCTTGCCGATCGACCCCGGCAGGAACAGCGCGTCCGGCGTGGCCGCCCAGCGGGTGCGCAGGCTCAGCACACCGGCCGCCACCTCGGTCACCGAGTCGCCGTCGAGCACGGCCAGCTGGGCACCGGGAACGCCATGGCGGTCGATCAGTTCGGCGAGCTTCTTCTCGAGGAACTCTGCTGTGAACACGGGACGCTCCGATGTCGGGGTACCTACAGTGTAGGTCCAGTGTACCTACACCGTAGGTAGGCGTGTCAAGCACTCGTATGCTGGTGCGGTGGCGCCACTGACCCGCGAGCGGATCCTGACCACCGCCGTGGCCATGGCCGACCGCGACGGATTCGAGGCGGTGACCCTGCGGCGGATCGCCGCGGAGCTCGACGTGCACGTGACGTCCCTCTACAACCACATCGCCACGCGCGACGCGATCACCGACGGGATCGTCGAGCTGCTGCTCGACGAGGCCCGACTGCCGGTGACCCCGGTGGACTGGGAGACGTGGGTCCGCAGCTTCTTCGTCGCCCTGGGGGACCTCGCCACGAAGCATTCCGGCGCTTTCGTCGCCCTCCAGCGCCGTCCCGTGCAGGGCCCCCGCGCCGCCGCGTCCTTCGAGGTGGCCCTGGCGGCCTTCGCCGAGGCGGGGCTCAGCTCCGCGGATGCCTACCGAGCCGTGAAGGCCACCGCCCTCATGGCCTTGATGGTCGGCCTCGAGCGCGGCCTGTCCGCGCAGGGGCCGGTCCCCGAGACCGCGATCGACGATCTCCCGGTGGACGGGTTCCCGCTGTTCCACGGCATCCAGCAGATCGACGACCTCGAGGCGACCTGGTCCTTCAGCCTCGAGACGCTCGTCGCCGGCCTCCGCGGCCAGATCGAGGCCAGCGCGCCGCCGGCCCGACCGACCCATCGGTCACCCGGCGCGGACGATCGTCGCGCCTGACCACGGGCTCCGCGGGAGCGGCCCGCCCGGTCACGCGGGCGCGTCGGCACCCCTCCCGGCGTAGGTGTCCACCCAGTCGACGACCCGCCGGCCGTAGTCGATCCGGTGCGACGGCCGTCCGTCGACGATGAAGGTGTGCGCCGCCCCGGGGTAGAGCACCAGCCGGGTGCGCACGCCGGCCTCCCGCAGCGCGGCGTGCCACTGCTGGGCCTGGCCGACCGGGCAGCGCAGGTCGGCGCCTCCGTGCAGGATCAGCGTCGGCGTACGGACCCGGTCCACCCGGGCCACCGGCGACATCGCGGCGGCCTGGGCCGGGAGCCGGCCTTCGAGCTCGTAACGACCGATCAGCCGGCCCTCGTCCGACGTGCCGATCGCGCTCACCAGGTCGCTGACCGGGCCACCGGCGACGGCGGCGGCGAACCGTTCGTCGTGCGCGGTCAGGAAGCAGGTCATGAAGCCGCCGTAGCTGTACCCGGTGACGGCCAGCCGCCGGGGGTCGACCGACCCCTCGGCCACCAGGACGTCGATCGGCTCCAGGAAGTCCGCGGCGTCGGCCACCCCCCACGCCCCGGCCACGCCGAGGTAGAACTCCTCGCCGTAGCCGTCGCTGCCCCGCGAGTTCAGCACCAGCACGGCCCAGCCCCGCGCCGCGAGCTCCTGGTGGTAGAGGTGCGCCTCGTCGGCTGCGGCGTTCCAGGCGTTGTGCGGGCCCCCGTGGATGTCCAGCAGCAGCGGCAGTGGGCCCGGCCGGGCCGGATCGTGGACGAGCCAGCCGGGCACGGTCGTCCCGTCGGAGATCTGGAACCGACGCTGCGTGCGGGGGAACATCGCGATACCGGCCAGCCCGGCGCCGTGCTCGGTGCGCACCGAACGTGCTCCGGTGCGCAGGTCCACCACGACGATCTCGCCGAAGGACTCCTCGGTGCCCAGCACGACCGCGGCGGTCACGCCGGCGACCGACAGCCCGGACACGGTGGCCGCGTCGCCGATCACCAGCTCCGGCTCCCCGCCGTGGACACCGACCCGGTAGACGTGGGTGCATCCCTGGTCGCGGACGCAGCAGACCACGGTGTCCCCCGCGCCGGTCAGCTGCGGCAGCCCGCCGGGATACCCGGGACCGCCCGGCATGAGGTTGCGGTCCAGCGCCCCGGCCAGATCGACCGCGTCCCCGCCGTCCAGCGGCACCCGCCACAGCCGGGCATGGCCCGATGGAGGGCCGGCCCAGCCGACGACGAGCAGGGCCGAGCCGTCCGCCGTCCAGGCCGCCGTCAGCGCGACGCCGTCGCCCGGGCCCACCGTCGTGGGCTCGGCCGCGGGGTCCCGCGGGTCGACCAGCCACGCCGCGGCCCGCAGGGTGAGGTCGCCGTCCGGGCCGACCCCGGCGGGCACCGCCAGGGTCTCGCCGTCCGGTGACCAGGCGGGTGTGCCCGCCCGCTGCAGCGTCGAGGTCACCTGACGGCAGTCCCCGCTCGCCACGTCCAGGACGTGCACCTGGGCCTGGACCGCACGGTTCATCCCGGCGCCGTCGGCCTGGTAGGCGAGGTCGTCGGTCACCAGCGGCGCGGCGGCCCGGGCCGCGCGCGCGGCGTCGTCCTCACCGGGCACCGCGGCCGGATCGACCGGCGCGGTGAAGGCCAGGCGCGCACCGTCGGGGCTCCACACCGGCGGTCCGGCACCCAGCGGCAGATCGGTGACCTGGTCGGGGGCGCCGCCGTCGGCGGGGAGCAGCCAGATCTGGGCGGGCCCTCCCCCGCTGCGCAGGAAGGCCAGCCGGGACCCCTCCGGCGACCAGGTGGGCGCGGTGTCCGAGGGGCCGTCGGTCAACCGGCGGGCGTCACCGGAGGCGGTGCCCACCGACCACAGCCGGTGGACGGCGCGGTCGGCCTCCCGGTCCAGGGTGCGCAGCACGTAGGCCACTCGCGAGGCGTCCGGGGACAGCGCCGGCTGGGTCGGCACCGCCAGGGAGAACAGGTCCTCCAGCTGGATGCGACGGGTCATCGGAACTCCGCTCGGCTCGGTCCGGACAGGTGGGCATCGGTGGACCAGTCGTGAACCGTGCCGCCGGCGATGGTGAGGACGACGTCGTGGAGAGCCGACACGCAGCGCAGCGGATCCCCTTCGACCACGACGACGTCGGCCCGCTGACCCGGAACCAGCTCGCCCACCGTGCCGCCGAGCCCGAGGATGCCGGCATTGCCCACCGTCGCCGCGGCGATGACCTCCGCCGGGGAGAAGCCCACCTCGTCCTGGAGGATCTGCATCTCGGCCACGAGCGCTGCCCCGGTGGAGAAGAACAGCGAGGAGTAGTCGCTCCCCACGCCCCAGGGCATGCCGCGCTCGACCGCCCGGGCGAAGTGGGCGAACTTCGCCCGGTAGACCCGGCGCGCCCGCTCGCCGATCCCCGGATGACCGGGATGGCCGGCGATCTCCCGGTAGACGACGAAGGTGGGGACCAGCGGGACACCGCGGTCGGCCATCAGGTCGGCGGCCTCGTCGTCGACGAAGGACCCGTGCTCGATCGAGCTCGCGCCCAGCCGGACGGCGCGCTTGATCGCCTCCGCCGGGTGCGCATGGGCGGCCACCGGGCGGTGCTGTGCCCGGGCCTCCCCGATGATCGCCGCGAGCTCCTCCTCGGTGAACTGCGACCGGGCCTCGGACTCCCCCGCCTCCATCACCCCGCCGCTGCACATGACCTTGATCAGGTCCGCGCCGCGGGCCACCTGCTCGCGCACCGCCGTGCGCACCGCGGTCGGTCCGTCCGCGACCCGGTACATCGCGTGCCCGTGGCCGCCGGTCATCACGATCGGCTCCCCGGCGCACTGCAGGGCCGGCCCCGGGAGCTGCCCCGCGGCGATGGCGTTCCGCAACGCGATGTCGACGTGGCGCATCCCGCCCACGTCCCGCACGGTGGTGACGCCGGCCCGCAGGTGCGCCGCCGCCCGGGCGGCCGCGTCCAGCGCCAGCCGCGCCTCGGACGCGCCCACGTCGCCCAGGGACAGGTGCACGTGGGCGTCGATGAGCCCGGGAAGGACCGTCCGGCCGCTGACGTCGATCGTCCGGGCACCCTCGGGAACCACGACGTCGGGGCCGCAGTCGGTCACCCGGCCGCCGGCCAGCACGAGCGTGCCCGGTACGCGGGACCCGCCGAGCAAGACCTGGCCGCCGACCAGCGCGAGGGGGGCGGCGATCGTCCCCATCAGAACTGCGGCTCCAGGACGCCCACCAGCCGGTGGTCGGCGTCGACGAGCGGGATCTGGCGCCACCGGTCGAAGGCCCCGCACGGATGGCTGATGCCCAGCCGCAGGACATCGCCGACCGCCAGCTCGGACGTGGGGTCCACGCGGACGAACAGGTGGTGGTCGTTGATGGCGAAGGACTCCGCCGGCCGGCTTCCCAGCCGACGCGCCGGTGGGTCGAGGACGCCGAGGGGCACGGGCAGCCCGGCGTCGCTGGGCACGTCGCGCCGTCCACATCCCACGATGACCAGGTCCGGTTCCGGCCGGGACAGGACGGCGGCGAGCACTTCCAGGGCCGCGGTGAGCCGGAGACCGCCGACCGCCCGCCCGTCCAGGGGCGAGGTGCGCTGGTAGATGCCGTGGTCGTGGGTCACGTAGCAGCCGCTGCGCAACACCGTCCGGACCGGGAACGGGAAACGGTCGGGCCCCAGCTCCTCGACCACGACGTCGAAGAAGGAGCTGCCGCCCGCGGTGACTATCGGCGGCTCCCCCGGCGCGAACCGGTTCCGCTCGTGCAGGGACACCACGACCTCGCGCGCCCGGCGCAGGAGGTCCCCGACGGCTCCCGGCACCGTCCCGTCCGAGAACCCGGGAGCCAGGCCCTCGAAGCAGGAGACACCGCACAGCCGCAGGGTCGAGGTCCGGCAGACCGCGTCGGCCACCTCCAACGCCGTGGCGGCGTCCCGGACACCGGTCCGGCCGCCGCTGAACCCCACCTCCAGCAGCACGTCGAGGCGGGCGCCGGACCCGCTCAGCACCCGGTCCAGCAGGGCCACGCTCGCCAGGCTGTCGACGTAGCAGAGGAACCGGGTGGCCGGGTCGCCCAGCACGTGGTCGGCGAGCCAGCGCACCGCGCGCTCGTCGACCACCAGGTTGGCCATCAGGATCACCGGCACGCCGAAGGAGTGCAGGACGGCGACCTGCTCGACGGTCGCGGCCGTCATGCCCCACGCGCCGTGCGCCAGCTGTCGCCGCGTGATCTCCCGGCACATCGACGTCTTGGCATGCGGCGCCAGCTCCACCCCGGCGGCCGCGCAGAACCGGGCCATCACCGCGACGTTGGCATCGATCGCCGCGTCGGAGGCGACCAGCAGCGGCAGGCCCACCGAGCCCGAGCGGACATCGGCACCCGCCTGCACCAGGTCAACCCAGCCGGCCGAGGACAGCAGCCCCTTCGGCAGCTGCTGATCGCGTGTCATCCGGGTGCTCCCTCGTCAGCTGTCCGCCGGCGGCAGGCGGCCCCCGGTCAACCTACGAGCGGCGCTGGACCGGCGCCTTCGTGGGATCGGACGAAGATCGGTCGCGGCACTCGTCCAGGGGCGCGCCGCGCACCGGACGCGGGACCGGGAAGCCCGTCGACGGCTGCCACCCGCCGCCGTTGATTGCTCCATCATGAAACATATGCGGACAAGCATTGCCTTCTCATACAACAGCCGCTACCTTTCGACCACAGCAGAACGAGGCATTCGACCCCGTTGCTGAATCTGTCCGGACGAGAGGCAGCTGATGGAGCGGGACGCGCGACAGGACGGCCGCGACGGCCGGTCCGACGGCTCCAGGTCGGCCTTCGTCACCGGCGCCGCCAGCGGTATCGGTGCCGCTCTGGTGAGCACGCTGACCGATCGTGGCTGGCGGGTCGCGGGCCTGGACCTGCAGGAGTCGGCCGCCGAGCTCTCGGTCGTCGGCGACGTCACCGACGCCGATGGCCTCCTCGATGCCGTCCAGCGCGCCGGCCAGGCCCTGGGGCCACCGGACCTGCTGGTGACGGCCGCCGGCGTGTTCGATCAGGCGGCGTTCGAGGACATCACACCCGCCGAGTTCCAGCGGATGCTCGACATCCATCTCGGCGGCACGGTCAATGCCTGCCGCGCGGTGCTGCCGGGGATGCTGGAGCGCCGATCGGGCTGCATCGTCGCCATCACCTCGGAGCTGGCGCTGGCGGGCTCGGAGCGCTCCGCCCACTACGCCGCCGCCAAGGGCGCCATCCTCGGCCTGGTCCGCAGTCTTGCCGCGGAGGTCGCCGCCGACGGTGTGCGGGTCAACAGCGTGGCGCCCGGGCCGACTCGAACGCCGATGCTCGACCGTCACCCGGAGTACCAGGACCCGGCCTATGCGGCCTCGTTGCCGCTGCGCCGCCTGGTCAGCCCCCAGGAGGTCGCCGAGACCGTCCTGTTCCTCGCCACCGAGGGCACGTTCTTCACCGGCCAGACCCTGTCCCCCAACGCCGGAGCGGTGATCTGAGATGAAGGAGACGCCGCGCGGCACGGTCAGCCTCGTGACCGGTGCTCAGCAGGGGATCGGGGAGGTCATCGCCCGCCGGCTCGCCGCGGAGGGCTCCCTCGTCGCGGTGAACGACCGGCACGACACCGAACTGCTGTCCGCCGTCGTCGAGTCCATCCAGGGCGTGAGCGCGGTGGCCGACGTGGCGGATCGCGAGCAGGTCGCGCGGATGGTGGCGGGGGTCGAGGCCGAGCACGGTCCCGTGCAGACCCTGGTCTGCAATGCCGCGGTCGAGGTGCTCGGAACCCTGCTCGAGCAGCCGCCCGAGGTCTGGTGGTCCCACATCGACGTGAACGTGACCGGCACCTACAACGTGATCCAGGAAGTGCTGCCCGGGATGCGTCGGAACGGCGGTGGCCGGATCGTGATCATCGCGTCCATCTGGGGCACCACCGGCTGGCCGCGGGCCAGTGGCTACTCCGCCTCCAAGAGCGGTCTCATCGCCCTGACGAGGTCGCTCGGGCGCGAGCTGGCTCCCGACAACGTCTTCGTCAACGCCATCGCACCGGGCATCATCGATTCGCCGCAGATCCAGATCGATGCCGACGATGCCGGGATCAGCCTGGACGACATGCGCGCCCGCTACGCCGTGGACATTCCGGCCGGCCGGCTCGGCACGACCGAGGAGATCGCGGCGACCGTCGCATTCCTCGCCTCGGCGGCCTCCGGCGCGTTCGTGGGCCAGATCCTGCAACCCAACGGCGGGGAGCTCCGCGGCCCCGCATGACCGTGCTCGTCATTTCCAGCCGGCCCGACAAGGAGACAACATGTCAACGCCCAGCGAGAACAAGGCACTCGTGGAGCAGTTCACGGAGCAGTTCTGGAACCAGGGCAACATCGCCTTCGCCGACGAGATCCTGGCCGAGGACCTGATCCAGGACCCGCTTCCCCCCGGCTGGCCGCAGGGCCGCGAAGGCTTCAAGCGCCTGGTCCAGACCTGGCGGACCGCCTTTCCCGACCTGCACGAGCACCTGGAGTTCGTGCTGGCCGACGGCGACCGCACGATGGGCCGCTTCCGGCTGACGGGCACCCACACCGGGACCTTCTACGGCATCGCGCCGACGGGCCGGAAGGTGGACATCCACGGGGTGGACGTGTCGCGATTCGTCGACGGCAAGATCGTCGAGTACTTCTACCACGAGGACACCTTCGGCCTCTTCCGCCAGCTCGGCGCCTTCCCGGCGAACCTCGACGACGTCGCCGGCACGAAGCAGGGACACGAGCTCCCCGAGTAGGCCCGGCACACCCTCCGGGCGGGGCCGGCACACCGGCCGGTTCCGCTCGCGACTCCTCTCCGATCGAAGGCGCAACGCGACGGCGCGCTGCGTTCCATTCCGACTGCCCATGGTCCAGAGCCCTTCCCCCATGACCAGCCGACCCCGGCGCCAGGGCAGACCCGCTCTCATCAAGGAGAATCCATGGAGAAGGTCTCGGGCAGCGCGCCTCCCGGAGCTGCCGGTCCGCCGGTTCCCGCAGGCGGGGCCCAGCAGTTGAAGCGCGAGTTCTCCCTGTGGTCGGTCTTCGCCCTCGGCTTCGCGTTCATCTCCCCGATCGTCGCCGTCTACGGCATCTTCGCCTTCTCGCTGGCGACCGCGGGGCCGGCGGCGTTCTGGGGCTTCGTCGCCGTCCTCGTCGCGCAACTGCTGGTCGCCTGCGTCTTCGCCGAGCTCGCGTCGCGCTGGCCCCTGGAGGGCGGCCTGTACGAATGGTCCCGGCGGCTGATGAACGAGACCTACGGCTGGTTCGCCGGCTGGGCGCTGATCTGGACGCTCATGGTGACGATGACCGCGGTCGCGTACGGAGCAGCCGGTTTCGTGCCCGCGGTCCTCGGCATCGACCCCTTCGAGCCCACGACCCAGCTGTTCGTGGCGCTGGGGCTCCTGGCCTTCGGCACCGGCATGAACCTGCTCGGCCGCCTCGCGCTCAAGGTCTTCCTCGCCGCCAGCATCGGGGCCGAGGTGATCGGCTCGTTGGGCATCGGCACCTGGCTGCTGTTCTTCCACCGCGAGCAGCCCATCGATGCGGTGTTCGACACGGCTGGAGCCGGCGGTAGCGGTGGCTACCTCTGGGGCGGCTTCATCGCGGCGGCCGCGTTCATCGGCTACGCCTACGTGGGCTTCGACGCGGCCGCCTCGGTTGCCGAGGAGACCACCGAGCCCCGCCGGGACGTGCCCAAGGCCATCGTCGGCTCGCTGCTGGTCGTCGGCGCCGTCGTCGTCTACTCGACCCTGGGCCTCATCCTCGCCATCCCCGACTTCGGCGCCGTCATCAGCGGTGAGGTCGGCGACCCCGTCGTGGCGACGCTCACCCAGCACCTGGGGACCGGCATCACCAAGCCCCTGTTCGGGTTGTTCATCCTCGGTTTCGTCGCCTCGCTCATCGCCATCCAGACCAGTTGCTCCCGGGTCATGTGGGCCTTCGCCCGTGCGGGCGTGCTGCCCGCCTCGGCCGGCCTGCGCCGCTTGTCGACCGGCGCGCGGATCCCGTCCCGGACGATCCTGACGACGTTCGTCATCTCGTCGGTCATGCTGCTCGCCACCCGGTCCGACGACGTCTACGCGACGCTGGTGTCCATGGCGACCGGAGGGTTCTACCTCTCCTTCGCCGTGCCGGTGCTCGCGCTGACCTGGATGCGGCTGACCGGACGCTGGGTGCCCGGGCCGATGCACTGCGGTCGGTGGGGCACACCCATCGCCGTCACGGCCTCGGTCTGGGTCGTGTTCGAGTACGTCAACATCGCCTGGCCTCGACTCGCCGGAGTGCCGTGGTACGAGGAGTGGGCCGTCCTGCTCATCACCGGGATCGTGCTCGCGCTCGGGCTCGTCGTGTACCTGCCGCGTCGGTCGCTCATCCGGGCCGCTGACCAGCGGCGCGACGGCGAGTCCTGGACCGAGCCCGAGGAAGACCCTGCTGCCGACGACGACGGCGTCGCCGTCCTGCACGGAGGGTCCAGGACGTGAGACGAGCCGGCGCAAGGTCCAGCGGGCCGGCTGCGGATGATCAGGGCCGGCCGGGCGAGCTCTCCGCGACCAGTTCCCGCGCGAAGGCACGGAGGTCATCCACCAACAGGTCCGGCGCCTGGAGGGCGGCGAACCAGCCGCCGCGGTGGAGCTCGGTGTATCGCCTGACGTCGTGCTGCCGCTCCGCGAGGACCCGCAGCGTCCGGTCGCCCGGGAAGACCGCCACCGCCGTCGGGATCGGGTTGTACGGGAACGGGGCGAGCCAGTCGCCGTGGGCCTTGTACAGCCGGGCCGACGCGTTCATCGTCCGGGTGAACCAGAAGATCGACGCGATCGTCAGCAGGGTGTCGTGGTCGACGGTGGTCTCGCCGGAGAGCGAGCGCCCGTCGACGGCCCATTCGAGGTCCGCGATCCAGGCGAGGAGGCCCACCGGCGAGTCGTGCAGGGCATAGCTCGCGGTCTGCGGCCTGGTGGCCATGAGATCTGCATACCCGCGGCGCTGCTGCCAGTGGGCGTCCACGTCGTCGACGGAAGCGCGCTCGCGATCGTCGAGTCCAGCGACCAGTTGCGGATGGGCCGCGCTGACGTTGGAGCCGTTGATCATGGCGTTGACGTGGATCCCGCGGACGTCACCGTCCGCGTGGGTGCCGACGGCCGGCGCGATGAGTGAGGCCCAGCCACCTCCCTGGACGAGGTAGTCGCGGTAGCGCAGGCGCTTCATCAGCGCGGCGAGGGCGGCGCCCATGCGCTCGACCCCCCAGCCCGGTTCCCGGGTAGGTCCGGAGAAGCCGAAACCGGGCAGCGACGGGATCACGACGTGGAAGGCGGGGTCGTCGGGGCGCCCGTGCGTCGCGGGCTCGGTCAGCGGGCCCACCATGCCGGCGAAATCCGCGAAGGTGCTCGGCCAGCAGTGCAGCAGCAGGAGTGGCGTCGCGTCCGGCTGCGAGGAACGGACGTGGACGAAGTGGATGAGCTGAGCATCGATGACGGTGGTGAACTGGGCCAGGCGGTTCAACTCGGCCTCGTGCTGCCGCCAGTCGTAGCCGTCGAGCCAGTACGCGGCCAGCCTCCGCAGGAACGTGGCCTCCACGCCGGACTCCCAGCCGCTCGTCGCCGGGATGTCCGGCCACCGCGCCACTGCCAGTCTCCGGGTGAGTTCCTCCAGTTCGGCCTGCGGGACGTGGATCTCGAACGGGCTGATGCTCCCCGGGAGTCCCGGCACCGTCGTCATCGTTCCCCGAGATCGAGGACGAACTGGCGGAGATCCTCGACGAGCAGGTCGGGGGCCTGCACCGCCGCGAAGTGGCCGCCACGGTCGTACTCGGTGAAGCGGACGACGTTGTGGTGACGCTCGGCGATCGCCCGCCGGGTGCCGTCGCGCGGGAACGATGCGATGGCCGTGGGCGTCGCGGTGTAGGGGGTGTCCCCGAAGAGATCACCGTGTTCCTTGTAGATGCGTGCCGAGGTGCCGGCGGTGTTGGTGAACCAGTAGATGCTGGCAGCGGCCAGCAACTCCTCCTTCTCGACCTCCACCTCCCCGGGCAGCACGTCGTCGCCGACCGCCCACTCCAGATCGGCGATCCAGGCCAGCAGCCCGGCGGGCGAGTCGGTCAAGGCGTACGCGAGCGTGTCCGGCCGGGTGCCCTGCAGGCGCGCGTACGCCGACCGCTGGGCCCACCACGCCTCCGTCTCCTCGACCGCACCGATGTCCGCCGCGCTCAGGCCCGCCAGCGGATCGGGCCTCGACCGGTCGACACCCGCACCGTTGAGCAGGGCGTTGAGGTGGACTCCGCGCACGGCGTCCGGCACGGCTCGTGCCAGTGCCGGTGAGATCACCGATCCGAAGTCGCCGCCCTGTGCGATGAAGTCCGCATATCCCAGGTTCTCCATGAGAACCGACCACGCGGAGGCCACGCGGTCGATCGACCAGCCGTCCGTCCGCATCGGGCTGGAGAAGCCGAAGCCCGGGATCGAGGGTGCGACGACGTGGAAGGCCGGCGCGCCGACGGCGCCGTGCGCGTCGGGATCGGTCAGCGGTCCGATCACCGCGTGGAAGTCGAAGGCGGTGCTGGGCCAGCCGTGGGTCATGATGATCGGCTGGGCGTCGGCCCTCGGGGACCGGACGTGCACGAAGTGGATCTGCTGGCCGTCGATCTCGGTCAGGAACTGCGGCTGGGCGTTGAGCCGGGCCTCGTGCGCACGCCAGTCGAAGGCGGTGGCCCAGTGGTCGACCAGCGGCCGCAGATACGCCGTCGGGACGCCGTCCGCCCAGCCCGCGCCCTCCACCTCGTCGGGCCAGCGGGTTGCGCGAAGCCGGCGGAGGAGGTCATCGAGCTCGCTCTGCGGGATGGCGATCTGGAACGGCTCGATCTTCACGCGGGCTCCTCGGGTACGGCAGTTCCGATGAGGGATTCGGTTTCTTCGGCCGGCCGCCGCCGGCCGGACCCCGTTCTGGGGTCCTGGCCGGCGGCACCGACGGGAATCATTCGCCCCTGAGCGCATCCTCGCTCAGCGCCACCGCCCGCTCCTCCTGCGAACGCTCGACGCCCCGGTTCAGCAGCAGGAAGACCCCGGCCGAGACGAGAAGACCCACGACGAAGGCCACGTCGATGTTGTCGAACAGCTGCGCCGCCGGGCCCTGATAGAAGCTCAGGACCATGAAGGGGACCTGCGCGAAGAGCCCGACGAAGTAGGCGGTGAGGCCCCGCCACGCCCACTCCCCGTAGATGCCGTTCCGCTGCGAGATCTCGGTGATGGCGTAGTGCCCCTTGCGCACGAAGAAGTAGTCGACCAGGTTGACCGCGGTCCAGGGCACGAGCAGGTACAGGAGAACGCTCAACAGGTTCGTGATGAGCGTTGCCTGATCGCTGCCGACCCAGATGGTGACCGGAACCCAGATCACGAAGAGGATCGCGGTGCACCGGATCCGGAGCCGACGGGTCGGCGTCACCGGGCGCACGCAGTCAGCGACCGTGGCGATCGCCAGGACCGCGCTGTAGGTGTTGATGGACATCGTCCCGATCAGACCCGCCGCGGAGACGAGCGCCAGCACCGTGCCGAACCCGGTGAAGATCTGGTTGCCTGCCTCGCTGAGCCCGACCAGGCCGTCGGTCGCGCCGGTGTTGAGACTCAGCCACGCGCCGATGGCCATCAGCCAGACCAGCGAGAGGGAGATGCCTCCCTGGACGGCTATCACGACGTGTGAGGTCTTCACCGTCTTCGGCAGGTAGCGCGTGTAGTCCGAGACGTAGGGCGCCAGGGTCAGGTTGTAGACGGCCGCGGTCACGAACACGGCCATGAACGCCGTCAACGAGAAACCGGCCGACGAACCGCTGCTCGTCTTCTCCACTCCGCCGAGCGCGATGGCCGCGGTGAGGACGACGTAGAAGGGGAGCGAGACCCAGAAGATCGCGCGGAACACCCGGTGCACCCAGTCGTGCCCGTAGATGGCGACGACGGCAGCGAAGAGCGAGACGGCGATGACCACCACGAACGGCGTCCAGCCGAAGATGCCGCTCAGCCCGCTCTCCAGCACGTCGGCCTGCAGGATGTTGAAGACCAGGAAGTTGAACAGCGACGCGATGACCGGCACGAGGACACCGCGATACCCGAACTGGGCGCGTGACTGGATCATCTGGGGCAGTCCGAGCTGAGGCCCCTGGGAAGCGTGGAAGGACACGAAGGACGCGCCGAAGAGGGCGCCGCCGGCACCGGCCGCCACCGTCCACCACAGGGACAGGCCCAGAGCAGGGCCGATGAATCCGAGTGTGACGGCGAAGACGTTGAAGTTGGCGACGAACCAGAAGAAGCTCTGCTGACGGGTGCCGCCGTGCCGCTCGCTCTCGGGGATGAAGTCGACCGAGTGCTGCTCCACCCCCTGGCCCGCCGCTGGCGCGGCGGAGGGAGCACTGCCTGCCCCTGGGCGATCAGTGGTTGTCATCGTTCGTCCCCTTGCAGGTCGGCCGCTGGGCGGCATGGGTGTGTCCGGGCTGGCATTCGACGGAACGGCGGTGTCCCGAAGGCTGGGGACGCCGATGGAGCTGCCGAGCTGTCCCGGCCGCCACGGACGGGAGACGCCCGAGTTGCGGGGCGCCGACGCCTGAGGGTCGGTGCGGGGCTGGTACCGAGCGGGGTGGTGCGCGCCGTGTCCGGCGCCAGTGCTCGAGCGCCTCGTCCGGCGTCAGTGCTCGAGCGGTGTGTCGTTCAGGGAGCTGTCCAGAGCCGCGAGGAATTCGTCGGCGTCGGACTCG
>CADCTN010000073.1 GCA_902805535.1 uncultured Blastococcus sp. | reverse complement strand
GGCGCACCTCGGGCTCGGCGACCCGTGGCCCGCGGTCGACGACGACGCGTTGCTCGCCGCCGTCGACGTCTCGGGAGCGCGGAGCCGGGCCGACCTGGCCCGGGTGGACGTCGTCGCCGCGCTCCGGGCCCTGGTGCCGTGGCGGGTGGCCGGGAACCTCGACATCGTGGTGCCCGAGCACGTCGTCGTCCCCACCGGCTCCCGGATCCGGATCGACTACACCGACCCGGCGGTGCCCACGATGTCCGTCCGCGTGCAGGAGGTCTTCGGCTGGGCGCAGGCCCCGCGGGTCGCGGGCCGCCCGCTGCGCCTGCAGCTGCTCTCCCCCGCCCAGCGGGTCGTGGCCACCACCGCCGACCTCGCCGGGTTCTGGGTCACCGGTTATCCCGCCGTGCGCAGCGAGCTGCGGGGCCGCTACCCGCGCCATCCCTGGCCGCAGGACCCCGCGGCGGCACCGGCGACGAAGCGGGCGACGTCCCGTGCCCGGCCGCGCGGCTGAGGCTGCGGGCTCCCGCCGGCCCGGCGAGGATCACTCGGTGACACCGACACCGACCACCGACGAGTGGGGCATCGACGCCAGCTGGCTGGACGCACTGGACGAGGAGCACGAGGTCGCCCAGGCCACCATCGACCGGTTGCGCGAGGTCATCGGCCGGCCACCGGCCGACCTGGAGGAGCGGGCGCCGATCGTGGCCCGGCCCGGCGACGCGCTGGAGGTCGAGGAGGCCGACGTCGTCTGCGAGGACGGCGAGGTCCGCCACGTCGACGGCGAGCTGCCCGCCGACTTCCCGCTGGGTTACCACTGGCTGCAGTCGCCCGAGGGGCGCCGCCGGCGGCTGATCGTCTCTCCCGGCCGGTGCTGGCTCCCCGGCGGCCGCGCCTGGGGCTGGGCGGTGCAGCTCTACGCCGCCCGCAGCCGCGACAGCTGGGGCATCGGCGACCTCGCCGACCTGCGCGCCCTCCGCCGGATGGCCGCCGACCAGGGCGCCGGTTTCCTGCTGATCAACCCGCTGCACGCGGTGCCCCCCACCGCCGGGCAGGAGGCGAGCCCGTACCTGCCGGCCACCCGGCGCTTCCGCAACCCCGTCTACCTGCGGGTCTCCGAGGTCCCGGGGGCGGACGGCGTCGACCTCGAGGAGGACGCCGGCCGGGCGCTGTCGGACGGCTCGCTCATCGACCGCGACGCCGTCTGGGCCCGCAAGCGCGAGGTGCTGATGCGGATCTTCTTCGCCCACGGCGGCGGGGAGGCGTTCGCGCGCTGGCGGGAGGAGCGTGGGCAGACCCTGCAGGACTGGGCGACGTGGGCGGCGGTCGCCGAGGAGCACGGCGGCGACTGGCGCACCTGGCCCGAGCAGCTGCGCCGTCCGGAGAGCCGGGAGCTGGCCGACTACGCGCAGCAGCACGGCGCCGTCGTGGGTTTCCACGCCTGGCTGCAGTGGGCCCTGGACCTGCAGTTCACCGCCGCCACCGGGGACATGACGGTCATCCAGGACCTGCCGATCGGCGTCGCCGGCGGCGGCGCCGACGCCTGGGCGTGGCAGGACGTGCTCGCGGAGGGCGTCAACGTCGGCGCCCCGCCGGACGCCTTCAACAGCCAGGGCCAGGACTGGGGCTCCCCGCCGCTGATCCCGTGGCGGCTGCGCGACGCCGACTACGAGCCGTTCATCCAGTCGATCCGGGCCACCATCGCGGGCGCCGGTGGTCTGCGGATCGACCACGTCATGGGCCTGTTCCGGCTGTGGTGGGTCCCGTCGGCAGGCCCGGGGATCGACGGCACGGCCGTAGACGGGGCCTACGTGCGCTATCCGTCCGAGGACCTGCTGAACATCGTCGCGCTGGAGAGCCACCGGGCGCAGGCCCTCGTCGTCGGGGAGGACCTCGGCACCGTCGAGGACGGCGTCCGGGAGGCCATGGCCGAGCACGGGATGCTCTCCTACCGGCTGCTCTGGTTCGAGGACGACGACCCGGCGCAGTGGCCCGCGGAGGCGATGGCCGCGATCACCACCCACGACCTGCCGACGGTGGCCGGCCTGTGGACCGGGGAGGACGTGGAGGAGCAGCGCGAGTACGGCACCGGGTCCGACGAGGAGCTCGAGCGCGGCCGGACGTCGCTGCTCGCCCAGCTCCCCGGGCTGGCGGAGGGCGCGTCGGTCGAGGAAGCGGTGGCGCGGGCGCACGAACGGCTGGCCGGGGCACCGTCGACCCTGCTGTCGGCCACGCTGGACGACGCCCTTGGCGAGCTGCGCCGGCCCAACATGCCGGGGACGGCCGACCGGCCCAACTGGTCGCTGCCGCTCCCCGTGCTCGTGGAGGACCTGGCCGGCCACCCCCTGCTGCAGCAGGTGGCCGCCACCCTCGCCGAGGGCGTGCGCGCGGCCGGCTGACCCGGGAACGCCACCGGCGCGGGCACCTCGAGGAGGTGCCCGCGCCGGCGCGTGGAGGCGGTTCAGGTCAGGTCAGGACTCGGGGCCGTCCTGCTCCTGCGCACCGGTGCCGCGGCCCTGGACGAGGACGTCCTCGCCGGGGCCGCCGACGAGCGTGTCGTCGCCGTTGTCCCCGTTGACGGTGTCGACGCCGAAGCCGCCGCTGAGCACGTCGTTCCCGTTGCCGCCGGAGAGCGTGTCGTCCCCGGCCCCACCGCAGACGACGTCCTCGGCGTTGCCGCCGGTGATCACGTCACTGCCACCGAGACCCATGATCACGTCTGCCCCGTCAGTGCCGGTGAGGACGTCGTCGCCGTCCGTGCCGGTGATCGTCGGCGCCAGGCCCTGGCAGCGCTCGGTCAGGTCGATGCCGAGCACCAGCGGGTCGTGGTCGCTGGACCGGTAGGGGTTCGCCGCGTACAACGCCGGGTCACCGACGTACTGGTAGGCGAACGACTCGACCGAGTTGATGTTCCAGTGCGCGGCGCCGGTCACCTTGCCGGTGAGGGCACCCGTCGCGAGGGCGTGGTCCAGCGAGCCGGACATGTCGTCGAAGACGTAGCTGTACCGGCCCTCGTCGAGCAGGGTGCCCAGGTCGGTGTAGCCGGCCTCGTCGAGGACGACCATCGGGTCCTCCTGGCTGTAGGCGTTGAAGTCGCCCATGAGGAGCACGTCCTCGTCGCCGGTGGAGGCGCGCAGCTCCCGGGTGAACGCCGCCAGCGAGTCGGCCTGCAGCACCCGGTCGGCGTTCGAGGCGCCCTGGCCGTCACCGCTGTCGGTGTTGCCCGGACCGGAACCCGAGCCCTTGGACTTGAAGTGGTTGGCCACGACGGTGAATGCGTCGCCGTCCTTCACGAAGGTCTGGGCGATCGGCTCGCGAGCGTTGTCCCAGGCCTCCTCGTCGATCACGCCGACGGAGTCACCGACCGGCTGGACGACGCCGTGCTGGTAGATGATGCCGTTGCGGATGACGTCCCGGTCGACCCCGTACAGCTCGACCGGGAGCGGCACGAAGCTCCACGTCTCGGAGCCGGCGGCCTCGTTCAGTCGTCGCACCAGGTCGGCGAGCGCCCGGTCGGCGTCCCCCGGGCTGTGGCCGGTGGAGTCGGTGTCCTCGATCTCCATGAGCGTCACCACCTCGGCGCCCAGCGCCTCGATGGCCGGCACGATCTTCGCCGCCTGCCGCTCGAAGTCCGCCGGGGTGCGGGCCCCGCGGCCGCCGTCCTTCTCCAGGGTGAGGAAGTAGTTGAGCACGTTGAACGCCCCCACCTGGACGTCGCCGCCCACCTCGTCCGGCGCCGCCGGGCGGGTGTTCTCCCGCGCGAACGTGCCGTCCGCGGTGCCGTCGGCCGGCTGGAGCCGCCACTGGTTGAAGCCGTAGCCGAGGACCAGCGGCGCGGTGAAGGCGAGCTCGTCACCGACCCGCACCGGGTTGTCCGGGCCCAGGTAGGGGCGCGTGGTCGTGGTGACCCGGCTGCTGAGGCCGTCGTCGAGCACGATCCGGCGCAGGGTGTTCTCCGCGGCGATGGCCTGGGCGGCGGGGCCCGGGCGGGCCAGCTCCGTCGGCTGCACGAGGAGGCCGCCCGCGGAGAGGGTCAGCTCGCCGAAGCTGGTGAGGTCGAAGATCTCGCTGACCGTGAGGACGTCGACCGGGTCGACGAGCATGCCCTCGACCCGCTCACGGGTGGCGTCGTCAGCCGGCAGGTCGAGCGGAGCGGCAGCCGGCAGATCGGTCACGGCGCCGTCCGCGCAGACCGCGACGTCCTCCCGGGAGGCGAGCTGGGTCTGGCCGCCGAACTCCTGGGCCCGACCGGTGACGGCCACGGTGTCGCCGAGGCCGACCGCGACCGGGCTGAAGACGAAGACGCCGTCCGAGGTGGTGGCATCGCCGTCGGCGTCCTGCAGGTAGAAGCCCGACAGGCCGGGGACGACGCCCACGGCGATCCCGCGCACCGTCACCTGCTGGCCGGCCAGCGGCGTGCTCGCGCCGCTCCCCTGGACGGCGCCGATCTCGTGCGTCGGGGTGGTGTCGCACACCGCGGGCTCCGGGTCCGGCTCGGGTGTGGTGCCGGCGCCGTTGACCGCGCCCGGCGTGGCGGCCGCCGGGCCGCTCCAGACGAGGGCGTCGGTCGCGGCGTCGTAGGTGCGGGCGAGGGACTGACCGGCCGGCTCGGCACCGGACTCGCTGACCCCGACGTCCACGCTGGTGGTGCCGGCGGCCGGACCGTTCGTGGCCGTGATCAGGCCCTCGTAGGACAGGAAGTCGAGGACGGTTCCGGAGGCGTCCACCAGCGCGACGCCGTCCGGCGATCCGTTCTGGATGCCGTTGGCGGGATAGGTCACGACCGCGGCGGCCGGCGCGTTCGCGGGGGCGGTGACGGCCGGTAGCGGATCGGTGTCGTAGGTGGTGCTGGTGCCGCCGTTGTAGAGCACGACCGACAGCCCGGCCGAGCTGGCTCCGGCCGGGAGGTGCACCTCGACGAACTCACCCGCGTCCGTTCCGGCGTTGTCGTAGTGGATCTCGGAGATGAACGGGACGGTCGGCGGCGCGGCCTGCGCGACGCCGGGCAGACCCACCACGGCCACGGAGGCGGCGAGGGTGCCGAGAGCGGTACGGCGCGCGAGGACCCGCGGATTGCCGATGCGTACGAGCACGAGAGTGTCCTTCCGGGACGAGAGAGGGCGGCGCGCGAAAGCGCGCGTCCGACGGCGAGGAGCCCGCCCCTCCGGGGCGGAGGAGCGGGCCCCCCGGGTCGCCGGCCGGTCAGGGCAGGACGGTGATCCGGTCGGTCGCCGGTGGGGAGGTCGGGTCGTTGGCCTTGAGGTACTCGATCAGCGCCGCCAGGTCGTCCTCGGGGGCGACGACGTCGGTGCGCTCCGTGTGCTGGGCGAGCAGCGTGAGCCGGTCCCCGCCGTCGGCGAGGAAGTTGTTGACAGTGACCCGGTAGGACGCCGACGGGTCGACCGCCGCTGCGCCGATGCGGACCTGGTCGTCAGGCACCCGCGTGCCCGCGCAGGGGTTGGCCGCAGGGCCCGTGGTGCCGTTCGGGGCCACCGAGTAGGTGATGCCGGCCGGCTGGAGAACGGTCCCGACGACGAACTGCTGCTCGAGCACGCACTGGATCTGCGCGCCGGTGAGCGTGATCGTCGTCAGGTAGTTGCCGAACGGCTGGGTGGTGAAGGCCTCCTCGTAGGTGATCTCACCTTGGACGAGATCGGCCCGGACGCCGCCCGGGTTCATCAGCGCCACCTTCCCGTCCTGGGCCGTCGCGGCCAGCTGGGCGTCGGCGACGAGGTTGCCCAGCGGCGACTCACCCAGGACCTTCACGGTGGTCGGGCGGCCGTCGGAACCGGTCCCCGGGTAGGAGTACAGGGTCTCCCGCACCGTGCTCAGCGTTTCCGCGGCGTGGCCGACGACCTGTCCGGCGATGGGGCCGAGCAGCGCCCGGTAGTAGGCGATGAGCTCGGTCTGCGTCGGGTCCTTGGGCAGCCCCTGCGACACCGGCACGTTGTCGGCCACGGCGGTGAGCACGTCACCGGTGCGGCGGTCCAGCGTGAGGTCGATGTCGGTGACCAGCCGGGCGGCCGAGCTCGCGCTCGTGACCAGGCGCCCGTCGATGGTGCAGTTGTAGGCCTGGTGGGTGTGGCCGGTGACGACGACGTCGATCGCGTCGGACATCTGCGGGACGATCGAGGTGACCGGCCCCTGCATGCCGACGCAGGTGTCCACGCCGATGCCCGAACCGGTCTGCGTACCGCCCTCGTGCATCAGCACGACGATGGCCTCGACGCCCTGCGCCTGCAGCTCTTCCGCGTACCGGTTGGCGGTCTCCGCCTCGTCGGCGAAGTCCAGACCCTCGACGCCGGAGGGGGTCACGATCCCCGGCGTGCCTTCGAGGGTCATGCCGATGAAGCCGACGTCGATGCCCTGGACCTTGTGGACGGCGTACGGCGGCAGGAGCGTGTCGTCGATGCCCCCCTCCTCGGAGAAGGCGTTGGCGGCCAGGTACTGGAAGTCGGCGCCCTCGAAGGGCCGGTCGGGGTCGGCGCAGCCGTCCGCGTGGCAGCCGCCGTGCTGGATCCGCAGCAGCTCCTGCGCCCCCTCGTCGAACTCGTGGTTGCCGACGCTGGCGTAGTCCAGGCCGATCCGGTTGAGCGACTCGATGGCCGGCTCGTCGTGGAAGGCGGCCGACAGCAGCGGGGTGGCGCCGATCAGGTCACCGGCGGCGACGGTCAGGGTGTTCTGCTTCTGGCTCTCCGCCTCCAGGGCCCGGACCTGCGTGGCCAGGTGCTCGGCTCCGCCGAAGATCCCCGTCTCGCCCGGCAACTTGCTCGAGGAGCTGGCCGACGACGGCGGTTCGAGCTGGCCGTGGAAGTCGTTCAGCGCCAGGAGCTGCAGCTCGACCGGCGGTGGCCCGGCGGGCTCCGGCTCAGCGGTGGCGCCTGCGCTCGAGGCGCCGGCGACCAGCACCGCGGTGAGCGTGGTGAAGCCCAGACCGGCCGCGAGGGCCTTCCGGGCAGAAGGGAACGACATTCAGGTGACTCCTTGGATTCTCTGAGGGACACCAGGTATTCGACGGGCACGGGGTTGCTCCCTGGCGTCGCGAACGTTAAGCGGAGCGGAACGACGCGGAGCTGTCTGCGTGACGGCTGTGACGGATGTGACGGATGGGTTTCCACCCTCGACCGGCTCGCCGTCGAACAGATGTTCGATCGGCGTGCGAGACTGCTCGCGTGGCCGGCGGCATGACCCGAGGACAGGGGGGCCGCTCGCTCGGGGAGCGGGCGGCGAACTCCGGGGTCCCCCGGGACGGCGCGGCGCGGCCGCCGGCCGGGCCCGCACCGAGCCGCACGGCGGCAGCACCGCACGAGCGTCCCGGGGACTACGCCGCGGCGGGTGACGGCGGCGAGGGCCGGCACTGCTGGGTGCGCGACCCGCCCGAGTTCCGGGGCACCCGGCCGGGCCTGCTGGTGGAGTGGCGTCAGCGCGGCGGCAGCTGGCAGGGCCGGGTCGCCTACACCGTTCCCGGCCCGCACGGACCGGCGCTGGTCGAGACGTGGCTGCCCGCCGCCCGGCTCGAGCCGCGGTGAGCCGGGTCGAGGTTAGCCACGCCCGGTGGCGGCC
>CADCTN010000072.1:21411-21692 GCA_902805535.1 uncultured Blastococcus sp. | reverse complement strand
CGAGGACGGCCGGCTCACCGATGGTCAGGGCCGGATCGTGGACTTCAAGAACACGATCCTGATCCTCACGACCAACCTCGGCACCCGGGACATCTCGAAGGCCGTGGGTCTCGGTTTCCAGGTCGGGAATGACACCCAGAGCAACTACGAGCGGATGAAGCTCAAGGTCAACGAAGAGCTCAAGCAGCACTTCCGGCCGGAGTTCCTCAACCGCATCGACGACATCGTCGTGTTCCACCAGCTGACCGAGCTCGAGATCATCGAGATCGTCGATCTTCCTT
>CADCTN010000072.1:0-21401 GCA_902805535.1 uncultured Blastococcus sp. | reverse complement strand
GCTCGCGTCGAGACCCAGCTGGCGAACAAGGACATGTCGCTGGAGATCACCCCGGCCGCCAAGAAGCTGCTGGCGCACCGTGGCTTCGACCCGGTGCTGGGTGCCCGGCCGCTGCGCCGGACCATCCAGCGCGAGATCGAGGACGCGCTGAGTGAGAAGATCCTCTACGGCGAGCTGTCCGCTGGGCAGATCATCGTGGTGGACGTCGACGACGCCGAGGGCGCCGCGCAGAAGTTCACCTTCCGCGGCGAGCCCAAGCCGATCGCCGTCCCCGACACCCCGCCGGTCGCCCTCTCGGGCGTCGAGGGTGACGAGGAGGGCCCGGCGGCCGCCGCCGAGTAACACCCCGCACGACCGGCAGGGCCGCTCCCACCGCACGGTGGGGGCGGCCCTGCCGTCTTCCCCGGACGAGATCTGCACACTCGCCCCCATCAGCCGCCTGATGGGGGCGAGTGTGCAGATCTCGCCAGGTCAGGCGGGGAGGCGGAACAGGCCGTCGGCGGTCTGCTCGACCAGCCCGTCGGTGAGCAGGGAGTCCAGGCACCGGCTCCGCTGCAGGGCGTCGTCCCACGCCGGCACCAGGGCCGCCGCGTCCACCGGCTCGTGGGCGGCCCGCAGGACGTCGAGCAGGCGGCCGCGCACCTGGCGGTCCGTACCCGTGAACTTCTGGACCCGCCGGGCCGGGCCCGCGTGCGCGGGGGAGCCGGCCAGCCGCCAGGCGCAGCGGTCGCGGACCGGGCAGCTGCCGCACCGCGGGGTGCGGGCCACGCAGACCAGCGCGCCCAGCTCCATGACCGCCACCGAGAAGCGGGTCGCCCGCGCGGTGTCCGCCGGCGCCAGCGCGGCGATGTCGGTCAGGTCGGAGGCTCGGGCGTTCCCCGCCTCTGCCCGGCCGTGCACGAGCCGGGCCACCACCCGCCGGACGTTGGTGTCCACCACCGGCTGAGGCTGCCCGTAGCCGAAGCAGGCCACCGCGCGGGCCGTGTAGGTCCCGATGCCCGGCAACGCCTCCAGGGCCGTCACGTCGGCCGGAACGATGCCTCCGTGCCGTCCCACCACGGCGGCCGCCGCTTCCCGCAGACGCAGCGCCCGCCGGGGGTAGCCGAGCTTGCCCCACGCGCGGATGACGTCGGCCGGTGCGACGGCGGCGAGGTGAGCAGCGGTGGGCCAGCGGTCCATCCACTCCCGCCAGACCGGTTCGACCCGGCCGACGGGGGTCTGCTGGAGCATGACCTCGCTGACCAGGACCGCCCACGCGTCGACGCCCGGACGCCGCCAGGGCAGGTCGCGCGCGGCGGTGGCGTACCAGTCGACGATCGTCTCGCCGGCCGCTGCGCCCGGGGTCGGCCGGCTCGTCACGGTGCACCAGTCTGCCGTCCCGGGGGAGCGGCGTGCCGCCCAGTCCCGGTCCGGCCGCGCCTACTACGGTTCCTCGCGTGTGGCACCCGGTCGGCAAGCTCCCGGCGCGCGTGTACTGGCGCCGGCGACTGGTGGTCCTCGTGGTCCTGCTGGCCGTGCTCGGGGGAGCCGGCTGGCTGGCTTTCACCTACCTGACCGGCCGGGACGGCGACGCGGCGGCCGCGGACCTGTCCACTCCGCTGCCGCAGCCGGCCATCGAACGCGTGGTGCCCTCGCTCCGCGCCGTCGCCACCCCGGACCCGCCGCCGGTGACGCCGGCCGCTGCCGAGGCGCAGGTGCCGCCCCCGGCGGCCGGGGGGCCGTGCACCGACGACGTGCTCGCCCTCGAGCTGCGCACGCCCGGCACGGCAGCCGTGGGCAGCAAGCCGACCTTCGAGCTCGCCGTCGGCAACCTGTCCGCGGTGCCGTGCGTCCGCGCCCTGGACAAGGGCCTGCAGGAGATCGTCATGTTCGACGCAGCTGGCACCCGGGTGTGGGGCAGCAACGACTGCTTCCCCGAGGCGACGGTCGAGCTGCGCACTCTCGCGCCCGGTCAGGTGGTGACCGTCCCCCTGGTGTGGGGTGGCCTCACCAGCGAGCCGACCTGCACCGCCGAACGCGTCGCTCCGGCTCCGGGGACCTACGTACTGCGTGCCCGGCTGGACAGCAAGGTCTCCGCGGACGCCGTACTCACCCTGGCCTGAGGGCG
The DNA here is from genome assembly GCA_902805535.1 of uncultured Blastococcus sp. GTDB lineage: Bacteria > Actinomycetota > Actinomycetes > Mycobacteriales > Geodermatophilaceae > Blastococcus_B. The sequence goes on along the minus strand of CADCTN010000072.1, from coordinate 19,294 downwards.
ACCGGTCAGCTGTAGCGGTCGAGGATCGACGTCTCGGCGAGGCGCGACAGACCCTCGCGGATGCCCCGGGCCCGGGCCTCGCCGACGCCCTCGACGGCCAGCAGGTCCTCGATGGTGGCGGCCAGCAGCTTCTGCAGGCCGCCGAAGTGGTCGACCAGCCGGTCGATGATCCCCGAGGGCAGGCGCGGCACCCGGTTCAGCAGGCGGTAGCCGCGGGGGCTGACGGGGGAGTCGAGGGCGTCGGGTGAGGTCGGCAGGCCGTAGCACCGGGCCACCGCGGAGAGGTCCAGCAGCTCGGTGGCCGTGAGCGCCCGCAGGTCGGTGAGGACCTGGTCGATCGTGCGGGGACGCCGGCCGTTGCTGGGCAGGTAGTCGCGGACCAGCAGGCCGCGGTCCTCCTCCACCCCGGCCAGCATCTCGTCGAGCTGGAGGGCGAGCAGGCGGCCGTCGGTGCCGAGCTCGACGACGAAGCCCTCGATCTCGTCGGCGATGCGCCGGACCATCTCCAGCCGCTGGCTGACGCTCATGGCGTCACGGACGGTGACGAGGTCCTCGATCTCCAGCGCGGACAGCGTGCTGGCCACCTCGTCGAGGCGCAGCTTGTAGCGCTCCAGGGCGGCGAGCGCCTGGTTGGCCCGCGCCAGGATCGTCGTCGGGTGCTCGAGGGTGTACCGCCGCGCGGCGACGTACACGCTGATGATGTGCATCGACTGGCTGACCGAGAGCACCGGGAAGCCGGTCTGCAGGGCGACCCGTTCCGCGGTGCGGTGCCGGGTGCCCGACTCCTCGGTGGGGATCGTCGGGTCGGGCATGAGGTGCACCCCGGCGCGGACGATCCGGGTGCCGTCGTAGGAGACGATCACCGCGCCGTCCATCTTGGCCAGTTCGCGGAGCCGGGTGGCGGAGAGGGCGACGTCGAGGGCGAACCCGCCGGTGCACAGCGACTCGACGACGCGGTCGTAGCCGAGCACGATCAGCGCGCCGGTGCGGCCGGCCAGGATGCGCTCCAGCCCGTCGCGGAGAGCGGTCCCCGGGGCGATGCGGCCGAGGAGCTCGCGCAACGCGATCTCGGAATCCACCTCGGTGGGCACGAGCGCTCCTGACGGTCGAGTGGTACGGCGGCTGAGTCTACGTGTCCCCGGCCAGCGAAGTCCCGAGCCGGGTCTCCATCGCACCGAGCGTAACGAGACTCTAGGGAGCTAGAACAGGCGGTGGAAGGCCGCGCCCAGGTCGGGGACCTCGATCAGCCGCATGCCGGCGGGTGCGGCGCCGGCATCGACGGGCACCAGCGCGGCCGTGTAGCCCTGCCGCGCGGCCTCCGCCAGCCGGCGGCCGGCCCCACCGACCCGCCGGATCTCGCCGGAGAGCCCCACCTCGCCCAGGGCCACCATCCCCTCCGGGAGCGCGCGGTCCTTCGCGGCGGAGGCGATGGCCAGCGCGAGCGCGAGGTCTGCCGCCGGCTCGGTGATGCGCACGCCGCCCACGGATGCGGCGAAGACGTCGGCGTCGGCGAGCTTCACCCCGCCCCGCCGCTCGACCACGGCGTTCACCATGGCCACCCGCTGCGCGTCGAGGCCGCTCACGGCCCGCCGGGGGGAGCCGCCGCCGCCGGTGCTCGCCACCAGGGCCTGCACCTCGGCCAGCAGCGGCCGGCTGCCCTCCATGGTCACCGTGACGCAGCTACCGGGCACGGGCGCGGTGCGCCGGGACACGAACAGTGCCGACGGATCAGGCACGCCGACGACGCCGGCGTCCCCGATCTCGAAGCAGCCGATCTCGTCGGCCGGGCCGAACCGGTTCTTGGTGGCCCGCACCAGGCGCAGCGTGGAATGCCGTTCGCCGTCGAAGGAGATGACGACGTCGACCAGGTGCTCGAGCGTGCGCGGACCGGCGATCGCGCCGTCCTTGGTCACGTGGCCCACGAGGATCGTGGTCATGCCGCGGCTCTTGGCCACGGCGGTCAGCGCGCTGGCCACGGCGCGGACCTGGGTGGCCCCGCCGTCGGTGCCCTCGCCCGCTGACCGGACGGTCTGGACGCTGTCGAGGACGAGCAACGTCGGGTTGACCTGTTCGACGTGGGCGAGGACGGCGGACAGCTCGGTCTCGGCGGCCAGGTAGAGCCGCTCGTGCAGGGCCCCGATGCGCTCCGCGCGCAGCCGCACCTGCCCGGCGGACTCCTCGCCGGAGACGACCAGGGCGGGACCGTTGGCGGCGGCGACCCGGTGTGCGACCTCGAGCAGGAGGGTGGACTTCCCGACGCCGGGCTCGCCGGCGACCAGCAGCACGGCTCCGGGGACCAGCCCGCCCCCGAGGACCCGGTCGAACTCCGCGATGCCGGTGGGCACCGCTCGGGCGCCGGCGAGCCCGACCTCGGCGATCGGCCGTGCGGGCGCGGTGACCGGCCCGGCGGACACCGCGCGCAGCGGGGCCGCGGAGGAGCCGAACTCCTGGACGGTGCCCCAGGCCTGGCACTCGGGGCAGCGCCCGACCCACTTCGCCGAGGCGTAGCCGCACTCGGTGCAGCGGTGGGCGGGACGGGCGGACTTCACTCCAGCGGGCGGCACGGGGCGACGCTAGCTGCGGGGGCCGACAGTTCCGGCGAGGCGGGACTACTCGCCGTCGGACTCGTTCCCGGCGCCGGTGTCGTCGGAGGACTCCCCGGCGGACTCGCGCTCGCGGGCCGTGTCCTCGGTGCCCTCCTCCTCGCCGCCCTCCTCGTGGTGGAAGTCGAACGCCTCGCCGCGCTCGACCTCCTCGTCGGGGGTGGCGACGCTGACCGGCAGAACGATCTCGCCGGCGTTCTCGAAGGTGAGGGTGACCTCGATGTACTGGCCGACGGTCAGGCCCTCGTCCAGGTCGCTCAGCGTGATCGTGACCTCGTCGCCGTCGACGAACACCGTCGTGTCGGGCGGGATCTCGACCTCGTCGGCGCCGCCGGAGGACCCGCCGGCGGTCCCGACGGTGGAGGAGGTCGCGGGAGCCTCGATCTCGGCGTCGCCGAAACCCTCGCCGTCGACGGAGACCAGGGTGTCGGGCTCCTCGGCACCGTTGACCACGACCAGGTGCAGCTCGGCGTCGTCACCGGCCTCGTAGCTGCCCTCGCGGGGGCTCGCGAACTCGGCCGCGCGCACGGTGAGGTTCCCGACCTGGCCCATCGCGCCGACCTTGTCGCGCTCCTGCGTGGCGGTCTGGGTGACCTGTCCGGCGCTGCACGCGGACAGCGCGGTGGGGGACAGGAGCAGCACGCCCATCGTGGCGGCGCGCAGCGCGCGGTTCACAGCCGTCGACCTCCACACAACTGCCGGGCCGGCCACCGGGATCGGTGACGCGGGTCGACCGGAGCCTAACGGTCACCCCGGGTGCTCCGCCCGGAGGGAAGCAGGACCGGCGCGCGTCGTCCCTCCGGTCGAGGCCTCCGGCTGCCGATCAGGAAGGGGACGGCCGGCGGAAGGGGGCAGCGATGAGCACGGGCCTGTGCTTCGACGACGTCCTGGCCGCCGCGCAGGCCGGTGCGGCATGGGCCTTCGAGACCCTCTACCGGGACCTGGCGCCCGTCGTCACCGGCTACCTCCGCCTGCACGGCGCCGTCGAGCCCGACGATCTGGCCAGCGAGACCTTCCTCGGCGTCTTCACCGGGCTGGCCGGCTTCCACGGCGACGAGGACGCGCTGCGCGCGTGGGTGTTCACCATCGCCCACCGGCGGCTGGTCGACGACTGGCGGCGCCGCAGCCGCCGTCCCCAGGTCGTGGACGACGGCGCCGACCTGGCCGGGCAGGTCGGGGGCGACGTCGAGGACGACGTCCTCACCCGGCTCGGCACCGAGGACGTGCACCGGATCTGCGCCCTGCTGCCGGACGACCAGCGGTCCGTGGTGCTCCTCCGGGTGCTGGGCGACCTCACCGTGGAGCAGGTCGGGCAGGTCATGGGCCGCTCGTCGGCCTCGGTGAAGGCCCTGCAGCGCCGCGGACTGCGCGCGCTCCGCGAGGAGCTCGAGCGCACCTCCGAACTGGTGGGGCCCGGCGCGCACCCTTTTGCGGCCGCCCGGCGATGACAGGGGTGAGATGACCACAGCAGCTGACGATCCCGCCGTCGAGGAGGCCTTCGAGGCCTGCCTCGCCGGTCGGCCGGTGCCCGTGGAGGGAGTCGCCCTGGCGGCCTTCGCCGGGGCGGTCCGGGCGACGGCGTCCCGATCGGGGCGACCGAACGCGGCCCTCGCCGAGCTGCTGGCCACCGGTCTTCTCACCGACCAGTCCAGCCCGTCCACCCGGACGGCACGATCGGCCGGGGGCCCGCCGTCGCGCAGGTCTTCCCGGATCCGGAACCGGAGACGCTCCGTCATGTTCTTCCCCGTACTGCTCGCCAAGTTGCTGTCCGCCGGTGCCGTCGCGCAGGCCGCCACCGGGGCCGGTGCCGTCCTGGTCGCCGTCACCGGCGCGGGAGCCGCCGGCGTGCTGCCCGACCCGCTGCAGGACACCGTCGCCACCGCCGTCGAGACGGTGACGCCGCTGGACCTCGACGGCGGCGACGAGGTCGTCGAGGACGACCAAACCGGCTCGGACGCCGGAACCGTGCCGACCGGGGTGACCACGACCACCGCCCCGGTGGAGCCGACCGACGCTGAGGAAGTCGGCGCTGAGGAAGTCGACGCGGGAGCGTTCGACGCCGAGGTGTGGGCCGCGGGTCCCGTCGCCGGGGAGTCCTTCGGTTCGTGGGTCAGCGCGGGCGCTCACCACAAGGCCGAGCTCGAGGCGGCCGCCGCCCTGAACGGCGAGACGTTCCGGTTCGGGCAGCTCGTCCGGACCTGGGCGCAGCACAAGAACGTCGACATCGAGGACGTCGAGGTCGGCGGCACCGCGCTCGAGGAGCTCGTCGAGCCCACGCCGACGGCTGCGCCCGAGATCGGCCAGGAGACCACCGCTCCGGCGCAGCAGGCCCCGAGCGCCGGCACCGGCAACCGCGGCAGGCCCGCGGGCAGCGACGGTGGCAACGGCGGCGGCAACAGCGGCAACGGCGGCGGGAACGCCGGCAAGGGGAACGGCCGCAACTGATCCGTTGGGCGGTGGCCGCCAGGCGGCCACCGCCCGGTCCGGACCCCGGCGTCGGTGCACCGGGTCGCGCTCGGACCACCGATCGGCCCACGATGTCCGCCGGGAGGTGGGGCCGGTGGCTGCCGGGTCGGGCGCACGCGGGGGAGAGCCGGGCGGTGACGGACCGGACCCGGCCCTCGCCGACTTCCCGGCACGGGCGCCGGAGACCCGTCGCTGGTGCTTCGCCGACCAGCTCGGCCCGCACTTCCTGGACCACCCGCGCCAGCCGGTGCTGCTGATCGAGTCGCGGGCGGTGTTCTCCCGCCGCCGGTTCCACCGCCAGAAGGCGCACCTGATCCTCTCGGCCCTCCGCCACCGCGCCGCCGAGCTGGGCGACCGCGCCGAGTTCCACCGGGTCGGCACCTACGCCGAGGCGCTCGACCGGCTCCGGGAGCCACTGAGCGTCTGCGCACCGACGTCCTGGCGCAGCCGGGACTTCGTCCTCGCCCGTCCGGACCTGCAGGTGCTCGCCGCCCGCGGCTTCGTGACCACCCAGCCGGAGTTCGCCGCCTGGGCCGAGGGCAGGGGCCGGCGGCGCCTGCTCATGGAGGACTTCTACCGCGACTCCCGCCGTCGCCACGACGTCCTGATGAACGGCGCCGAGCCGGTGGGCGGCCGGTGGAACCTCGACGAGGAGAACCGCGAACCCCCACCCGCCGACGGGCGGATCGGGGTGCCGGAGCCGTGGTGGCCGGTGGAGGACGACATCGACGCCGAGGTGCGTGCCGACCTCGACCGGTGGGCGGCCGAGGGCCTGGTCTCCTTCGTCGGGGACGACGGGCCGCGGCGCTTCCCGGCGACCCGCGCCGAGGCGCTGCACCGGCTGGCGGACTTCCTGGAGCACCGGCTGGCCGCGTTCGGCCCGCACGAGGACGCCATGCTGGCCGGGGACCGCTGGCTCGCCCACTCGCTGCTCTCCCCGGCGCTCAACCTGGGCCTGCTCGACCCGCTCGAGGTGGTGGTGGCCACCGAACGCAGTGCCGGCGACCGCGCGGCGGCGGGGGAGCTGCTGCCGCTGAACAGCGTCGAGGGCTTCATCCGTCAGGTGCTGGGCTGGCGGGACTACATCTGGCACATGTACTGGCACCTCGGCCGCGACTTCCGGTACCGCAACCACCTGGCGGCGCACGCCGGGGTGCCGGAGTGGCTGACCGACCTCGACGACGCCGCGGTCGACGCCGCCTGCCTGTCCGACGTCCTCGGCGACCTGCGCCGGGACGGCTGGGTGCACCACATCCCGCGCCTGATGGTGCTCGGCAACTACGCGCTCCAGCGCGGCATCGACCCCTCGGCGATGGCCGACTGGTTCCACGAGAGCTTCGTCGACGGCTACGAGTGGGTGATGGTCGCCAACGTCGTCGGGATGAGCCAGCACGCCGACGGCGGGGTGCTGGCCACGAAGCCCTACGCCTCCGGTGGCGCCTACATCGACCGGATGAGCGACTACTGCGGCGGCTGCCGGTACGACCCGAGGAAGCGGCTCGGGGACGACGCCTGCCCGTTCACCGCCGGCTACTGGGCCTTCCTCGACCGCACCCGCGACCGGCTGGCCGGCAACCACCGCATGCGCCGTCCGCTGCAGGGCCTCGACCGGCTGGCCGACCTGCCCGCGGTGGTCGAGCAGGAGCGGCTCCGGGGCACCGAGCCGCCGTAGTGCTGCCCTGGTCAGGTGACGCCGGCGCCGCCGATCAGGAGCAGCACGACGTCCAGCACCGTCAGCAGCATCACGGCCGGGAAGGCCAGCCGGCGCAGGCGTGGGGTCCCCGCCAGGGCGGCGACCGCGACGGCCGGGACGGCGAGGACGAGGCAGGCCCAGCCGGCCGCGGTCGGCGGGCCGTCCGGACCTAGCACCAGCACCAGGGAGGCGGCGCCCAGCACCAGGGCGCCGGTGACGGCCGAGAGCCGCGCCCCGAGGCGGTGCGGGAGGCCGCGCACCCCGGTGGCGAGGTCGTCCTCCAGGTCCGGCGCGACGTTGGCCAGGTGGGCGGTCGCCCCGAGCGCGGCGCCGGCGGTGACCAGCCACCAGGGTGCCGACGGCGTCCCGGGTGCCGCGGCCACGACTCCGGCCGGCAGCGCGCCGAAACCGGTCATGTACGGCACGACGGACACCGCGGTGCGCTTGAGCCCCGCGTTGTAGGCCCAGCCGCTGGCGACCAGGACGAGCAGCAGCAGCCCGGGCACGACCCCCAGCAGGAGGGACAGCGCGACGGCCAGGACGACGGCGACGAGCGCGCCCGAGCGCAGCCGGGAGGGCGCCACGGCTCCCTGGACGACGGGCTTGTCCGCACGCGCGACGGCCCGGTCCCGGTCGGCGTCGAGCCAGTCGTTGCTCCACCCGATGGACGCCTGACCTGCGAGGACGGCCGCGCACACCAGTACCACTCGCCCGGCCGGCATGCCCGTCGCCACCGCCAGGAGCGTGGCCACGGTGGTCACCGCGAGGGCCGGGCCGGCATGGGTGGCGAGCACCAGCGCCCGTACCGCTGCGGCCGGCCCAGGGGTGTGCAAAGGCACATCGGTCACGCTCTGTCAACCCCTCCCCGATACCGCGCCAAGCCCCTGACCTGCGCATTCACTGTTCCGGTCAGATCCGTCGGTCAGTCTGCCGTGGTAACCTGGGGACAGCGAAAGGGGTCACATCCACATGGGCTTCACTGTCGGCGAGACCGTCGTCTATCCGCATCACGGTGCCGCGCTGATCGAGGCGATCGAGCAGCGGACCGTCAAGGGCGTCGAGAAGGCCTACCTCGTGCTGAAGGTCGCCCAGGGCGACCTGACCGTGCGCGTGCCGGCTGACAACGCAGAGATCGTCGGCGTGCGCGACGTCGTGGGCCAGGAAGGCCTCAACCGGGTCTTCGAGGTGCTCCGCGCCCCGCACACCGAGGAGCCGACCAACTGGTCGCGCCGCTACAAGGCCAACCTCGAGAAGCTGGCCTCCGGTGACGTGAACAAGGTGGCCGAGGTCGTCCGCGACCTCTGGCGCCGCGACAAGGACCGCGGCCTCTCGGCCGGCGAGAAGCGCATGCTCTCGAAGGCCCGCCAGATCCTGGTCAGCGAGCTCGCGCTCGCCGAGGGCACCAACGAGGACAAGGCCGAGATCCTCCTCGACGAGGTCCTCGCCAGCTGAGCTCGGTTCCGCCGGGCACAGCTCTGTCGCGTAGCACCACAGACACCCAGACCACTCCCGTGCACGCTGTCGGCATCGTCGCAGCGGCCGGGAGTGGTCTGCGTCTGGGGGCGGATCTGCCGAAGGCGCTCGTCCCGCTGGCCGGCCGCCCGCTGGTGGCCTGGTCGGTCGACGCCCTGCGCGCCGGTGGGGTGACCGAGGTCGTCGTCGCCGTCCCGGCCGCCGAGCGCGCCGCCTTCGAGGCCGCGCTCCCCGGTGTCCGCCTGGTCGACGGCGGGGCCACCCGCACCGCGTCCGTCCGTGCCGCGCTCGCCGCGGCGCAGGACCTCGGTGACGCCGTCCTGGTGCACGACGCCGCCCGCCCGCTGACCCCGCCGGCCGTCGTCGCCCGCGTGCTGGCCGCGCTCGCCGACGGCGCCCGCGCCGTCGTCCCGGTCCTCCCCGTGGTGGACACCACCGTGGCCGTCGGCCCGGACGGCGTCGTCACCGGAGCCCTGCCCCGCGAGCAGCTGCGCCGCGTGCAGACGCCGCAGGGCTTCGACCGGGCCACGCTGGTGCAGGCCTACGACCGGCTGCCCGCCGACGCGGAGCTCACCGACGACGCGGCGGTGGTGCACACCTTCGGGATCGCGGTGCAGACCGTGGCGGGCGACGAGCGGGCCGCGAAGATCACCGTGACCCACGACCTCGTCCTGGCCGAGCAGCAGGTGCGCCGGTGAACGGGCTGCCGAGGGTCGGCGTGGGCACCGACGTCCATCCGATCGAGCCCGGACGGGCCTGTCGGCTGGCCGGGCTCGACTGGCCGGGGGCCGACGGCTGCGCCGGCCACTCCGACGGCGACGTCGTGGCGCACGCCCTCACCGACGCGGTGCTGTCCGCGGCCGGGCTCGGCGACATCGGCGGCCTGCTGGGCACCGACGATCCCCGCTGGGCCGGCGCCGCGGGGGTCGCCGTCCTCGAGCACGTCCGGGAGGTGCTCGCGGCGGCGGGGTGGACCATCGGCAACGCGTCCGTGCAGCTGGTCGCCACCACCCCCAGGCTGGGCCCCCGACGGGCGGAGGCGGAGGCGGCGCTGTCCGCTGCCCTCGGTGCACCGGTGAGCGTCTCCGGGACCACCACGGACGGCCTCGGCCTGACCGGCCGCGGTGAGGGGCGGGCCGCGGTGGCGACTGCGCTGGTGGTCCGGGCGGGTGAGGCACCCTCGGCGCAGGTCGGAGCACCCGCCGCGACTCCGTAGACTCCTCCCGGTGAGCCTCCGCCTGTACGACACGGCCGCACATGGGGTCCGCGACTTCACGCCGCTGCGTGCCGGTCAGGCCTCCGTCTACGTCTGCGGTCTCACCGTGCAGGGTCCGCCGCACATCGGCCACGTCCGCGCGGCACTGGCCTTCGACGTGCTGCGCCGCTGGCTGAGCTACAGCGCGCTCGAGGTGACCTACGTCCGCAACGTCACCGACATCGACGACAAGATCCTGGCCAAGTCCGCCGAGCACGGCGTCCCGTGGTGGGCGTGGGCCTACGAGAACGAGCGGGCCTCCACCCGGGCCTACGACGTCCTCGGCGTGCTGCCGCCGACGTACGAGCCGCGGGCGACCGGCCACATCCCGGACATGGTCGCGATGATCGAGCGGCTGATCGAGCGCGGTCACGCCTACGCCGTCGACGGCGACGTGTACTTCGACGTCCGGTCCTTCCCGGAGTACGGGGCCCTCACCGGTCAGAAGCTGGACAACCTCGAGCCGGCCGCCGACACCGACACCGACGAGCGCAAGAAGGACCCGCGCGACTTCGCCCTCTGGAAGGCGGCCAAGGACGGCGAGCCGGAGACCGCCTCCTGGCCTGCGCCGTGGGGCCGCGGCCGTCCCGGCTGGCACCTGGAGTGCTCGGCCATGATCGGCCGCTACCTCGGCAGCGACTTCGACATCCACGGCGGCGGCCTGGACCTGCGCTTCCCACACCACGAGAACGAGCAGGCGCAGTCACGGGCGGCCGGCGACGGGTTCGCCCGTTACTGGCTGCACAACGGCTGGGTGACCCTCGGCGGCGAGAAGATGAGCAAGTCACTCGGCAACACCGCACTCGTCGACGAGGTCGTGAAGCGGGTGCGTCCGGTCGAGCTGCGCTACTACCTGGTCGCACCGCACTACCGGTCGGCGATCGAGTTCACCGAGGCTGCGCTGGAGGAGGCGGGCGTCGCCTACCGCCGGATCGAGTCCTTCGTGCGGCGTGCGGCCGAGCGCGTGGGTGCGGACGCCGGCTCACGGGTGCTCTGCGCCGACTTCAGCAACGCCCTGGACGACGACCTCGGCACCCCCGCCGCCGTCGCGGCGATCCACGACCTGGTGCGCGAGGGCAACACGGCGCTGGCCGACGGCAACAACACCGCCGTGGCCGGCGTGCTCGGCTCCGTCCGGGCGATGCTCGGTGTGCTCGGCCTCGACCCCCTGGACCCCCAGTGGGCCGACGGCGCGGGCGACGACCGGCTGACCCGCGCCACTGACGGCCTGGTCTCGCTCGCCCTCGAGCAGCGGCAAGCCGCCCGCGTCCGCAAGGACTTCGCCGCCGCCGACGCGATCCGCGACCAGCTCACCACCCTCGGCGTCTCCGTCGAGGACACCCCTGATGGACCCCGATGGGAGCTGAGCCGCTGATGGCCGGCAACAGTCAGCGCCGAGGCCGGAGCGACGGCGCGGGCAAGAAGCGGGCGACCGCCGGCACCGGTGGCAAGAACCGCCGATCGCTGGCCGGTCGCGGCGCCACCCCGCCTGCTGAGGCGCGGCCCGGACACCCTGCCCAGCGCCGGGCGGCGGCCGAGCAGCGGCAGCGGGCCGACCGCGTCCGGGCCCGGACGAAGGCGGAGGAGCAGCCCGAGCTGCTGCTCGGGCGCAACCCGGTCGTCGAGGCGCTGCGGGCGAGGATCCCGGCCACCGCGCTGTACGTCGTCACGGGCGACAACCAGCGCGGTACCGACGAGCGGATCGCCGAGTCGCTGGCGCTGGCCGCCGATCGGGGCCTGCCGCTGCTCGAGGTCGGCAAGGCCGAGTTCGACCGGATGTCGCAGGGTGCCCTGCACCAGGGCATCGGGTTGCAAGTGCCGCCGTACGACTACGCGCACCCCGAGGACCTGCTCGACCTGGCTCGCGACTCCGGTCGGCCGCCGCTCATCGTGGCCCTGGACGGCGTCACCGACCCGCGCAACCTCGGCGCCGTCGTCCGGTCCGCGGCCGCGTTCGACGCGCACGGCGTCGTCGTTCCGCAGCGCCGCGCCGTCGGCATGACCGCGTCGGCCTGGCGCACCAGCGCCGGTGCGGCCGCCCGCATCCGGGTCGCCCGGGCGGTCAACCTGGCCCGGGCCCTCGGGACCTACCAGGACGAGGGGCTCATGACCGTCGGCCTGGCCGGCGACGGCGACGTCGAGCTGCACGAGTTCGACGGCTTCGCCGACCCCATGTGCCTCGTCGTCGGCGCGGAGGGGACCGGGCTGTCCCGCCTGGTGCGGGAGCGCTGCGACGTCGTCGTGCGCATCCCGATCGACCGCGACACCGAGTCGCTCAACGTCAGCGTGGCCGCCGGCATCGCGCTGTACCAGACTGCGCTGCTCCGCAGCGCTCCGCGGCCAGGGAGCGTTCCCCCTTCGCGTTGAGCCGTTGCGCCAGCTCAGGTGTGGACCCTCCGGGCCCACTCCTCGGCGGCCCTCGCAGGGCGGGTCGCGTCGTTCCTCGCCGACCCCTCCGGGGCCGGCTCGTCACGACAGGAGCTGGGCGACCGTGTAGATCACCAGGCCGGCCAGCCCGCCGACGACCGTGCCGTTGACCCGGATCCACTGCAGGTCTCGGCCCACCTGCAACTCGATCCGCCGGCTGGTCTCCTCGGTGTCCCAGCGGGCGACCGTGCTGCTGACCAGGTCGGCGAGGTCCCCGGAGAAGCGCTCGACCACCGAGCCGGCGATCCGGTGGGTGTGCCGCTGCACCAGCTCGCGGACCGTGGGGTCGGTCTGCAGCAGCCGCGCGCCGTCGGTGATCAGCCCGGCGACCCGGGCGCGCAGTTCGGAGTTCGGGTCGGCGGCGGCGGCCAGGACGCCGTTCTTCGCGTTCGTCCACAGCGAGCCCGACCAGGTGCGCACGGCCGGGTGCTCGATCAGTTCCTTCTTCAGGTCCTCGACGCGGGCGGCGGTGTCGGGGTCGGTGCGCAGGGCGTGGACGTAGGCCCGCAGGCGCGCGTCATAGGAGCGGCGCAGCTCGTGCCGCGAGTCGTTCCCGACTTCGTCGAGGAAGCCGTGCAGACCGGCGAAGACCTTGTCGAAGACGCGGTCGTCGACCCAGTCCGGCACCCAGGACGGCGAGGCGTCACCCAGCTGGGCCCGGAAGACCAGGCGGTTCTCCTGGAGGAACCGGGCCAGCAGCCGCAGCGCGGCCGACAGCACCTCCTGGTGGCGGTCGCCCTCCACGACGAGCTCGAGGATCCGGGCCAGCACCGGAGCGGCCGGCGTCTCGTGCAGCTTGCGGTCGACCAGCCCGGCGACGGCGGGCTCGAGGTCCTCGTCGCGTAGCAGCGAGGTGAGGGAGGTGAGCACCGCCGAGGCGTCGCCGGCGAGGCGCTCGGCCCGGCCCGGCGCGTCCAGGAACGCGCCCAGCCGGCCCGGGACGTCGATGGTGGTGAGCTTCTCCTCCACCACGGCGCGGGTCAGGAAGTTCTCCTGGACGAAGGTGCCCAGGCTCTCCCCGATCTGGTCCTTCTTGCGCGGGATGATCGCGGTGTGCGGGATCGGCAGCCGCAACGGGTGCCGGAACAGTGCGGTGACGGCGAACCAGTCGGCGAGCGCGCCGACCATCGAGGCCTCGGCGGTCGCCCGGACGTAGCCGACCCAGGCGCCGGCGTCCTCGCCCAGCAGGACGCAGCCGAGGAAGACGGCGGCGGCCACCAGGAACAAGCCGGTCGCCAGGCGCTTCATCCGTGCGAGGTCGCGGACCCGCTCCGGATCGTCCAGCGAGCCGGCGAGCGGAGCGATCGGGGAGGCCGGCACCCGTCCGAGCCTAGGGACCCGGACCGACCGCCACCGCTCGCGGGGCTCAGCCGGTCGAGCCCAGCCTGACCTCTGCTGTCCGGGTCTGGTCGCCGCGCCGGACGGTGAGCTCCACCGTCTCACCGGGTGCCTGGCTGCGGACGGCGGCCGTCAGCTCGGTCGAGGTGGTGACCGGCCGGTCGCCCACGGCCGTGACGACGTCGCCCTCCTGCAGGCCGGCGCCCGCGGCGGCGCTGTCGGCCTCGATCGAGACGATCTCCGCGCCGGTGCCGACCTCGCTGTTCTGGTCGTCGGCCGCGGTCCGGGCGCTCACGCCCAGGAAGGCGCGGGTCGCCGAGCCGGTCTCGACGATCTCCCGGGCGATCCGCTGGGCGGTGTTGGACGGGATCGCGAACCCGACGCCGATGTTGCCGCTCTGGGACTGCGACCCGGGCACGCCGGAGGCGACGGTGGCGATGGCCGTGTTGATGCCGATCACCTCGCCGGCCCCGTTCACCAGCGCCCCGCCGGAGTTGCCCGGGTTGATCGCGGCGTCGGTCTGCAGGGCGTCGATGACGGTCGCGTCGTCCTGCGTGGAGCCGGTCTGGACGGCGCGGTCGGTGGCGCTGACGATCCCGTCGGTCACCGTGTTGGACAGGCCGAGCGGAGCGCCGATCGCGACCGCGACGTCGCCGACCTGGACGTCCTCGGAGTCGGCGAAGGTGGCCGGGGTGAGGTCGTCGGCGCCCTCGAGCCGCAGGACGGCGAGGTCGGACGGGGCGTCGGTGCCGACGACGGTGGCGTCGTAGAGCGTGCCGTCGGCGGTCCGCACCTGCACGGACCCGCCGCTGCCGCTCTCGGCCACGACGTGGTTGTTGGTGAGCACGAAACCGTCGCCGGTGAGGACGACGCCCGAGCCGCTGCCGGAGGCCGACGCGGTCGAGACGTAGATCGTCACCACGCTGGGGGCGGCCTTGCCCGCCGCCGCGGTGGCCGTCGTGGCGCTCTCCGGATTCTGGATGACGACGCTCTGGGCGGCCGCGGGCGTGCCCGACGTGCCGGCGTCGTCGTCGAGGAGCGCGACGACGCCGGCCCCGGCGCCGCCACCGATGAGGGCGCCGGCCACCAGGCCGGCCAGGCCGATCCGCAGCCGCCCGGACCGGCGTGCGGCCGGCGCCGGGGCGGCAGCGGCGGTCGCGGGCTCGTCCGGCGGGGTCGAGTGGCCGGGGTGGCTCGCCGGCTGTGGGGTCGTGGCATCCGGTCGAGCCCAGGGGGAGGAGCCGCCGGCAGACGGGTACGACGGCGTCCGGTCCGGGGTGGGCGCCCCCGGGACGGTGGGGCGTCCGGATTCAGTCACGTCGTTCCTCCTCGCATGCAGCCGTGCCGGCCGCGGATGGCTCCACTGTCGGGCCGCGCTCTGGTGCAGCGCTGTGGGGGGCCTGTGAGATTCCTGGACGGCTCACCCCGCGACGTCCCCGGCACGCACCCGGGTTCCCGGCCGGGACCGGCCCATCCACCCGCCGGGTCGGAGGAGGGGTCGCGGACGCCGAGTGCAGCCCCGCGGTGCCCAGGGTAAGGTCTGGTTCGGCGTAGCCCCCTGGAGGCCGCTCGTGCCCGTCCGCGGACCCCTGATCCGACTGCTGTCATGGATCGGCGCACTAGGTGTCGGCACGCTGGTCCTCATCGGCGGACTCGGTCTGCGGGGTCCGGGCCTCGTGGCCGTCGGGATCGCGGGGACGCTCGCTGCGTGCACCGCTGCCGGAATCGCCCGCGACCTGCCCCGGCCCGACCGCCGCAGGGTGGTGGAGGCGGCCGTCCAGGCGGGGGGGTGGACGGTCGGGCTGCTGCTGGTGCTGGCCGGCCTGGCCACCCTCGCCGGGGGGTTCGTGGCGCTACTGACCGTCGTCGTCGGGGTCACCGCCTGGTTCGTCGTACGGGGGATGCGCTCAACCGCTCGACCGCCAGAAGCCTCGGGATCCTCGCCCCCTGGACCGTTGCCCACCACGGGCGCCGAGGTGCTCCGCCTGCCGGTCCCGCCGTCGGGGACCGGGTCCAGGTCCGGTGGCGCCTCCTCGTCCGTCGCCGGGCTGACCACGGCGGCGCTGGGCCGGGAATGGCTCCGGTCGACGCGGGCGCTCGCCGGACGGCTGGCGCCCGTCGAGCGGCAGGCGTTGGTCGGCCGGCGCCAGGAGACCCTCGACGAGCTGGAGCGCCGCGACCCTGACGGCTTCGCCCGGTGGCTGGCGGCGGGCCCGGCGCCGGGCAGCGATCCGGCCGCCTACGTGCGGGGGAACTTCGCCCAGGAGGACCCCGCGGCGGGTACCGACGCCGCCTGAGCTGCCGTGGCGTCCAGCGCGGCCGTGACCGAGGGCCAGGTGCTGCTGCGTCCCGCCGGCCCCTCGGACGCCGCTGCCGTCGCGGAGGTGTGGCTGCGCTCCTTCGACACTGCCCTGCCCACCGTGCGCCGCGCGCACTCCGACGAGGACGTCCGCGACTGGGTCCGCGACGTGCTGGTGCCCCGATACGACACCTGGGTGGCCGAGGCCGACGGCGTGGTGGTCGGCGTCCTCGCGCTGGCCGACGGCTGGATCGAGCAGCTCTACCTCGACCCGGCGTGGCGCGGGCAGGGGATCGGCGACCGGTTCGTCGCGCTGGCCCGCAGTCGGCAGCACTCGGGTCTGCAGCTGTGGACCTTCCAGGTCAACGAGCCAGCCCAGCGCTTCTACGAGCGGCACGGGTTCGTCGCCGTCGAGCGGACCGACGGGTCGGGCAACGAGGAACGCGAGCCCGACGTCCGCTACGTCTGGCGCCCCTGACCGGCGCCCCTGACCGGCGCCGCTACCGGCCCGGCAGGACGCAGAACTCGTTGCCCTCGGGGTCATCGAGCACGACGTGGAGCTCCTCGGGGAGCTGGCCGACGTCGATGTGCCGACCGCCGAGCTCGAGCGCCCTCCGCACCGTCTGCTGCTGGTCGTCCAGCGAGGTGCTCGTCAGGTCGACGTGCATCTGGTTCTGGGCGGTCTCCGGCTCCTCGGTCGGGAGGAAGGCGGAGCCGGAAGCCGGTGTCGTCGATCGGATCCAGCGCCGTGCCGTGGGGGTCGCGGGCCGGCTTCCGGCCGGGCAGGCCGGCCCAGAAATCGGCCAGTCGGGCGGGGTCGCTCGCGTCGATGCAGAGGGCGGGCAGGGAGGACGCGGCAACCGGATCGGTCAGCGGGCGCCATCGGTGGACAGCGAAAGAAGGGTTGCCGTGAGACGGCTCGGTCGCGCACATACCGGGCGCCGCACCTCGTGACGAAGTAGCGGGACTGCCTCTTCGGCGACCTCGGTCAGCAGCAGTCGCCCGCAGCGGGCAGGCTGGTGCCCGGCGGCTGTGACGGTGACACCGGAGGCACACGTGAGCAGGGGAGAGGGGCTGCGCGGGCGGGTTGCGCTGGTGACCGGTGGCAGCAGCGGCCTGGGACGGGCAACGGCTCTGGCCCTGGCCGCAGACGGTGCCGACGTCGCGGTACTGGCGCGCGGATCCACCGATCTGGATCAGACGGCCGAACAGGTCCGTGCGCGTGGAGTGCGAGCGAGCGCGGCCGTGGTGGATCTCGCCGATGCCGATGCGATCGAGCGAGCCGTAGGCCGGGTGCGCACCGAACTGGGCCGCGTCGGCGTCCTGGTGAACGCGGCCGGAACCGACGTGCCTGGGCCGGTGGCCGAGCTCGACGTCGCTGCCTGGGACAAGGTGCTCGCGGTGAATCTGCGCGCGTCGTTCTTGCTGGCCAAGGCGGTCTGGCCGGACATGCTTGCGAACGGCGGCGGAACCATCCTCAACGTGTCCTCGGTGGCCGGCCGGCGCGGCTGGTCGAATGCCGCGGCCTACTGCTCCGCCAAGTTCGGACTCACCGGCCTCACCCAGGCGCTCGCGGCCGAGGGCAAGCCACACCGCATCCGCGCCTGCGTGCTCTATCCCGGCGCCATGGACACCAGCTGGGGGGTCTGGTCCCCGGAAGATCGGACCGGCTCTGCCGTGCCGACCCGGCCCGCGGATGCGTTGGCTCCCGATCAGGTCGCCCGCTTGATCAGCTGGATCGCCGCCGCCCCACCGGACGTGGTGCTCAACGAGGTCACCATCACCCCACTGCTGGAGCAGGGATGGCCGTAAGGATGCCAGCTTGCACTGGTAGCGCGGCTCTTCTCCAACGTTGGAAGTGTCGAGTCAAGGCCGCTGGAGGCTGCCCCACTTCGACAAGTCATTCCACGACGACCGGAGGTCGTCGGTAGCAGATCAGGGCACGGACCGGCTGCGGACGCCGAGATGGATGTCGGCGGGGCTTCGCCGCGGGTGCGTAGCCGTTCAGGCGTGCAGCCAGGTGAAGCCGCGCTCGACGACCCAGCGGTGCGGTGAGCCCAGACCCGAGCCGCCCGCGACATCGCCGCGGAGGATGCCCGGGGTGATGCCCCGGACTCGCAATATCCGCCGGCGCTTGTCGTGGTCGTTGCCGCGGTCCGCGTAGACCTCGCGCGCCGTGCGACGCGGCCGCCCGCGGCGGCCCCGGATCGGGGGCCCGCGTCCAGCAGATGCCGTCGGCCCTGGGCCCCGTCCGCGTGGCTGGTGTGGCGACGGCGAGCCCGACGTCGAGCGGGGCGGTGCCGTGATGGCGCCCTACGCCGGCTGACTCGCACGTCGTCCGTGGATCGTGGGCTCGCAGTGGCCGCCGTGTCGAGCTGGGCCCTCGGGGTACCGGCCCGGACCATGCGGACCAAGCAGGCAACGACTGGCGACATGGTCGCGCGCGGCGTCCTCGCGGGCATCAGCGGAACCGTCGTCATGACGGCCTTTCAGAAGCTCGTCGAAATGCCCCTCACCCAGCGCGGCGACAGCTACGCGCCCGCGAACTTCGCCGCGAAGGTGACACCGGTGCAGACCCGCTCTCCGGCGGGTCGGCGACGGTTGAACTGGGCCACCCACTTCGCGCTCGGAGCCATGTGGGGCGCGACTTACGGGGTCGCCGCTGCCCGGGGAATGCGCGGCCAGAAGGCTGTCAACGCCGTCTTCGGCGTGGTGTACGCGGGAGACGTCGCCCTCAACACCGCTCTCGGGCTGTACCGCCCGTTGCAGTGGTCGACGAAGGACACCCTCATCGACCTGGTGGACAAGTACGTGCAGGCTCAGGGCACCGGGGCGGTGTTCGACCGCGTACTTGACCCGGCCAGATAGGTCAGCTCCTTCGGCCAGTGGGGCCTTCGCACACGGCATCTCTCCGTGGATCGGTAGGCGGCGTACTGCGGCCAGGACCTGAGGCGCCGTGCCGCCGCAGTTGCCGCGAGGGTGCTCGCCGATCTGTGGCCGGACGTCCGGGTGCTCGTCGGCCCCGGCCCTGGAGAACGGCGTCCAGATGCGGGACAGTCTGAGCATGACCGCTGTCGTCCTACCCCAGCCCGAGCCGCTCCTCGGCGAGCTCGCCCCCGAGCTGCAGCCCGGCGGGGAGTGGTTCAACGGTCCGCCGCTGACCCTCGCCGCCCTGCGCGGCCGGGTCGTGCTCGTCAACTTCTGGGTCCACTCGTGCTCGAACTGCCACGGGTCGCTGCCCTTCGTCCGCGAGCTCGCGGAAGGCTTCGCGGACGGCGGGCTGACCGTCGTGGGCGTCCACACGCCGGAGTTGGACTCCGACTACGCCGCCGGTCCGCTGCGCGATTCGATGAGCCGTGACGGGGTCAGCTGGCCGGTGGTGCAGGACAACGACTTCGCGACCTGGCGGTCGTATCAGGTCCGGGCCTGGCCGACCTTCGTCTTCGTCGATCGGTCCGGCAACGTCCGCGGACGCTGGGTCGGCGAGATCTCCGACCGCTTCCCGGGCGGGCGGGCGCCGGTGCAGCAGACGATCGAGAGCTTGCTGAGCGAGCCTTCGCCGGCTGGGGCCGCCGGGCAGTGACGAGCCCGTCCCGCCGGTCGGCAACCGCGATCACGTCCGCGGACCGGCGGACGCGCCCCTCACCCTTGTCGGGTGCGTCCGACCTGGCACGACCCTGGGGCGGTCTTGGCTGAACTGCCCCGCCTCCCGCTCACGCGCTCAGCTGGGTGAATCGGGC
>CADCTN010000071.1 GCA_902805535.1 uncultured Blastococcus sp. | reverse complement strand
CGAGCAGTCCCATGGGAGGTTCCTCTCGGCGGGAACCGCGGGGAGAGGTCACCGCGGCTGAGGGAAGGGGCCGCTCCAGCGGTTCCCCCGGGCCGGGCCGCCCACACGTCCGCGGCCTGCGCACCGGCCGGCCCTCCGGGCGCAGCCGTGGAACAGGCGGATGGCGCACGGTTAGATGGGTCGGTGCCGTCCGAGCGAGACCGTTCCGGGTCGCCCGTCCCCCCCGACCCGGTCCTCGGGCAGCAGGCGGGCATCGTCACGGCTGCCAACGCCGTCGTCTTCGAGAGCAACGCGGCCGCGGCGGTCCGCGGTGGACTGCCCGAGGTCCTGGCCGACGTGCCGGTCGCCGTCCTGGTGATCGACCGGGGATCGGGCGCCGTGGTCTACGCCAACACCGCGGCCGTCGAGCTCGCGGGCAACGTCGGGCTGCCGGTCCACGTGGACACCTGGGGCGCCGCCGCCGGCCTGACCGACCTCGCCGGTCGCCCGCTGGCCGGCACCAGCGGGCCGCTGTCGACCGTGGCGCAGGGCCGCCCGGTCGCCGGCGAGGCGGTGCGGCTGACTCCCGGCCTCAGCACCGGACCCGACGTGGCCGGCGCCGAGCAGCTGCTGTGGGTCACCGGCTTCCCGCTCACCCAGGCCGGCAACGACGGGCAGCTCTCCCTGGTGGCGTTCCTGCGCCTGGACGCACCGGCGCGGGACGAGGACCCCGAGGCGTACCTGCGGGCGCTGCGCGAGCGCGCGGTCATAGCCACCGACATCGCCTTCACCATCACCGACCCACGCCGGCCGGACAACCCGCTGGTCTGGGTCAACCCGTCGTTCACCCGGGTCACCGGCTACGACGCCGAGGAGGTGATCGGCCGCAACTGCCGCTTCCTCCAGGGGCCGGCCACCGACCCCGACGCCGTCGCCCTGATCCGGGCCGGCCTGGAGTCGCGGCGGACCGTGACCACGACGCTGCTGAACTACCGCAAGGACGGCACCGCCTTCTGGAACCAGCTGTCGGTGAGCCCGGTGTTCGGCGGGGACGGCGAGCTGGTCAGCTTCGTGGGCGTGCAGACCGACGTCACCGAGCGCGTGCGCGTGGAGGGCGAGCGCGAGGCCGCCTTCGCCGCCGAGCAGGCCGCCCGCCGGGAGGCCGAGCTGGCCCGCGCGGTGGCCGAGCAGGCGAAGGCCGACGCCGAGCAGGCGAAGACCGTGGCCGAGCACGCCCAGGCCGAGGCCGAGCGCGCGCAGGGGCGCCTGGCCCTCATGGCCGAGGCCACCACGACGCTGATCGCGACCCTCGACATGGAGGAGCTGCTGGACCGCCTCGGCCGGCTGTGCGTCCCGGGGCTCGGCGACTGGGTGTACGTCACGCTCCTGGACGAGTCCGGCGAGGTCAGCAGGGCCGTCGCCCGGCACCGGGACGGCCGGGAGGACGACCTCCGGCTGTTCACCGGCCTGCACGTGCTCCACCTGCCCCCCGCGTCACCGAGCCGACGGAGCATGACCAGCT
This sequence comes from uncultured Blastococcus sp., assembly GCA_902805535.1. Classification (GTDB taxonomy): domain Bacteria; phylum Actinomycetota; class Actinomycetes; order Mycobacteriales; family Geodermatophilaceae; genus Blastococcus_B. The sequence continues at coordinate 20,228 of CADCTN010000071.1, read as the reverse complement.
CGCAACCGGTCCTCCTGGCCCGGCTGACCCCGGAGATCATCGAGCGGGCGATCACCTCCCCGGGCGCCCGCGAGGTCTTCTCCCGGCTGGGCGGCAGCTCGGTGCTGACCGTCCCGATGGTGGCGCGGCGCCGCACGCTCGGGGCGATCGCCCTCGTCCGGGGGCCGGGGAGCCGGCCCTTCACGCGGGACGACGTCGACCTGGCCGCGGACCTGGGCGGGCGGGCCGCCCTGGCGATCGACAACGTGCGGCTCTACCAGCGCGAGCACGTGGTCGCCGACACCCTCCAGCGCTCGCTGCTGCCGGTGCTGCCGGAGGTGCCGGGGATCGAGTCGGCCGCCCACTACGTCAGCGCGAGCTCGGCGGCCGACGTCGGCGGTGACTTCTACGACCTGCTGCCGCTGCCGGACGGCTCGATCGGCATCGTGGTGGGCGACGTCGTCGGTCACGACGTCGCCGCGGCCGCCGCGATGGGCCACCTGCGGGGGCTGCTGCGCGCCTGCATCTGGGACGCCGACGCCGATGCCGCCGACCCCGGCAACGTGCTCGCCCGCGTCGACCGGCTGGTCCAGGGCCTGCGCATCGCGTCGCTGGCGACCATGGTCTACGCGCGGGCGGTGCCGCCGTCGCGCCCCGGCGGGCCGTGGCGGGTGCACGTGGCCAACGCGGGCCACCCGCCGGCGCTGCTGCGCCACGCCGACGGCACGGTGCGGGTGCTCACCGAGATCACCGGCATGCTCGTCGGCGTCGATGCCTCGACCCACCGCGAGACCGTGGTCCTCGACGTCCCACCCGGCGCCACGCTGCTGGCCTACACCGACGGCCTCATCGAGCGGCCCGGCCAGGACATGGACCAGGGCATCCACGAGCTGTGCGAGCGGGTGTCCGGCGCCCCGGTGGGCGCGGGTCCGCGGGAGCTGTGCGACGCCGCGGTGAGCGGCGGCCTCGACCACCGGGACGACGTCGCGCTGATGGCCGTCCGCTTCGGCTGAGCCGCGCTCAGGCCGTGCCGCGGCCCAGCAGGCCGTAGGACCCGCGGTGGTAGAGCAGCGGACGGCGATCGGGGTCTGCCCCCAGGTCGAGCACCCGCGCGACGACGATCGTGTGGTCCCCGCCCTCGTACTCGGCCCACAGCTCCCCGTCGATCCAGGCCACCACGCCGCCGAGGACCGGTGACCCGTGCGTGCTCCGGGTCCAGGGGACCCCGGCGAACTTGTCGGCGCCCGAGCGGGCGAAGTTCTGCGAAACGGCGTCCTGGCCCTCGGACAGCACGTTGACGCAGAACCGGCCGATGTCGCGCAGCCGCGGCCAGGTCCGGGAGGTCCGCGCGGGGGCGAAGGCGACCAGCGGCGGGTCGAGGGACAGCGAGCTGAACGACTGGCAGGTGAACCCGATCGGGCCGTCGTCGGTGTCGGCCGTGACGACGGTGACCCCCGAGGCGAAGTGGCCGAGGACCTCCCGCATCACCCGCGGATCGACCAGCGGCGGCGCGTCGTCGGGGAGCGGTCGCCCCATCAGCCGGCGACCGGCACGGGGCGCGGCACCGACCGGCCACCCGCCCGGTAGAGGGAGCTGGGCAGGTCGTGACCGACCGCCTCCTCCGCGATCCGCCCGGCGGCCAGGACGGCGTCGAGGTCGATGCCGGTGCGCACGCCCGACTCCTCCAGCAGGTACACCAGCTCCTCCGTGGCGATGTTGCCGCTCGCGCCCGGGGCGAACGGGCAGCCGCCCAGCCCCCCGACCGACGCGTCCAGCTGGGTCACCCCGGCCTGGACGGCGACCAGGGCGTTGGCCTGGCCGGTGCCGCGGGTGTCGTGGAAGTGCACGCCGAGGGGCACGCCCGGGCAGGCGCGGCGGACGGCGTCGAGCAGCTGGACGACGCGCAGCGGGGTGGTGGTCCCGATGGTGTCGCCCAGGCACAGCTGGTCGGCGCCCGCCGTGACCGCGGCCCGGGCGACGTCGACCGTCCGGGGGATGGCCGTGCGGCCCTCGAAGGGGCAGTCCCAGGCGGTGGCGATGATGACCTCGAGGGAACCGCCGGCGCCGTGCGCCAGCCTCGCGATCTCGCCGACGGCCGCGACGGCGTCGGCGGTGGGGCGGCCGGCGTTGGCCCGGCTGTGCGCGTCCGACGCCGAGACGACGTACTCGAGGTGGGCCACGCCGGCGTCCACCGCCCGCACCGCCCCGCGCGGGTTCGCGACCAGCGCCGACCAGTGCACGTCCCCCCAGCGCGAGAGCTCCGCGGCGACCTGGTCGGCGTCGGCCAGGGCCGGGACGGCCTTCGGCGAGACGAAGGACGTGGCCTCGATCCGGCGGACACCGGTGGCGACCAGCGCCTCCAGCATGGCCAGCTTGGCCTCCAGCGGGATCGGCGCCTCGATCTGGAGGCCGTCGCGCATGCCGACCTCACGGACGTCCACCTCCGCCGGCAGCACCAGGTCGAACTCGATCACGGGGACTCCTCGACTGTCAGTGGTTCCCCGCATCCTGCACCTCCGCGCTGCCACCCGGGCGGGTGACCCGGAACGGTTCCGTGACGCCTGACGCGGGGAAGGGTGTACCGATCACGCAAGATGTGTGCCGAGGGAGGAGGTGGGATGTGATCGGGATCGGGTACGCGCTGCCCCCGGCGGACCGGCGGAGCGCCTTCGCCAACGCTCCGATGGGCATCGCCCTCACCACCCCGGCGGGTGTCCTCGTCGACGCCAACCCGGCGCTGTCCCTCATGCTCGGCCGCAGCGAGCAGGAGATGCACGGCCACTCGGTGCTCGACCAGGTGCACCCCGACGCCGTCGCGGCCGCCCGGGAGTCGCACGCCTCGTGGATCGCCTCACCCAGCCGGCCGCTGCGGATCGAGACGCGGCTGCTGCGGGCCGACGGCACCGATCTGCCCGTCCAGGTGACCGCCTCGATGGTGGCGGAGGGACGCGGCGGCCTGGCCGCGCACCTGGTCATGATCGTGGAGGACATCACCGAGCGGAAGGCGCTGGAGGCCCAGCTGGTGCACCGCTCGCTGCACGACCCGCTCACCGGGCTGCCCAACCGGCTGCTCTTCCAGGACCGCCTCCGGCACGCCCTGGAGAGGGGACGGCGGGAGAACACCCCCACCTGCGTGCTCATCACCGACCTCGACGGCTTCAAGGCGATCAACGACGAGCTCGGCCACCCCATGGGTGATCTGGTGCTGGTGACCTTCGCCGAGCGGCTGCGCTCGGTGCTGCGGGCCAGCGACACGGCGGCGCGGCTGGGCGGCGACGAGTTCAGCATCGTCTGCGAGAGCACCGAGCCGGCGGACGCGGAGGTGCTGGCGGAGCGCCTGCGGGCCCAGGTGACCGAGCCGCTGGTGCTGGACGGGACGACGGTCTCGGTCGGCCTGAGCATCGGCATCGGCTCCGTGGCCGGCGGCGACCAACCCGGCGAGGACAACCCCGGCGACGACGTCTACGAGCGGGTCATCCGGACCGCCGACGACGCCATGTACGCCGACAAGTCCCGCCGACGGCGCGAGGCGGCCCGGCGGCGCTGAACCTCGACGTGGGGATCGGTCCGCGTCGAAGCCGTCACGAGGGGCGACCCCACTGCCGGGTGACCGTGGCGAACGCGGTGACCGCCTGCTCCAGCTGCGCGACCTCGACGTACTCGTCCCGGGCGTGCATGACCGCCGGTGTGCCCGGGCCCCACACCACGATAGGCGCGGCACCGACCGCCGACCGGAGGACCGAGGCGTCGGTGAAGTAGGTGGCCGGCGTGGGCAGCACCCGAGCCGGGAGGCCGGTCACCCACGGATCGTCGGCCGGAGTGACGACCGACGGCAGGTCGACCCGCACCTCGACGTCGGTCACCTCCGGCTGCGCGCGCCACCAGTCCAGCAGGCGCGCCCCGTCGCCGACCGTGCGCTGGTCCACCAGCACCTCCGCCCGGTCGGGGACGACGTTCGGCACGGTGCCCCCGGACACCACGCCGGGATTCCAGGTCTCGGCGCCGAGGAAGGGGTCGCTGCCCAGCGGCAGCCCGGCGCCGGCCCGGCCGAGCACGGCCACCAGGTCCAGGACGGCGTTGTGCCCGCGCTCGGGCGTGCTGCCGTGGGCCGCCCGCCCGGCGGTGCGGACGGCGAGCCACAGCGCACCCTTGTGACCGAGCACCACCTCGTTGCCGGTGGCCTCCGGGACGATCACCGCACCGACGGACCGGCCGTCGAGCGCGGCGGCGGCCCCCGCGGCGCCCTTGGAGCCGATCTCCTCGTCGCTGGTCAGCAGCAGGGCGACCGGGGTCTCCGGATCGGCCGTGGCCACCGCGCTCACGGCGGCGACCAGCCCGGCCTTCATGTCGCTGCCGCCCCGGCCCCAGACGCGCCCGCCGTCGACGTCGGCCCCGAAGGGGTCGCGCGCCCAGCTGCCGGCATCGGGCACGGGCACCGTGTCGACGTGGCAGGCCAGCAGCAGCTGCGCCCGGTCGGGCGCGGTGGGTGTCCGGATCAGGGTCCAGGGCTGGTCGGGGTCCGGCCCGTGCGTCACCTCCAGGTGCGGCGCCCGCTCCCGAAGCACCTCGCTGACCAGCCCCATCACCTCGCGTTGCGGACCGGCGTCCCCCGACACCGTTCCGCGGCGCACCAGCTCCCGGAGGAGCGCCAGGGCGTCCATCTCAGCCACCCAGCGCGGCAGTCACGACGCGCTGCGCCTCCTGCTGCACCTCGGCGAGGTGCTCGGGCCCGCGGAAGGACTCGGCGTACACCTTGTAGACGTCCTCAGTGCCCGACGGCCGCGCGGCGAACCAGGCGTTCTCCGTCGTCACCTTGAGCCCGCCGATCGCCGCGTCGTTGCCCGGAGCGCGGGTCAGCTTGGCGGTGATCGGCTCGCCGGCCAGCTCGGTGGCGGTGACGTCGTCGGGCGACAGCTTGCTCAGCGCCGCCTTCTGCGCCCGCGTGGCCGGAGCGTCGATCCGGGCGTAGGCGGACTCCCCGAAGTGCTCGGTGAGCTGCCGGTGCAGCTTCGAGGGGGACCGCCCCGTCACCGCCTGGATCTCGCTGGCCAGGAGCGCCAGCAGGATGCCGTCCTTGTCCGTCGTCCAGACCCCGCCGTCGCGGCGCAGGAAGGAGGCACCGGCGGACTCCTCGCCGCCGAAGCCCACGGAGCCGTCGAGCAGGCCGGGCACGAACCACTTGAAGCCGACGGGCACCTCGACCAGGGGCCGGCCGAGGTCGGCCACCACCCGGTCGATCAGCGAGCTGGAGACGAGCGTCTTGCCCACGGCGGCGTCGGCGGCCCAGCCCGGCCGGTGGCTGAGCAGGTAGGCGATGGCGACGGCGAGGAAGTGGTTGGGGTTCATCAGGCCGCCGTCGGGCGTGACGATGCCGTGCCGGTCGGCGTCGGCGTCGTTGCCGGTGGCGATCTCGAACTCCGCCCGCCGGCCGACGAGGGAGGCCATGGCCGAGGGGGAGGAGCAGTCCATCCGGATCTTGCCGTCCCAGTCCAGCGTCATGAACCGCCACGTGGGGTCCACCAGGGGGTTCACCACGGTGAGCTCCAGGCGGTGCCGCTCGGCGATGGCCGCCCAGTAGTCGACGCTCGCCCCGCCCAGCGGGTCGGCACCGATGCGCACCCCGGCCTGCCGGATGGCGTCGACGTCGACCACGGTCGGCAGGTCGTCGACGTAGCTGCCGAGGAAGTCGTAGCCGCGCGCGGCCGCGCGCGCCTGCTCCAGCGGCAGCCGGCGGACCCCGCTGAGCCCGGCCCGCAGCAGGTCGTTGGCCCGTCCGGCGATCCACCCGGTGGCGTCGGTGTCGGCCGGTCCGCCCGACGGCGGGTTGTACTTGAAGCCGCCGTCGCGGGGAGGGTTGTGCGACGGGGTGACGACGATGCCGTCCGCGAGGCCGCCGGTCCGGCCGCGGTTGGCGGTGAGGATGGCGTGGCTGACCGCCGGCGTGGGCGTGTAGCGCCCGGCGTCGTCGACCAGCACCGTGACGTCGTTGGCGGCCAGGACCTCCAGGGCGGTCGCCCAGGCGGGCTCGGAGAGAGCGTGGGTGTCGCGGCCGAGGAACAGCGGCCCGTCGTAGCCCTGCTGCGCCCGGTACTCGCAGATGGCCTGGGTGGTGGCCAGGATGTGCGGCTCGTTGAACGCCGCGTCGAAGCTGGAGCCCCGGTGGCCCGAGGTGCCGAACACGACCTGCTGCGCGGGTTCGGCCGGATCCGGCTCCACCGTGTAGTAGGCGGTGACGAGCGAGGCGACGTCGACCAGGTCGCTGGGCTCGGCGAGCTGGCCGGCGCGGGGGTCCGTCATGGGCAGATCCTGACTGGCCCGGCCCGGTGGCGCGACCTGCCGGCCCGGCGGCGCGGCACGGCCCCGGCTCCTCCGCGGAGGAACCGGGGCCGCCGGTGTGGCCGGTTCAGTACTGGAAGCGCTGCACCAGCACCTGCAGCTCGCCGGACATGCGGGCCAGCTCCTCCGCGGCGGTGCGGGTCTGCGCCACGCCCGCGGTCGTCGCGGCCGCGGCGGTGGCCACCCCGGTGATGGTCGAGGCGATCTCCCCGCTGCCGGTGGCGGCCTCGGTCACGCTGCGGTTCATCTCCGCCGTGGTCGCGCCCTGCTCCTCGACCGCCGAGGCGATCGTGGTCTGGTAGTCGTTGATCTGACCGATGATCTCGGCGATCTCGCTGATCGCCTTCGTCGCCCCGGACGTGTCGTCCTGGATCGCGGTCACCCGGCGGGCGATGTCCTCGGTCGCCTTGGCCGTCTCCTGGGCGAGCTCCTTGACCTCGTTGGCCACCACGGCGAAGCCCTTGCCCGCCTCACCGGCGCGGGCGGCCTCGATGGTCGCGTTGAGCGCCAGCAGGTTCGTCTGCTCGGCGATCGAGGTGATGGTCCGGACGACCTCGCCGATCTCCTGCGAGGAGACGCCGAGCTTGGTGACGGTCTTGGTGGTCGCCTCGGCGGCCCGGACGGCGGTGCCGGCCACCCGAGCGGCCTCGGAGGCGTTCTGGGCGATCTCGTTGATCGACGCGCCCATCTCCTCCGAGCCGGCGGCCACGGTCTGCACGTTCCGGGAGATCTGCTCGGCGGCGGCGGCCACCGCGCCCGCCTGCGTGGCAGCGTCCTCGGCGGAGACGGAGATCGCCTGGGAGGACCCGGTCAGCTCCTCGGCCGAGGCGGCCAGCGCCTGCGCGGACTCCGCGGTCGCCTGGACCGTCTGCCGCAGGCTGTCCCCGGCCCGGTTGAGGGCCTCGGCCATCTGCCCGACCTCGTCGGCCGAGGTGACCGCCACCCGGGCGGTGAGGTCGCCTGCGGCCATGGCCACCAGGCCGTCGCGGACGGCGATGACCGGGCGGACCACCAGTCGGGCGACCAGCAGGCCCAGCCCGATCGCCAGCACCAGACCGACCGCGAGGACGGTGAGGATCATGGTGCGCGCGGACTCGTAGGTCTGCTCGGCGTCGGCCACCGCCCGCTCCGCCGCCGCGGCCTCCGAGGCCAGCAACCGGTCCAGCGCCTCGTTGAGGGCCACGGCCACCGGCGCCACGGTGCCCGACCGCATGGCCATGTAGTCGGCGACCCGGCCCTCGCGGGCGGCCAGCAGCAGCGGCCCGCTGACGAGCTCCTCGTACTGCTCCCACGCGCCGACGAGCTGGTCGACGTCCGTCTGCTGAGCGGCGGCGAGGTCGCTGCCCGCGTACGCCGCGATCGCGGCGTTCATGGCGTCGATGTCGGCGAGGTACTTGCCGTGCTCGACGTCCTCGGTGCCGCTCTTGGGGAGCCACTCGTCGGCCAGCGCGTCGATGCGGGTCTGCAGGAAGGCCCGGCGGACCTCGGCGATCTGGTTCGAGGGGCGCAGTCCGTCGATGTTGATCTCCTGGCTGCGCTGCTGCAGGGCGCCGAGCTGGACGAGGCTCAGGATCCCGATGAGCAGCGCGACCAGGCAGGCCACCGCGACGGAGGTCAGGACCTTGACCCGGAGAGGCAGGGCGAGCAGGGCGGCGGGCATGGGCAGGCGCACGACAGGGATCCGTTTCGGCAGGAGGAGGACGTCCTCCTCATTTCGACGCGGCGGAGCTGATCTCCACCCGAACACCGGAGCCGGGGGCTCAGCCGCCCTCGACGTGCTCCAGGAAGCGACGGATGGTCTCCAGGAAGACCCCGGGCTGCTCGGAGTGGACCCAGTGGCCGGCGCTCTTGACGCGGACCAGGCGGGTGGCCGGGAAGAGGGCGTCCATGCGCGGCCGGTCCGCGTCGAGCACATAGGTCGAGTGCGCCCCGGCGATCCACAGGACCGGGCCGTCGAACGTCGCCCCGGGCGGCGGATCGGGGAAGCCGCGCAGCTCGCCCAGGTCCCGCTCCAGCAGCTCCAGGTTCAGCCGCCACCGCCAGCCGTCCCCGCCGGATCCCTCGCGGACCAGGCTCTGCAGCAGGAAGCTGCGCACGGTGCGGCTGGGGACGGCGGCCTTCAGCGCGGCGTCGGCGTCCTCCCGCGTGGTCAGCCGGTCGAGGTCCATCGCCCGCATCCCGGCGATGAAGGCGGCGAAGGGGGAGGCCTCCTCGTCGGGGTCGTCGGTGCGGCCGCCCTGGAGCGGGTACTCGACCGGGGCGATGTCGACCACGACCATGGCGCGGAGCAGCTCGGGCCGCCGCAGTGCCAGCTGCATCGCGACCTTGCCGCCCATCGAGTGCCCGACGAGCGTGACGGGCTCCCCCAGGTGCTCGAGCTCGGTGGCCAGCAGCTGGGCCATGTCGAGGTACTCCACCCGGTCGGTCCAGGGCGAGTGCCCGTGGTTGGGCAGGTCGACCAGCGTCACGCGGTGGGCGCCGGCGATCCCCTTCGCGATGGTGGTCCAGTTCTTTCCCTGACCGAACAGGCCGTGGACGAAGACGACCCGCGGCCCGGACTCCCCGATCGTGCGCGTGGACAGGCGCTCGTCGCCGCCGACCTCTTCCGTCACCCGGCGATTCCACCACGACGTGTCGGTGTCGCCGCCTACCGTGCCGGAGGACGAGGGGGGCACATGCCGGGACGGGCACGCCAGAGCAGGACCAGCCGCAGCAGGACCAGCGCGACGTCGGCGAAGCGGACGACGGCGCCTGCGCGCTCCAGGAAGCCCGCGCCCGAGACGCCCACCGCGGGACCGGGGGAGCGGGTGTGGGTGCTCGCCGTGCCCTTCCGCGCCCCCGCACCCGGCGCCTCCTGGCACGCCGGGCTGCAGGCGCACGTCTGGGTGGGCCCCGAGCTGCCGGCGTCGCTCGCGCCGTACGACCCGCCGCCGTACAGCCTGGAGCGCTTCCTCGAGGACGAGCTCAACGAGAAACCACGGCCGATCCCGCTGGCCCGGCCGATGACCCCGCGCGACCAGCAGTGCGACGGCGCGGACGTCGTCGCGGCGCACGCGGCCGCCGGCGGACGGGTGTTCCTGCTCGGCGACGACCCCGGCGTGGGCAAGACCGGGACAGCGATCCTGGCGGTCAAGGCGATCGCCGAGCAGCGCGACGTCCGGGCCGTGCTCGTCGTGGCCGACCGCCCGGCGGCGATCACCGTCCCGCACTGGACCCGCTCGATCGCCGGATTCGGCGACGGCGGCCTCCGCTGGTGCGTCACCACCTGGGACCGGCTGGCGAAGGTGTCCGCACTGCTGAAGACCGGGCTCCGGTTCGACGTCGTCGTCGCCGACGAGGCGCACATGGTGCGGCACACGACCACGCAGCGCTGGAAGCACTGGAAGGCGCTGTCCGGCGCCGGCCGGGTGAAGGACGCCCCGTACGTGCTGGCCACGACGGCGACCCCGGCCCACACGCCGCTCGAGCTGCCGTACCTGGCGCCGGAGTTCGCCGCCCGGCACGGCGAGGGCATCCGCGAGTGGGCGGACCTGCCCAAGCGGCTGGAGGCGCACGGGTTCCACGTGGAACGTGGCCGGTACGGCTGGCAGTGGACCGAGGACGCCGACCAGCGCCGTGCCGACCTCGCCCGGCTGCAGGGCTGGCTGGCCGAGGCCGATCCGCCCGCGACCCTGCACCGCCCGGCCCCGTGGGGCCCGGTGTCGGTGACCGGGACGGCGGTCGCGCTCACCCCGGCCGAGCGCGCCGCCTACGACTCGGAGTGGTCGGAGTTCCGGGCCGAGATGCAGCTGGCCCGCCGCTCCCGGCAGAGCGCCAAGGGCCGGGCCGCGCTGCTGCGGTTCCGGCAGAAGGCCGGGCTCATCCGGGTGCAGGCCACCGTCGACTGGATCAGGGCCCAGGTGGAGGCCGAGCGCCAGGTGGCGGTGTCGGTGGAGTTCGTCGAGACCGCGGCCGACCCGATCCGCGACGCGCTGATGGACGCCGGGATCCCGGTCGCCGGCATCTACGGGGGCGACCGGGTCGGTCGTGGACTGGGTGATCCCGAGGCCGAGCGACTGCGGTTCCAGCGCGGCGAGGCGATGGTCTGCGTCTTCACCGTCACCGCGTCCATCTCGCTGCACGCCGGTGAGCTGCTGCCCGACGGCCGATCCGCCTCCGACACCGCGCGGGTGGGGCTGTTCCACCAGCCGCGGTTCTCCGGCATCCAGGCGCGCCAGGTCACCGGCCGCACCCACCGCGACGGGAAGACGTCGCCGTGGCGGATCGCGTTCGCCGAGGACACCGTCGAGGAGCAGGTGGCGCGGGTCATGGTCGAGCGGCTGGCGGTGAGCGGGTCCGCCGCCGGCGCGGACACGTCGTCCCTGCAGGAGGTCGCCGAGCTGCTCGACGCCGACTGGCTGCCCGCGGCGGCACTGACCGACGCCTGAGGCATCCCGGGCGGGACGCCGCTCAGGCCCCTGGCGTGCCCTGCAGGTCGTCGCGCGGGGTCACTCGGGACGCCTGCAGCGGATGGTCGCCGGCCCCGGAGTCGGTCCACTCCACCTCGACGATCTGTCCCGCACGCAGCCCGCCGCCGGCGCGGGGGTCCAGGGCTGCCGCCTCCACGCGGCAGTCGCCCGGGCGGTCGGTCAGCTCGACGAGTCCGGCGCCCTGGTCGTCGTCCCACCGGACGACCGTGCCCACGCTCGTACCGCTCGCCATCCGCCCAGGGTGCGCGGGACCGCCGCCGACGGCAAGGCCGGCCGTTCAGCCCGCCGGAGTGCGCCCGGCGGTGTGCCGCTCCAGGGCGGCCCGGTCCCACTGCGCCCCGTCCGCCGCCGCCTCGTAGGTGCGCTGCAGGAAGGCCAGCAGCAGCGCGTCGGGGTCCGCCGCCGTGCGCACCAGCTCGTAGGGCAGCACGAACTCGCCGAGCTCGTCGTCCCAGCGGGCGCCCTCGGGCAGGCCGGTGGCCTCGCGGAAGCCGGCGGGCTCGGGATAGGCGTAGCTGTAGAAGACGCCCTCCTCGCCCGGTCCGCCGGGCCAGTAGCCGCAGCTGCTGACCTCGTGGGAGTACGCCTCGAGCATCACGTGCGGTCCGCAGTTGGGCGCTCCGCCCGGGTGGTCGGGTGCCGTGCGGCCGGAGAAGCGGGTGGTGGCGAGGTCGAGGGCACCCCAGAAGAAGTGCACCGGGCTGGCCTTGCCGATGAACCGGTCGCGGAACACGGTGAGAACGCGCGTCATCTGCACCAGCGCCTGCCAGTAGCGGTGCACCGCGTCCGGGTCGTAGGCGGCGTGTCCGCGGTCGTCGGGGAACGGGATCGCCCCCGGGATCTCGACCGGCATCGGCCAGATCCCGGTGCCGACACCGAGCCCGTCCAGCAGGCTCATGACGTCGGCGTGGAAGTCCGCCACCGCCCGGGGACCGAGCGGCAGGGTGCCCGTCCGGCCGTCGACGGTGAGAACCTCGAGGCGGTGCTCGACGAGGTCGAGGTCCACCTGGAACGACGGCCCGGTCGGATGCGGCATCAGCGACGTCGTCAGCCCGCGGGCCGTGACGTACAGCGGCACGTTCCACCAGTGGTTGGACAGCGGCGTGTTCGCCGTCCGGACCTTGCCGATCACCTGCGTGTACAGCTGCAGGGTGTCCCGGGTGTCCGCCCAGTCGGCGACCGGGATCGACGGCCAGGTCCGGAAGGAGCTCTGCTCGGTCATCTCGCCCAGTCTGTCCGCCGCCGGGCCGGACGACGAGGCGGGGTCAGGCCGGTCGGCCGTTGTGCGCCGCGCCGTCGCCGTCGACCGAGATCGGCACCCGCGTGACGCCGTCCACCGTGCTCGCCGCGCTGCCGCTGAGCCGGCGGAGCAGCGCACCGACGTCGATGCCGGTCAGGTCGCCGGACAGCTGCAGCCCCTGGGCCACGTTGGCCGCCACGGACTTCCCCAGCGCTCCGGCGCCGTCGGTGGAGATGACGGTCATCTTGTCCACCGCCGACAGCGGCGCGGCCGCGGCGCCGGCGTCCGGGAGGCCGTCGGGCAGGAGGCTCACCGCGGCCGCGCCGCCGAAGCCGACCCCGCCGAGCAGGGCGGCGATCGCGGGTACGGAGAACGGGCCGTCGGCGTCGGCGTCGCCCAGCCCGAGCTCGCCCAGCTCACCGACGAAGAACGAGATCAGCAGCACCAGGACGCCGACGGCACCGATCACGAGGAAGACCCCAGCCACCTGCGCGCGTCCTCCTCGTCGATCGTGGAGCCGCAGCCTTCCAGTTGCGGCACGACGGCGGCAACGAGGTCGCCCGGAGGTGTGGACAACCGGCGAGGGGACACCGGACCGCAGAATGGGCCGGTGAGGCGGGAGGCGAGCGTGCTGCACCTCGACCTCGACGCCTTCTTCGCCGCCGTCGAGCAGCGGGACAAGCCGTCCCTGCGGGGCCGGCCGGTCGTCGTCGGCGGGGTCGGCGGGCGCGGTGTGGTGGCGACAGCGTCCTACGAGGCCCGCGCGTTCGGCGCCCGGTCGGCCATGTCCACGGCCGAGGCGCGGCGGCGGTGCCCGTCCGGGACGGCGTTCCTGGGCGGCCGGTTCGCCGCCTACCGGGCGACCTCCGACGTCGTCATGGCCCTGCTCCGCGAGCTCTCGCCGCTGGTGGAGCCGGCGTCGCTGGACGAGGCCTACGTCGACCTGGCCGCGGACGGGGCCCACGACCTGTCCGTCGAGGGGGTGACGGAGATCGGGCGCCGGCTGAAGGCCCGCATCGCCGAGGCGACCGGTGGAGTGACCGGCTCGGTGGGCATCGGGACGTCGAAGCTGATGGCCAAGATCGGCTCGGACCTGCAGAAGCCGGACGGGCTGGTCGTCGTCCCGCCCGGTGCCGAGCTCGACGTGCTGCACCCGCTGCCGGTGACCCGGCTGGGCGGCGTCGGGCCGGCGACGGCGGAACGGCTGCACCAGATCGGCGTGACGACGGTCGGCGAGCTGGCTGCGCGGTCGCTGGCGGACCTGGTGGCCCTGGCCGGCAAGGCGCACGGGGCCGGGCTGCACGCCCTGGCCCGGGCGGAGGACGACCGCGCCGTCGTCGCCGACCGGGGCGTGAAGTCGGTGTCCCACGAGGAGACCTTCGAGCGCGACCTCACCGACCTCGACGTCCTCGGCCGCGAGATCGACTCGATGGCCGCGCGGGTGGGGGAGCGGCTGCGGACGTCGGCGTTCTCCGGCCGCACGGTGACGCTCAAGCTGCGCCGCTACGACTTCACGACGCTGACCCGCTCCCAGACGCTGCCGCAGGCCACCGACGACAGCCGCACGATCGCCGCCATCGCCCGCCGGCTGCTCACCGAGGCGGGCACCCAGGGCGGGCTGCGGCTGCTCGGCGTCGGCGTCTCCGGGCTGTCGGTCTACGCCCAGGGCGACCTGTTCGCCGAGGACCTGCTGCTGCCTGGTGCGGCCGAGCCCCTGCCGGACGTGGTCAGCGTCGTGGACGCCCCCGAGGAGCCCGCGCCCGCCGCCGAACTGCCCGCCGAACGCCGCTGGTGGCCGGGGCAGGACGTCCGCCACGAGGAGCTCGGGCCCGGCTGGGTGTGGGGGCGGGGGCTGGGCCGGGTCACCGTCCGCTTCGAGGGGCCCCTTACCCCGCCTGGTCCGGTGCGGACACTGGCCGCCGACGACCCGTTGCTGCAGGCCGCCGACCCGCCCGACTGGAGGACCACCGGCGTGCTGATCGATCCCGTGTAGAACGGCGGCATGACCGAACCCAGTGCCTGGACCCGGATGACCCAGGAGGACCCCGGCCACTCGGCCGCCTACGTGCAGCGCTTCCGCACGCTCGCCGAGCAGGGCACGGACCTGGTGGGCGAGGCCCGGCTGGTCGACGCGATGCTGCCCCGGGGCTCGCGGGTGCTGGACGCCGGCTGCGGTCCGGGCCGGGTGGGCGGGTTCCTGCACTCCGTCGGTCACGACGTGGTCGGTGTGGACGTCGACCCGGTGCTGATCGCCGCGGCGGAGGAGGACCATCCCGGCCCGCGCTGGCTGGTGGCCGACCTGGCCGAACTCGACCTGCCGGGGCGAGGGATCGCTGATCCGTTCGACGCGATCGTGTGCGCGGGCAACGTCATGACGTTCCTGGCGGAGAGCACCCGGGTCGAGGTGCTGCGCCGGATGCGGGCCCACCTCCGGGACGGCGGCCGGGCCGCGATCGGGTTCGGCGCAGGACGCGGCTACGACTTCGAGGACTTCCTCGCCGACGCGCGGACGGCCGGCTGGGAGCCGGACCTGCTGCTGTCCACCTGGGACCTGCGGCCGTTCAGCGCGGACGCGGACTTCCTGGTCGCCGTCCTGCGCCGCGGCTGAGCCTCGATCCGCCCGGCGGCGCCGGCGTCGCGCGACCCGCCTGGGGGCAGGGACGGGTCGCGCGACGCCCGGTATTCGGGAGCAGGGGCTCGAACGGCCGGTTCGGCGCGCTGGACCCGTCCGACCGTCCGCGCCGACGGCGGTGGTCCGGCTACCTGCTGACCGACGCGGAAATGTCGGTGATCGCACGTATGTTCGATCCGTGCAGCGGATGTCGGGTACCACCACGGTCGAGGACCTGGTGCTGGACTGGGTGCTGATCCAGCCGGAGCCCGATCCCCGTCCGCCGGTGTGGGCGCTCGACGACGAAGGTGTCGCCGCCGAGCTGGAACGCATCCAGCGCAATCGGGCGAGGGACACCGCCCGGGAGGCGGACCTGATCCTGCGGCTGGCCGAACTGCGCCCCGACAGCGACGACCCGCAGCCCTGCGCGCCGGGTGCCCGCAGCCGCACCTGGCGGCGGACCGACCCGCAGTTCCCCGGGGTGAGCGAGTTCTTCCCCGACGAGCTGGCCCACACGATCAACCTCGGCCGGGGCACCGCGGCGTTCCGCGCCCGGCGGGCCTTCACCTGGCGGGACGACCTGCCGGCCACGTTCACTGCGCTGCACCGCGCGGAGATCGACGAACGCCGGGCCGGCGTGCTGGCCGACGCCCTGCAGCACACCACGCCGGAGCTGGCCGGGGCGGTGGAGAGGGCGCTGCTGCCCGAGGCGGGCGACCTGTCCCTGACCCGGCTCCGCGCCCGGGCGCTGGAGCTGCTGGCCGAACTGGACGCCACCGCGGTCGACGAGCGCCACGAGCAGGCGGAGCGGGCCGCCGACGTGCGCTGCTACGGCACCGCAGACGGCATGGCCACCCTCGCCACCGACATGACCGCCGAGCAGGCGGCGGCCTGCTCCGACCTGATCGACCAGCTGGCCACGCTGGCGAAGGCCGACGGGGACCTCCGCCCGATCGGGCAGATCCGCGCCTCGATCCACGCGATGCTCGTCCTGCGGCCGGCCGACCACGGCCTGCCTGCCGCCACGGTGAACCTGACGGTCACCGCCACCCTCGACGGGCTGGAGGGCACCTCGACGCGGGGCGGCGAGGCCAACGGGTTCCCGATCACCGCCACCCACCTGCGCGACCTGCTCCGCCGCGTCGGCGCCCTCGGCCTGACGCCGCCCGTGGGCGGCTCGCTGACCTTCGCGGTCACCGACGGGACCGGGCGGCTGCTGGCCACCGTTCCCGCCGCCGAGCTCGCCCGCCTCGCCGGCCAGGGCTGCCCCGCCCACCCCGGAACCGGCTGCGACTGCCCGGTGCTGGCACCGCCTCCGGCGACCGACGGCTACCGGCCCACCGCCGCCCAGCGGCGGTTCGTGACCACCCGGGACCGCCGCTGCCGGACCCCCAACTGCGGGCAGCGGACGGGCTGGGCCGACCACGACCACGTGGTACCGCACGTCCGGGGTGGGCGGACGACGTGCGCGAATCTGTGCTGCCTGTGCCGCTCCCACCACCGGCTCAAGACCTTCGCCCGCGACTGGACCTTCCGCATGGCACCCGACGGCACCTTGCGGGTGACCAGCCCGACCGGAATCACCCGCACCACCCGGCCACCCGGCCTGCGACCACCCGAATCTGCAGCACCCGAACCGGGACCACCCGAACCTGGAACACCCCGGTACGACCCCGCGGACGACCCACCACCCTTCTGACCGCCGCCCCTCGACCCACCCGCGGGTGTCGAGGGCGGCGCGACTCAGTCGAGCGCGCCGTTGGCGCGCAGGAGCGCCAGCGCCTGGACCGTGCGCTGTCCGCGCCACTCCAGGGCGGACGCGGGGGAGTAGCTGGCGAAGTCGACCGACCAGCCCCCGTCGGCCAACTGACCTGCCGCGAGTCGTTCCAGATCGGCCTCGACCACTCCGGGGCCGAACAGCGACCGGGCCGGTCCGCCGGGAAAGGGTGCGAAGTCCAGCGGCCGCATGAACTCGTCGTCTGCGCCCCCGTCCACGTGCACCAGTCCATCCGCGGGAACGTGCGGCCGCAGGGCCTCGACCAGGTCTCGCGCGCCGGGGGTCGTCGGTGCCGCGGCGTCCAGCAGTTGGGCGGCGAACGCCAGCGCCATCGCGTGCGGTTCCGCCCCCAGCCTGCGGACCGCGGCCAGGCAGTACTCGGTCGCCCGGACCAGCCAGGGATGGTCGGCGACCACCGCATCCGCCGCGCCGACCCGGTGCGCGGTGGCCGCGACGACCGCGGTGATCTGCAAGGAGGACTCCGTCGGGTCCGCCGATGCCCAGAACGGGGCGCAGGCGGCCGGATCGGGCATGCGCAGCGCGAAGGGGAGGCCGCGGTCGGGCAGGCTGACCGAGGCCAGCCAGTCGCAGAGTTCCGCGGCCCGAGCCGTCCGCACCGGCACGAGGTCGGCGAAGACCTCGAAGGCGTGCAGGGCACCGCCGGGCTGGCTGGTCCGCGACCGCAGGTCCGGCTCCAGGCCCCACCCGTAGCCGCCGTCCGGGTTGCGATACGCGTCCACGGCAGCGAGCACGGGCTCCGGGGCGCCGTCCCCGAACAGCAGGTCGAAGCGCCGCCGGTCCAGAACACGCGCCGACGAGGCCAGGAAGTCCGCAGCCGCGGCGAGGTCGACGGTCATGACGCCACCCTCCCGCACCACCACGGGCGGGGCCGTACCCGTCATCGCACGCCCAGGGCCAGGGTCAGCTCCAGCACCGTCTTCGGGTCCTCGAGGCGCTTCCCGTACAGGTCCCGCAGCTGGCCCATCCGGTAGCGCACCGTCTGGGGATGCACGAACAGGTGGGCGGCGATCGCCTCCCGCCGCCCGTGGTGCAGCAGCCACGAGCGGAGGGTCTCGGTCAGCTTCTCCCGCGCGCTGTCCCCCAGGTCCGCCAGCGGCGCGAGGGCCTGGGCCCGCAGGTCGGCCAGCGCCCCCTCGTCGGCGCGCAGCACCAGGTCGGCCAGCCGGTTCTCGGTGTCCACGGGCTCCGAGCCGTCCGCGGTCAGCCCCAGCTGCACCGCGCGCAGCACCCGGGCGTAGGAGTCGTCGACCTCGTCCCAGGGCCGCGCCGGGCCCACGACGGCCTCCGCCTCGGCCAGCGACCGCATCAGCGCCGGGCGTGAACGCCCCTCGGCGTCCGGGACCAGCAGCGCCACCAGCTCGCCGGACGACGCGGAGCCGGGCACCTCCCCGGTCGAGCGCAGCGTGCGGGGGTCCAGGGACGCCAGCGCCCCGCGCACCCGCGCCTCCGGGACGACGACCGCGGTGAGCGTGCGCGGCGGCGTCCAGTCGGCGCGCACGGCCGCGGCGTCCAGCTCGTGCGGGGCCGCGCCGCCCAGCAGCTGGTCGGCCAGCCGCTCGCGGTAGCGCTCCTTGACCCGGCCGCTGGTGGCCAGCTCGTCGCTGTGCCCGGCCACGCTCGCCGCCGACAGCTGGTCGATGTAGGCGAACACCAGCTCGGCGAACCGGGCCAGCTGCTCGGCCGTGAGACCGGCCCGTACGCCGCTGTCGGCCATGTGCCGCCACGCGACCCGCGCACCGACCCGGTAGGCGCCCAGCAGGGCGTCCATCGACCGGCCGCTGCGGGCCTCCCCGCGCCCCAGGGCGTACGCGCCGTCCAGGGCCGGCTGGATGGGCGTGCTGGCATCCCCCTCGCCGGCCGACGACGCCAGCACCAGGAAACCGCCGAGGGCCAGCTGCACGGCGTTCTCGATCGTGCGGCCCATCTCGCCGCTGAACGCGTCGGCGTAGCTGGGCACCTCGACGACGATCGCGGCGACGGTCTGCTCGGCGACGGCGTGCAGCTGCTCCTGGATCGCCTCGGCCGCTGCGGCCGGGATGCTCAGGTCGTCGTCCGCCATGCTCTCCCCTGTTTGTTCGCAGCGAACAGAACATACCGGCCGATTCACGTCGGCAACACAGGTATCTCACCCTCAGGTTGGACAACCCTCTGTGTATGACGACCACCGCCCCGCGCCCTGCCCAGGCCCGGCCGCGCCCCGTCCGGCGATCCGGTGCACTGCGCGACCGGGTGCTCAGGATCGCCGCTTTCGTCACCACCCCGCTGCTGCCCGAGGACTACCTCGACCTGGTCGACCCGCTGCGTTCCGGCGCTGACCTGCGCGGCCGCATCGAGGCCATCCACCACGAGACCCGGGACGCCGCCACGATCGTGCTGCGCCCCGGCCGCAGTTGGGTGCCGCACACCCCGGGCCAGTACGTGCGGATCGGCATCGACGTCGACGGCGTCCGGCAGTGGCGCGCGTACTCCATCACCTCCGACCTGACCCGCAGCGACGGCTGCATCGCCGTCACCGTGAAGGCCATCCCGGGCGGCAAGGTCAGCAACCACCTGGTGCACCGAGCGGAGCCGGGGACGATCGTCCAGCTCGACCAGGCCACCGGCGAGTTCTGCCTGCCCGAGCAGCACCCCGGCAAGGCGCTGTTCGTCACCGCGGGATCGGGCATCACCCCGGTGATGGGCATCCTGCGCAACCACCCGGAGCTCACCGACAGCGGTAGCGACACGATCCTCGTGCACTCGGCCCCCACGGCCGACGACGTCGTCTTCGGCGCCGAGCTGCGGCAGTTGGCCGCCGAGGGGCGGATCACGCTCATCGAGCAGCACACCGACTCCGCCGGGATGCTCGACGCCCGGTCCATCGCCGAGCTGGTCCCCGACCTCCACGAGCGCTCGACGTGGGCCTGCGGGCCGGTCGGGATGCTCGAGGCGCTGGAGGAGCACTGGACCGCCGCCGGCATCGCCGGCCGGCTGTACACCGAGCGTTTCCGGCCCGCGGTCCTCGTGACCGGCGAGGGCGGGACCGTCAGCTTCACCAGGAACGGCACCACGCTCGAGGCCGGCGGGGCCACCCCGATCCTCGACGCCGCCGAGGAGGCGGGCGTGCTCATGCCGAGCGGCTGCCGCATGGGCATCTGCTACGGCTGCGTGCTGCCGCTCCGCGAAGGGGCCGTGCGCGACCTGCGCAACGGCGAGCTGACCGTCGCCGCCCCCGGGGACGGCGTCCTCATCCAGACCTGCGTCAGCGCCGCTGCCGGCGCCTGCGACATCGACCACTGACCGCTTTCCACGGAGGAGACCGACCATGACCGTGCTGCAGAAGAAGCCCCAGAACCCGATCGCCCACCTGTCCGCCGAGGACATCGAGATCATCGGCAAGGAGCTCGACACCATCCGCCAGGAGGTGCGCGACAGCCTGGGTGCCGACGACGCCGCCTACATCCGCCGTGTCATCGACGTGCAGCGCAAGCTCGAGCTCGGCAGCCGCGCCGCCCTGCTCGTCTCGATGTTCCCGCCGGCCTGGGTCGTGGGGACGGTCGGCCTGTCGGTCGCCAAGATCCTCGAGAACATGGAGATCGGGCACAACATCCTGCACGGCCAGTGGGACTGGATGCGTGACCCGAAGATCCACTCCACGACGTGGGAGTGGGACATGGCCAGCCCGGCCGCGCAGTGGAAGCACTCGCACAACGAGCTGCACCACACGTACACGAACGTGATCGGCAAGGACAACGACCTCGGCTACGGCATCATGCGCGTCGACGAGGACCAGAAGTGGCACCCGCTGTACCTGGC
>CADCTN010000070.1 GCA_902805535.1 uncultured Blastococcus sp. | reverse complement strand
GCCGAGGAGTACGGCGTCGACCTGCCGACGCTGGTGGGGGAGTACGGCCCCGGCGCGCTCGTGCCGGCCCCGCAGCAGCATCTCGCCGCCGCCGAGGCCGCCGGGGAGCCCGAGCCGGAACCGGTGCCCTACGACCGGGCCGTCCAGGAGCGGCGGGCCGCGAAGGCCGAGCGCGACCTGGCCACCCTCGGGAAGGTCAACCCGCTGGCGCTGGAGGAGTTCGCCGCACTGGAGGAGCGGCACGGGTTCCTGGCCACCCAGCTCGAGGACCTCAAGAGCACCCGCCGGGACCTGCTCACCGTGGTGAAGGAGGTCGACGGCCGGATCCACGACGTGTTCGCCGCCGCCTTCGCCGACGTGGCTCGCGAGTTCGAGGCCGTCTTCGCGACCCTGTTCCCCGGCGGGCAGGGGCGGCTGGTCCTCACCGAGCCCGACAGCATGCTCACCACCGGCATCGAGGTCGAGGCGCGGCCGCCGGGCAAGAAGGTCAAGCGGCTCTCGCTGCTCTCCGGCGGCGAGCGGTCGCTGACTGCCGTGGCGCTGCTGGTCGCGATCTTCCGGGCGCGGCCCTCCCCGTTCTACGTCCTGGACGAGGTGGAGGCGGCGCTGGACGACGTCAACCTCGGCCGCCTCCTCACCCTGGTCGAGCAGCTCCGGTCGACGTCGCAGCTGATCGTCATCACCCACCAGAAGCGGACGATGGAGATCGCCGACGCCCTCTACGGCGTGAGCATGCGCGGCGACGGCATCACCGGCGTGATCAGCCAGCGGCTCCGGGAGCTGGAGACCGCGTGAGGGCCAGGGTGCCCTGGCCGGCGAGGTGACCCACGATGGGGGCATGGGTTCTGACGGTGGCCAGGCGCGTCGTCGGCTGACGTCGACCGAGCGGGCGCTGCTGGACACCCTGCTCGACCAGGAGTTCGACGGCGTCGCCGAGCTGCGGGAGCAGGCGCGGCGGGCGACGGCGTCGACGGGCTGCGAGTGCGGCTGCGTGACCATCGACCTGCACGTGCCCGAGGGCGTGCCCGTGTCCCGCGCCGCCGGTCCCGCGCCCGTCGGGGGCGCGGTGGTGGACGCGGCGGGGAAGGAGATCGGCGGGGTGGCGCTGTTCCTGGCGCACGGCCGGCTGGCGGGCCTGGAGGTGTACTCCTTCGACGAGCCGCTGCCGGTCCCGCTGGTCGAGCGGGTCAGCCCGGGGACCTGGTCGGACCCGCCGGACGGCGACCGGCCGTCCTGGTGGCGGCGGCTCCGTTCCCGGCCGGCCTGAGGGCCCGGCTACACCCCGGAGGCCACCCGCAGGTCGACCAGGAACGGCAGGTGGTCCGACGCCCCGTCGGCGTCGAGCACCTGGGCGCCGGCGACGCTGACGCCGGCGGAGACCCAGGCCTGGTCGATGCGGCGACGCGGGGCGTGCGCCGGGTGGGTGTGCCCCTCCTCCCGCTGCCAGAAGCGCCAGGCCGCCTGGTCCGCCCGCTCGGGGGCGAGCACCCAGGCGTCGGTGAACCGCTCACGCAGTGGCTCGAGCTCCGGCGCATCGGGGCGGGCGTTGAAGTCGCCCACCAGGACGCCGGCCGCCATGTCCTCGGTGTGCAGCGCGGCGAGGGCCGCCACCTGCGCCGACCGCTCCTGCGCGGACCGGGTCGTCAGGTGCGTCGCGGTGATCCACAGGGTGCTGCCGTCGAGCTCGAGCATCGTGCGCAGCGCGCTGCGCGGCTCGCCGCCGCCGGGCAGCCGGTGGACGTCGCTGACCAGGATCGGCAGCCGGGACAGCAGCGCGTTGCCGTACTGACGCGGGGGCAGGTCACCGGGCCGCGGCTCGTCGATCGCCGGGCCCCACGCCAGCTGCATGTCCAGGGCGCGGGACAGCAGCAGGGCCTGGTCGACGTGCTCGCTGCGGTCGCCGAAGTACCGGTCGACCTCCTGCAGGCAGATGACGTCGGCGTCGGCCGCGGCCAGCAACTTCGCCAGGCGGGGCAGGTCGTGCCGGGAGTCCTCACCCACGCCGTGGTGGGTGTTGAACGTGACCAGCCGCACCGGGACGGGCGGCTGGTCAGGGCCAGGGGCGGGCCGGACCCCGTGCGCTCCAGTCATGGCTGCAGCCTGTCACCCGCCCGCCAGCGGGTTGTCGAGCACCTTCCGCAGGTGCTCGTCGCCCTGCTCCGCGACCGACAGCTGGAAACGGGCCTCCCGGCCGGACAGCACCAGCTCGCCGATCTGGTTGCCGAAGTACGGCCCCGCCTTCTTCTCCCACTCCAGACGGGTGGGGTCGGCCTTGACCAGTCGCGCCAGGCGCTCGGTCCAGCGGCGTGCCGCCCGGCTCCACCCGATCTTGAAGCCGACGCGGATGGGGTGCGGCGCCTGGTTGTGCAGGGGAGAGACGGTGAGCTGGTGCACGCGGCCCACCAGGTCGGCGGGCTGCACGAGCTCCGCGGCGTAGGCGTGGTGGACGTCGCCGGAGAGCACGAGCGTCGTGGACGGCGCCCGGCCGTGGTCGCCGCGCGCCACCCGCGTGACCGCCTCGCCCAGCCGTTCGAAGGAGTGCCCGAAGGCCGCCCAGTGCTCCAGGTCGGCGGCCTGCCGGACCGTCTCGGCCATCCGGCCGCGCCAGCGGCCGTGGTGGCGGACGTTGAGCGTCTCGTTCCACCGCTCCAGGTTGTGGATGGCGTGCGGCAGCAGCCAGGGCAGCGAGGTGCCGAGGATCAGGTGCTCCACGCCCTCGTCGACGGCTCGGCGCATCGCGCCCTCGACCCAGGCGAACTCGTCCTCGTCGAGCATCCGGCGGTGCTGCTCCTCGAGGACGCGGCCGGCACGGCTGTCGACCATGATCAGCCGCGCATCGCCCCAGTGCCGCACGTAGCTCCACCGGATCGTCGCCGGCTCGGCGTCGGCCAGCTCGGCCATCTCGCGCAGCATGGGCTCGGCGTCCCGGGTGGGGTCGTCGGCGCTCATCCCCTGGATCGCCTGCCAGGTCTTGTTCTCGGCCAGCTCCTGCAGGCTGAGGTTGCCCAGGTGCTGGTAGACCCAATAGCTGACCAGGCCACCGGTGATCCGCCCCTGCCACCACGGCTCCTGCGAGGCCTTCGCCCGCCAGGCCGCCGAGGTGTTCCAGTCGTCGATCATCTCGTGATCGTCGAAGATCATCGACGACGGGATCGTGGAGAGCAGCCAGCGGACCTGCGGGTCCTGCCAGGACTCGTAGTAGAGCTTCGTGTACTCCTCGAAGTCGGCCACCTGGTCGTCGGGCGCGTGGGCCGCCTGCTCCCGGTCCCGCCGGCGGTGGAGCAGCGACTTCGTCCGCTTCGTGAGCTCGTCGGCGTAGACCTGGTCGCCCAGGAGCACCAGCGCGTCCGGCCAGCGGTCCTCCGGCAGGGCAGCCACCTGGCTGGCGTAGAGGTCCAGCGCGTCCGGCGGGATGCCTTCGGAGTCCTCGACGGTCCGCGGGCTGGCGTAGCGGCACGAGCCGAAGGCCAGCCGGAAGGGGCCCTCGTGGCCGGGCGTGCGGATCCGGCTGGGCGGGAACTCCGAGTGCTCCGGCGGCCACGCGCGGGTGTCGTCGAGGCGCACCTCGTACGGCGTGGTGCTCCCGGGCTCGAGGTCCTCGACGATCACCAGCGCGTAGTGGTGGCCGCCGACGCAGAAGGTGCGGGCCGTCCGGCCGAGCACGTCCACCTCGCAGGGGCGGTCGGTCTCCACCCAGACCGTGGCGGAGACGGGATCCACGTGGCGCAGGAGGGGACCGAGCAGGAGCGCCGGTGAGGACCGGTCGGGCGCAGACATGCCTACAGCGTGGCCCACGAACCTGTGTCCCGCCGCAGCCCCCCGTCCCGGGACTGGGAGACTCGGCCCATGGAATTCGTCCTCATCGCGATCGCGATCCTCCTCGTCGCCCTCGTCGCGGGGGTCGGTCTGCTGGTGGGCCGGGGTCGCCGGACCACGCGCCTGGACGACGACGCGCTCTCCGGGACGACGCTGACCCGCCCGCGCCCGCCGGCGCCCGTCGAGGAGCCCCGTCCGGCCGGATCGACCGCCTCCGGTCTCGGCCTGCCGCCCGAGACCGCCGACGCGCCGCCGGTCGTGCTGCCCCCGGCCGAGCCGGAGCCGGGCCTGGTCTTCGAGACGCCGCCGCCGTCGGCCGGTCGGCTGGTGCGGCTGCGGTCCCGGCTGGCGCGCTCGCAGTCCTCGCTCGGCCGCGGCCTGCTCACCGTGCTGGCCCGCGAGAAGCTGACCGAGGACGACTGGGAGGAGATCGAGGAGACCCTCCTGGCCGCGGACGTCGGGGTCGGCGCGACCACCCAGATCGTCGAGCGGCTGCGCACCCAGTCGATGGTGCTGGCCACCGCCTCGGGCGCGGACCTGCGGGAGCTGCTGGTCGGCGAGCTGACCGCCGTCCTCGGCCCGGACATGGACCGGACCCTGGGCACCACCCGGCACGAGGGGCGGCCGGGGGTCGTCCTCGTCGTCGGCGTGAACGGTGCCGGCAAGACGACGACGGTCGGCAAGATCGCCCGCGCGCTGGTGGGCGACGGAAAGAGCGTCGTCCTCGGGGCGGCCGACACCTTCCGCGCCGCCGCGGCCGACCAGCTGGAGACGTGGGGGGAGCGGGTCGGCGTGCTCACCGTGCGCGGCCGCGAGGGCGGCGACCCGGCGTCGGTGGCGTTCGAGGCGGTCCGCACCGGGGTCGAGGGCGAGGTGGACGCCGTCCTGGTCGACACGGCGGGGCGCCTGCACACCAAGTCGGGGCTGATGGACGAGCTGGGCAAGGTCAAGCGGGTCGTCGAGAAGCAGTCGCCGGTCACCGAGGTGCT
The DNA here is from genome assembly GCA_902805535.1 of uncultured Blastococcus sp. Classification (GTDB taxonomy): domain Bacteria; phylum Actinomycetota; class Actinomycetes; order Mycobacteriales; family Geodermatophilaceae; genus Blastococcus_B. The sequence continues at coordinate 2,803 of CADCTN010000070.1, read as the reverse complement.
GCTCGTCCTCGATGCCACCACGGGTCAGAACGGCGTCGTGCAGGCCCGGGTGTTCACCGAGGCGGTCACCGTCACCGGCATCGTGCTGACCAAGCTCGACGGCACCGCCAAGGGCGGCATCGTCGTCCCGGTGCAGCGCGAGCTGGGCATCCCGGTCAAGCTGATCGGCCTGGGCGAGGGCCCGGACGACCTCGCGCCGTTCGAGCCGCGGGCCTTCGCCGAAGGCCTCGTCGGCGAGGCCTAGCTCGCCCAGCGCTCCTCGATGCGGCCCAGGCGCCAGACCGCCAGGGCCAGTGCCCAGGCGACGGCGAACAGGCCGACGATGGCGAAGCCGACGTGGCCGAGATCCAGCGAGGCGAGCCAGGCCAGCGGTCCCGACTCCAGGCCCAGCCGCTCGACGAGCAGGCCGGTGAGCACCAGCACCCCGACGACCAGCGCGATCGTGACCGACAGCAGCGTGACGGCCAGGTTGTAGTAGACCTTGCGGATCGGCTTGAGGAACGCCCACCCGTAGGCCCGCGACATGAGCACGCCGTCGGCGGTGTCGAACAGGCTCATCCCGGCCGCGAAGAGCACCGGCAGGACGAGGATCGCGTACCAGGGCAGCACGAACGCGGCGGAGCCGGCGGCCAGCACCAGCAGGGCGACCTGGGTGGCGGTGTCGAAGCCCAGCCCCATGAGCAGGCCCACGGGGTACAGGTGCCACGGCTTGCTCACCCGGCGGGTCACCCGGCCGAGGATGCGGGCGAGGAAGCCGCGGTTGTGCAGGTGCCGTTCGAGCTCGGCCTCGTCGAACTCACCGCTGCGCATCCGGCGGAAGACCCGGGCGATGCCGACGGCGGCGCCGAGGTTCATCAGACCGATGAGCAGCAGGAACGAGCCGGCCACGAGCGTGCCGACGAGCGCCAGCGTCTGGGCGACCTGCGACTCCTCGTCCTGCACGACCCCGGCGATGCCGCGGACCCCGGCCACCAGCAGGAGGCTGGCGACGAACACCACGGAGGAGTGGCCGAGGGAGAACCAGAACCCGGCGCTGACCGCCGGCCTGCCCTCCCCGACCAGCTTGCGCGTGGTGTTGTCGATGGAGGCGATGTGGTCGGCGTCGAACGCGTGCCGGACGCCGAGCATGTAGGCGGTCAGACCGACGCCGACGCCGAGCACGCCCGTGCTGCCCAGCTGGTAGTCCTGGGGTGCGACGGCGAAGACCAGCACCCCCCAGCCGAGGACGTGCAGCAGGAGGACGAACGCGGTCATCCCGGTGATCGACCGGCGCTCCCCGGGGGACAGCCGCCCGTGGGCGGCACGGTCGGTGGTCGTCGCGGCGCTCACGAGCGAGGACCTTACTGCGAACTGTTCGCAACAACCACGCCGGCAGGGACCCATGATGTGGCGACGGAGAACCACCCGGGTCCGGGCAACATGACCGCAACAAGCGGACGGGACGCGCGCAGCGGAGTTCACCGCCCCGAAACGCGGCAGCGACGGCCCCGGAAACACGGGAACGGCACGGTGAACGCCACGTCGCCGCTCGCTCGAGCGTCGGGGCACACCGATACGGCCGCAGGCCGACGACCCACTCAGGAGGTTGCCGTGGTCAACACCGGCGACACCGCCTGGATCCTCACCAGCGCGGCGCTCGTGCTGCTGATGACCCCTGGCCTCGCGCTCTTCTACGGCGGCATGGTCCGCGCCAAGAGCGTGCTGAACATGATGATGATGAGCTTCGGGGCGCTGGCACTGATCAGCGTCCTGTGGGTCCTCTACGGCTACTCGGTCGCCTTCGGCAACGACGTCGGCCTGGGTCTGCTCGGCGACCCGGGTGAGTTCTTCGGCCTGAAGGGCCTGATGGAGGACACCACCAGCGAGGAGGGCGGCCTGCCCGCCATGGCGTTCGTCGGCTTCCAGGCCGTCTTCGCCATCATCACCGTCGCGCTGATCTCCGGTGCCATCGCCGACCGCGCCAAGTTCGGCGCCTGGATGGTGTTCGCCGGTGTCTGGGCGACGGTCGTCTACTTCCCGGTCGCGCACTGGGTCTTCGACTTCACCCTCACCGACGACGACGGCACGGTCACCCACACCGGCGGCTGGATCGCCAACAACCTCGCGGCGATCGACTTCGCGGGCGGCACCGCGGTGCACATCAACGCGGGCGCGGCGGGTCTGGCGCTGGCGCTGGTGCTCGGCAAGCGCCGCGGCTTCGGCCGCGAGGCGATGCGCCCGCACAACCTGCCGCTGGTCATGATCGGCGCCGGCCTGCTGTGGTTCGGCTGGTTCGGCTTCAACGCCGGCTCCGCGCTGGCGGCCAACAACACCGCATCGGTCGCCTGGGTCAACACCCTGGTCGCCACGGCCGCCGCCACTCTCGGCTGGCTGCTGGTCGAGAAGCTCCGCGACGGCCACTCCACCTCGCTGGGTGCCGCCTCCGGTGTCGTGGCCGGTCTCGTCGCCATCACCCCCGCCTGTGCCGCGGTCTCGCCGATCGGCGCGATCATCGTGGGGGCGATCGCCGGCGCGCTCTGCGCCCTGGCCGTGGGCCTGAAGTACCGGTTCGGCTACGACGACTCGCTCGACGTCGTCGGGGTCCACCTCGTCGGTGGCCTGTGGGGCACGATCGCCATCGGTCTGCTGGCCACCCGCGAGGCGCCCGGCCTGGCGAGCGGTAGCTACTTCGAGGGTCTCTTCTACGGCGGCGGTGTCGACCAGCTGTGGCGCCAGGTCGTCGGGGCGCTCGCCGTCCTGGCCTTCTCCTTCATCCTTACGCTGGTCATCGGGATCGCGATCCAGAAGACGATGGGCTTCCGGG
>CADCTN010000069.1 GCA_902805535.1 uncultured Blastococcus sp. | reverse complement strand
TCCAGGGCGACACCACCGCGGCGGTGGCCGCGATCGAGGAGATCAGCGCGATCGTGGCGCAGATCTCCGACCGGCAGACCACCATCGCCTCCGCGGTGGAGGAGCAGACGGCCACCACCAACGAGATGTCCCGGTCGGTGCAGGAGGCCGCGGGTGGGACGACGGAGATCGCCAGCAACATCACCGGCGTCTCCACCGCCGCCGGCTCCACCACCCAGGCGCTGGCCCAGACCCGCACCGCCGTCGACGAGCTGTCCCGCATGGCCGCCGATCTGCGGACCACGGTCGGAAAGTTCATCTACTGAGCCACCGCCGAGCGCGCCGGCGCTGATCCGGGAGACGACGAGAGGAGCGCGCGGCCCATTCGGGTCGCGCGCTCCTCCTGTCTTCGGCGGCCATTCCCGGATCGACAAATTGCTTCGCCCGGAGAGGTCACCGACCAATCTCCGGCGCATTCCGACACGCCGCCCCGGAAAGCGCGCCGACCGCGCCGCTCTGCCTAACGTGTCCTCTGAAACGCCTGTGACTCCTGAGCCCACGACGGCTGGAACACGGCGACCCCGCACCATCTCGCCGCAGGAGAATCCGTGTCCAAGAACCGTCTGTCCCATCTGCGAGTCGGCCGCCGGCTCGGTCTGGCCTTCGGCGCGGTCGGCGCCCTCGTCCTGGTGAGCACCGGAGCGGGGCTGTCCGCCGTGGCCGAGCAGCGCGACATCGCCGACGAGCTGAGCGCCGTGGGTGGCGTCCTCCAGGAGGCGGAGTCCACTCGCTTCCAGATCGCCGACGTCAGCGGATGGCAGGGACTGGTCATGGCGGACGTCGCCGCCTTCGGGGCCGCGGTGGCACTGGCCCCCGACGCCTACAACCGGGCCGGTCTGCTGGAGAGCAAGGACGCCGTCTACGCCTGGATGGCGGAGGTGGACACCTCCGCCATGGACGCCGACGAGCAGACCGCCTGGGCCGAGCTCGAACCGGCCTGGGACAACTACTTCGCCATGGACGACCAGGTGGTCGCCTGGGTCTCCGACGGGTCGGCGGACGGCTTCCGGACGGCGGTCGAGAGCATCAACGGCGGGGCGGCCGGTGAGGGCTACGGGATCATCCTGGACATCGCCGACCGGCTGGAGGCGTCGGCGGATGCGCGCGCGGAGCAGCTGCGCAGCGACCAGACGCGGGCGCAGGAGCGCGCCACCGTCCTGCTGGGGGCCGTCGGCGCGCTGGCCGTCATCCTCTCCGCCGTCCTCGCGACGCTGGCCGCCCGCTCGGTCGTCCGTCCGCTGCGACGGGTGAAGGCATCCCTCGACGCGGCCGGGCGCGGTGACCTCACCGTCGACTCCGGAGTGTCCCGAGGGGACGAGGTCGGCGAGATGGCCGCCTCGGTCGCCGCGATGCAGCGGAACCTGCGCGGCGTGCTGGCCTCCGTGGTCGAGTCGGCCGACGCGGTGGCCGCGTCGTCGGAGGAGCTGAGCGCCAGCTCGGCGCAGATCTCGGCGTCCGCGCAGGAGACCTCCGCGCAGTCGGGCATGGTGTCCGGCGCGGCCGAGGAGGTGTCGCGGAGCGTGCAGACGGTCGCGGCAGGTGCCGAGCAGATGGGCGCCTCGATCCGGGAGATCGCCTCCAACGCCGCGGAGGCCAGCGAGGTCGCCGCCCGTGCGGTGACCGCGGCGGAGACCACGACGGCCACCGTCGCCAGGCTCGGGGAGTCCTCGGCGGAGATCGGCAACGTGGTGAAGGTGATCACCAGCATCGCCGGGCAGACGAACCTGCTTGCGCTCAACGCCACGATCGAGGCCGCGCGCGCCGGTGAGGCGGGCAAGGGGTTCGCGGTGGTGGCCAACGAGGTCAAGGAGCTGGCCCAGGAGACGGCGAAGGCGACGGAGGACATCGCTCGACGGGTGCTGGCGATCCAGGGCGACACCACCGCGGCGGTGGCCGCGATCGAGGAGATCAGCGCGATCGTGGCGCAGATCTCCGACCGGCAGACCACCATCGCCAGCGCGGTGGAGGAGCAGACGGCCACCACCAACGAGATGTCGCGGTCGGTGCAGGAGGCGGCCAGCGGGACGACGGAGATCGCCACCAACATCACCGGCGTCTCCACCGCCGCCGGCTCCACCACCCAGGCGCTGGCCCAGACCCGCAGCGCCGTCGACGAGTTGTCACGCATGGCGGCCGACCTGCGCACCACGGTCGGGACCTTCACCTACTGATCGTCACCGTGCGTCCTTCCGCCCCGGCGGGATGACGCACGCACGGCCCGTCACGAAAGGCGGTTCTCGCGCACTCGTGCCGCGGATGCCATTCCTCACCCGGCCGCATTCCGCACCGCGCGACAAGTCGACATATTCGGGCTGCCGACCGGACGAACTATTTCCAACGATGCATTCGACGCGAGTCGATCATCATCCGGAACGAAACAAGAGTGCACATCCGCACGGCCACGTCCCCCGGTTCCCCGAGCGTGCCAGCAGTACCCGGCGCGGCTACGTCTCCGCCGCCGCCCCCGAATTGCACCGCCCTCTCTCGCCCGGCCCTCATCCACCCGGCCCTCACTCCAGGAGATCCGCATGCCCAGTGGTCCACAGTCCGACACCGTCGACCGGCTCGACCAGGAAAGTCCGAAGCGGGCCTGGTGGGGTGACCGCGGGGTCAAGGTGAAGATCCTCTCCGCCGTCTCCCTCGCCGCCGTCGTGGCCGCCGTCATCGGTGTCCTGGGCCTGCAGGCGCTGAGCGCCGCGGCCGACCGGACCCAGCTGCTGTACGAGGCCAACCTGAAGGGGGTGCAGCAGGCCACGACCATGCGTGACGCGGTCAAGGACTACCGCAACACCACATCCATGGCCGCGCTCACACCGGACCCCGCCGCCACCGAGGCGCTCCTGGCCACTCTGGAGGACGTGACGGCCGACTTCGAGGCGGGAGTCGCCGGCTACGGGAAGACCTTCCCGACGGCCGAGCAACTGGCCCTCGTCGAGGTGGTCGAGGAGGACTTCCAGGCCTACGTCGACGCGACCACGACCGTGCTGGCCCCGCTGGCGCTCGCCAATGACTCCGCCGGCTGGATCGTCGCCAACACCGAGACCGCCGCGCCGCTGGGCGAGAAGGTGGAAGCCGACCTCGAGGAGCTCGTCGCCTCCGACATGGCCGCAGCCCAAGCCGCAGCGACCGACGCGCGCGACGAGGCCGCGAGCCAGCGCACCCTGGCCATCGCGATCCTGGTCGTCGGTGTCGCCGTGGCGATGGGGCTCGGCCTGACCGTGGCCACCGGAATCGCGAAGAGCACGCGCCGGGTGCAGGACGTGACCGAGGCGCTGGCCGCCGGCGACCTGACCCGCAGCTCCGGGATGACCACGCGGGACGAGCTGGGCCGGATGGGTGCCTCGCTGGACACCGCCGTGGCCGGCCTGCGGAAGGTCATGGCGACGGTGGTCGGATCCGCCGACGCGGTGGCGGCTTCCTCGGAGGAGCTGAGCGCCAGCTCGGCGCAGATCTCGGCGTCGGCGGAGGAGACCGCGGCGCAGTCCGGGGTGGTGTCCTCGGCGGCGGAAGAGGTTTCCCGCAGCGTGCAGACGGTGGCCGCGGGTGCGGAGGAGATGGGTGCCTCGATCCGGGAGATCGCGTCCAACGCCGCGGAGGCCAGCGAGGTCGCCGCGCGTGCGGTGACCGCGGCGGAGACCACGACGGCCACGGTGGCCAAGCTGGGCGAGTCCTCGGCCGAGATCGGCAACGTGGTGAAGGTGATCACCTCGATCGCCGAGCAGACGAACCTGCTGGCGCTGAACGCCACGATCGAGGCGGCACGGGCCGGTGAGGCGGGCAAGGGCTTCGCGGTGGTGGCCAACGAGGTCAAGGAGCTGGCCCAGGAGACGGCGAAGGCGACCGAGGACATCGCCCGCCGGGTGCTGTCCATCCAGGGCGACACCACCGCGGCGGTCGCCGCGATCGAGGAGATCAGCGCGATCGTGGCGCAGATCTCCGACCGGCAGACCACCATCGCCTCCGCGGTGGAGGAGCAGACCGCCACCACCAACGAGATGTCCCGGTCGGTGCAGGAGGCCGCGGGTGGGACGACGGAGATCGCCAGCAACATCACCGGCGTCTCCACCGCCGCGGAGTCCACCACCCAGGCCCTGACCCAGACCCGCACCGCCGTGGACGAGCTGTCCCGGATGGCGGCGGACCTGCGCACCACGGTCGGGACCTTCACCTTCTGAGGCGCCTTGAGGCGCACCGGCGCTGAACCGGACGAGAGAGCGCACGGCCCATCCGGGTCGTGCGCTCTCTCTCGTCCCGCCACGGCGGGCCGCATTCGGAGTCGACAAAGTGACGGCGGCGGAACGGTCACCGCACATTCTCCGGTGGTGCGACGACACGCCATTCGGAGACCTCCCCGAATGGCGGCGCTGCCGCATTCTCTGCCCAGGACGCGTCATGCGTCACGGACCGATCAGGTGGCGCCTCCGGTCAGCGCCGGACCAACGAGGAAAGAGCACATGTCACAGTCACGAGGGGCACGGTTCCGCGAGGGCGGCCCGGCCCGGCACTGGTACCGCGACCGCGGCATCGCCACCCGCATCTTCGCCGTCAGCACGGCCCTGCTCCTGGGCACGGTGGCCGCGACGGTGTCCGGCGTCGTCGGGACCCAGCGGGTGGGCGACCTGCACGAGGAGGCGACGGCGGCCGTCGACGCGCAGCGGACCGTGGAGACGGCGCGCTACGACCTGCTGTGGGCGGCGAACTGGCAGAACATCACCGCCTGGCAGGCCCGGGTCGTCGGTGGCGAGGTCGCGGCCGCGCCGGACGGCGACAACGTCGCCTTCTACACCGACGGGGCCGAGGGCTTCGATGAGCTGTTCGCCATCGACCGCAGCCAGCTCGACGCCGAGGCCGAGGCCAGCCTCGCGGTCATCCAGGAGAACTGGACGGCGATGAGCGACTACAACGACCAGATCTTCGCCCTGTGGGCACAGGGGCGGCTCGACGAGGGCGACGCCATGTCCACCGGTGAGAAGTGGGACGTCTTCTACGTCCTGGACCAGGCGATGACGGAGCTGGTCGAGTCCGTCGACGCGCGGGTCGCGCAGACCGACAAGGAGGTGGCGGATGCGAAGACCGAGACGCTGATCCTGTCCACGCTCGTCGCGGCCCTGGCCTTCCTGCTCGGCGGAGCGCTGGCCTGGTTCGTCTCCAGCGGGATCTCCCGCGGTGTGCGGGAGGTGCGTGGCGGCCTCGAGCGGCTGGCGGCCCGCGACCTCACGGTCCGGACGCCGGTGCGCGGGCGGGACGAGCTGGGGCAGATGGCGACGGCGCTCAACACCGCCGCCGAGGCGATGGCGAGGACCGTCGAGGAGATCGTCGCCTCGGCGACGGCCGTGGCGTCCTCGTCGGAGGAGCTGTCGGCGTCGTCGGCGCAGATCTCGGCGTCGGCCGGCGAGACCGCGGCCCAGTCGGGTGTGGTGTCCGGTGCGGCCGAGGAGGTGTCGCAGAGCGTCGCCACCGTCGCGGCGGGCGCGGAGCAGATGGGCGCCTCGATCCGGGAGATCGCGCAGAACGCCGCGGAGGCCAGCGAGGTCGCCGCGCGTGCGGTGGTCGCCGCGGAGACCACGACGGCCACGGTGGCGAAGCTGGGCGAGTCCTCCGTCGAGATCGGCAACGTGGTGAAGGTGATCACCTCGATCGCCGAGCAGACGAACCTGCTGGCGCTCAACGCCACCATCGAGGCCGCGCGCGCGGGCGAGGCCGGCAAGGGGTTCGCCGTGGTGGCCAACGAGGTCAAGGAACTGGCCCAGGAGACCGCGAAGGCCACCGAGGACATCGCCCGGCGGGTGCTGGCCATCCAGGGCGACACCACCGCCGCGGTGGCCGCGATCGCGGAGATCTCCACGATCGTCGCGCAGATCTCCGACCGGCAGACCACCATCGCCAGCGCGGTGGAGGAGCAGACGGCCACCACCAGCGAGATGTCCCGGTCGGTGCAGGAGGCCGCCAGCGGCACCACCGAGATCGCCACCAACATCACCGGCGTCTCCGCCGCCGCGGAGTCCACCACCCAGGCGCTGGCCCAGACCCGCGCCGCCGTGGACGAGCTGTCCCGCATGGCGGCCGACCTGCGCACCACGGTCGGGACGTTCACCTACTGAGCCGCCGCCTAGCGTGCCGGCGCTGATCCGGACGAGCACGGGAGGAGCGCGCGGCCCACGTCGGGTCGTGCGCTCCTTCTGTCGTCTCCGCACCGGCACGTCCACCCACCCGGAAATGGCGCCGTGCCGGCCGCCGATGTCGATAAGTGCCCGGCCGAGAACGGTCACCGATCGTTCTTCGGAACTCCGGCGGCGCGCTCGTTCAATGCCATTCCGGACCGTGCCCGGACGCGCACAATCTGCGTGCGCGGCGCTCGTTCCCTCGAAAGGCGGACGGGGCCGGCGCCGCACACGTCCCGTCCCAGGAGAAATGGCCGACCATGTCGCACAACAGCACGAACGGACGCCCCCGCCGGGGCCTCGGTGTCCGCGGGTCGATCCTCGGAGTGGGCGCCGCGGGAATGGCAGCCGCCATCACCGTCGGCGCCTTCGCGATCAGCGGACTCGGCAGCGCCGGGGAGAGCCTCGAGGACGTCTCCGAGCTCCAGGGCGCCGTCAGCTTCGTGCAGACCGTGGAGACCTTCAACGCCGACGTCAGCGGCTGGCAGATCGCCTATGCGCTGGACGTGCGGCGGTCGAGCGGGGCCGAAGCGGTGCAGGACGCCGAGGGCAGCAACCGCGCCGGATTCCTCGATGCCTCGGAGAGCCTGCGGGCCCACCTCGCGGCGGCGCCGGCCGAGGTGCTCACCAACGAGGAGCTCGCCGTCTCGCAGCAGATCGAGGCGAAGTGGGGCGAGTTCTTCGCCCTCGACGAGGAAGCCGTCGCCCTCTACGCCGAGAACACCCCCGCCAGCACGGACGCCGGCGACGTGGTGGTCCTGCAGCGCGGCTTCGACGTGTACTTCGAGCTCATCGACCTGACGACGACTCTGCGGGACTCCCTCGCGGAGCGCACCGAGGCCGCCAAGCTGGCGGCAGAGGACCGGCAGGAGCGGACGACGCAGATCATGGTCGGGGCCATCGTCGTGGGTGCGCTCCTCGTCCTGGGCGTCGCCCTCCTGGTCGCCCGGCGGATCACCCGCCCGCTCGGCGCCCTGATGACGGTGGCCACCGCCCTGGCGGCCGGCGACCTGACGAAGACCAGTGGTGTCACGCAGAACGACGAGGTGGGCCGGACCGCTGCCGCCCTCGACGAGGCCCTCGGCTCCCTGCGCGAGCTGATGGCGTCGGTCGTGAACTCCGCGGACGCGGTGGCCGCGTCGTCGGAGGAGCTGTCCGCGTCCTCGGCGCAGATCTCGGCGTCGGCCGAGGAGACCACCGCGCAGTCCGGTGTCGTCGCGTCGTCGGCGGAGGAGGTCTCCCGCAACGTGGCCACCGTGGCCGCGGGTGCGGAGGAGATGGGCGCCTCGATCCGGGAGATCGCCTCCAACGCCGCCGAGGCCAGCGAGGTGGCGGCCAAGGCCGTCGTCGCCGCGGAGACCACCACCGCGACGGTGGCGAAGCTGGGCGAGTCCTCCGCCGAGATCGGCAACGTCGT
>CADCTN010000068.1 GCA_902805535.1 uncultured Blastococcus sp. | reverse complement strand
GGCCGGCCGAGGTCCTCGGGGAAGGCGGCCCGCTCGGCCAGCAGGCGCCCGGCCTCGGCGGCGAGCTCGACGGCCGCGGCGAGCGCGGGATCACTGCCGTCGTCCGGGTCGATGCGCCCGTTGTCCAGCAGCCACAGGTAGCCGCGCGTGCGGCCGGCGTGGCGGACCGGCACCACCAGCCGGGTCAGGATGCCGGCCGCCGGATCGGCCGGCGTCCGCAGCGGCCCCTCCGCCGAGGCGATGCCGAACTCCTCGAACCAGGCACGGGTCGGCGCGGGCGACCCGCGGGTCAGGATCGAGCGGGTCCGGACGGCGTCCATCGCCCCCGCGGTGCTGTCGTCGTGCGCGCAGAAGGCCAGCAGGGTGAAGTCGGCGTCCTCCAGCGTGGCGGGAGCGGCGAGCAGCCGTGAGACCTCGTCCACCAGCTCCTGCAGGTCGTCCCGCACGGCACTGCTCCGTCCACCCGAGTTGCTGTACATGTGTATGAGAGCACGGGCGTGAGTTCTGGACATCTGTCCCTGGCCCGAAGGGGTGGCGGTGCCTAGCGTCGACTCGTCCGATCCGTCGCCGTAGCCAGGAGGTCCCATGGTCCTGCAGAAGGCCCTGCTGGCCGCATCCCGCCGACCCGGGCTGCGCCGTGCGGTCACCGGCAACCCCGCGACCCGCCGGGTGGTCGACCGGTTCGTCGCGGGCGAGACGCTGGACCAGGCGCTGGCCGCCGTCCGCGCGCTGTCCGCCCACGGCGTCGCCGTCACCCTCGACCACCTCGGTGAGGACATCGCCACCCGCACCGAGGCCGAGCGCTCCCGCGACGCCTACCTGGCGCTGCTGGACGGCCTGGCCGCGCTGGGGCTCGGCGCGGACGCGGAGGTGTCGGTGAAGCTGTCGGCCTTCGGCCAGGCGCTCCCCGACGGCCACGACCTCGCCCTGGAGCTGGTGCGTCCCGTCGTCGAGGCGGCCACCGCGATCGGCACGACGGTGACCCTCGACATGGAGGACCACCGCACGGTCGACTCGACGCTCGCGGTCCTCGCGGAGCTGCGCAAGGAGCACCCGGGCACCGGCGCCGTCCTGCAGGCGATGCTCATCCGCACCGAGGAGGACGCCAAGGCCCTCGCCGTGACCGGCTCCCGCGTCCGGCTGGTCAAGGGCGCCTACAACGAGCCCGACACCGTCGCGTACCGGAAGAAGAAGGACGTCGACGCGGCCTACGCCCGCTGCCTGGAGATCCTCCTGGCCGGACCGGGCTACCCGATGGTGGGCTCGCACGACCCGGCGATGGTCGCGCTCGCGCACGAGCTGGCCGCGCAGCACTCGCGCGCCGCCGACTCGTGGGAGGTGCAGATGCTCTACGGCATCCGGCCCGACGAGCAGCGCCGCCTGGCGGCCGCCGGCACCCGCGTGCGGGCCTACGTCCCGTACGGCGTGGACTGGTACGCGTACTTCATGCGCCGGCTGGCCGAGCGCCCCGCCAACGTCGGCTTCTTCCTCCGCTCCCTGCTCACCCGCTCCTGAACAACCGAGTCCTGAGAGGTCTGATCATGGACGCCGTCACCCGTGTCCCGGCTCCCCGCAACGAGCCGGTCCTCACCTACGCCCCCGGCTCGCCCGAACGGGCCGAGCTGCAGTCCCGCCTGGCGGAGCTGTCCGCCGAGCCGATCGAGCTGACCAGCACGATCGGCGGCCGGCAGCGCATGGCGTCGGGCGAGAAGTTCGAGGTCGTCCAGCCGCACCGGCACAGCGCCGTCCTCGGCACCTCCGCGCAGGCCACGCACGCCGACGCCCAGGACGCCGTCCGCGCGGCCAAGGAGGCGGCGCCGGGCTGGCAGGAGCTGTCCTTCGACGACCGCGCCGCGGTGTTCCTCAAGGCCGCGGACCTGCTGGCCGGGCCGTGGCGCCAGAGGCTCAACGCCGCCACGATGCTGGGGCAGAGCAAGACCGCCTACCAGGCCGAGATCGACGCGGCCTGCGAGCTGATCGACTTCTGGCGCTACAACGTGCACTTCGCCCGGCAGATCATGGCCGAGCAGCCGGAGTCCGCGCCCGGCGTCTGGAACCGGGTCGACCACCGACCGCTCGAGGGCTTCGTCTACGCGATCACGCCGTTCAACTTCACCGCCATCGCCGGCAACCTGCCCACCGCCCCGGCGCTCATGGGCAACACCGTCGTCTGGAAGCCCTCGCCGACGCAGCAGTTCGCCGCCCATCTCACGATGCGGCTGCTGGAGGCCGCGGGCCTGCCGCCGGGCGTGATCAACCTGGTCACCGGCGACGGCATCCCGGTGTCGGAGGTGGCCCTGGCCGACCGCGACCTGGCCGGCATCCACTTCACCGGGTCCACGCCGGTGTTCCAGCAGCTGTGGCGGACGGTGGGGGAGAACATCGCCTCCTACCGCGGCTACCCGCGCATCGTCGGCGAGACCGGCGGCAAGGACTTCGTCGTCGCGCACGCCTCGGCCGACGTCGACGTGCTGCGGACCGCGCTCGTCCGCGGCGCCTTCGAGTTCCAGGGCCAGAAGTGCTCGGCGGCCTCCCGCGCCTACGTCCCGCGCAGCGTCTGGTCCCGGCTCAAGGACGACCTGGTCGCGACCACCGAGTCGCTGTCGATGGGCGACGTCACGGACTTCTCGAACTTCATGGGCGCGGTCATCGACCGCAAGTCGTTCTCCAAGCTGTCCGGCGTCCTGGACCGGGCGACGCACGACGACGCGCTGACCGTGGTCGCCGGAGGCACGGCCGACGACAGCGAGGGCTTCTTCGTCCGGCCGACCATCATCGAGGGCACCGACCCCGGCCACGACGTCTTCACGACCGAGTACTTCGGCCCCGTGCTCGCGGTGCACGTCTACGACGACGCGGAGTACGACGCGGTGCTGACCCAGATGGAGTCGGTGGCGCCCTACGCGCTCACCGGCGCCGTCATCGCCCAGGACCGGGCGGCGATCGCGCACGCGCAGCGGTTCCTGCGCAACGCCGCGGGCAACTTCTACGTCAACGACAAGCCGACCGGCGCCGTCGTCGGCCAGCAGCCCTTCGGGGGCGGGCGGGCGTCGGGGACCAACGACAAGGCCGGCGCCCCGCAGAACCTGCAGCGCTGGACCAGCACCCGCTCGATCAAGGAGACGTTCGCCCCGGCGACCGACCACACCTACCCGCACATGCAGTAGCCCGGCGAGATCTGCACACTCGCCCTCATCAGCCCCCTGATGCGGGCGAGTGTGCAGATCTCGTCCGGTGCATGCTCGGGGGGTGAGCACGGGAGCGACAGGGGAGCGCACGGCGTTGTGGCGCGACAGGGGCATCCAGTCCCTGATGGGCGTGACGACGCTCGGGTTCACCAGCTTCTGCCTGACCCTGGCCTCCCTGCCCGTGTACGCCGTGGCCGGGGGCGCGGCGGTCAGCACGGCCGGCCTGGTCACCGCCGTGTTCCTGGTGGTGACCGTCGCCGTCCAGGTGACGATCCCGGCGCTGACCGCCCGGTTCGGCATGGGGCCGGTCCTCGTCGCCGGGCTGCTCGCGTTGGGCTTGCCCTCGCCGCTCTACGTCCTGGACGACGGCCTGGCCTGGATCTGCGTGCTGTCCGCCGTCCGGGGTGCCGGCTTCGCCGTCCTGACCGTGCTCGGGGCGACCCTGGCCGCGCGGCTGGCGCCGCCGGAGCGCCGCGGCGAGTCCGTCGGCCTCCTGGGCCTGGCGATCGCGGTCCCGAACCTGATCGCCGTGCCGGCCGGCGTCGCGCTGGTGCTCGGCGGCCACGTGGGCTGGCTGTCGTGGCTGGCGGCCTCCCCGGTCCTGGGCGTGTTCCTCGTGCCGCTGCTGGTCCGGTCCGCGGGGCCGCAGCCGGGGCCGGGTGCGGCCGGATCGGGACGCGCGGCGGTGCGGGCGGCACTGGTGCCCTCGGTCGTGCTGTTCCTGGTCACCATGGCCGGCGGCGGCGTGGTCACGTTCGTGCCCATCGCGCGTCCCGACGGCGTGGTGGCGACCGTGGCGCTGCTCGTGTTCGGCGTGACCGGCGCGGTGACCCGCTGGCGCGCGGGAACCCTCGCCGACCGCCTGGGAACCCGGCTGCTGCTGCCGGTGGCGCTCGTCGTGGCGGCGGCCGGACTGGTGGTGACCGCCGTCGGGCTCGAGGGGGCGACGGTCTGGGTGCTGGTCGGCGCGGCCGTGTTCGGCGCGGGCCACGGCGCCACCCAGAACCTCACCCTGGTCGCGGCGTTCGCCCGGGCCGGCGAGGGCGGGACGACGACCGCGAGCGCGATGTGGAACGCGTCGTTCGACGCCGGGACCGCCGTCGGGGCGCTGGCGCTGGGCCTCCTGGCCGCCGGGATCGGGCTGGACCGGACCTACGTCGTCGTCGCGGCGCTGCTCGCCGCGGCCGTGCCGCTGGCCTCGGCCGCCGCCCGGGTGGCCGTCCGCTCCTGATCGGCGGCCTCGAGCCGGTCGGCGATCGCCTGCTGCGAGCGGATCAGCAGGATCTCCTCGCCGGCCCGGCGCAGCCACGTCCGCAGCCCCTCGGGGCTGCTGCGGTTGGCGTCGCGGAGGAGGCCCAGGCGGAGCTGGCGGGTGTTCGCCTGCGCCCGCTGCGCCGGCGGCAGCGAGCGCGCCTCGCTGCGGGCCACCGCGCTCAGCCCCGCGCCCAGGAACACCAGCTCGCGGACGTCGGCGAGGCTCTCGAGCAGCTCGGCGGCGGCGTCGCCGTCGGTGGCGAGCAGGGTGAGGAAGTGGCCGGCGCGGCGGGCGCCCTCGACCAGCGGATCGGGAGAGGTCACCCCACCACTGTGCCCCGGCCGGGAGGGCCGGGGCACAGGCGGGGCGGGGTCAGGCGGGGCGGGGGTCAGGCGTCCCGGCGCCGGAATGTCGCCCACGCGACCACGGTGAGGACGGCGATCTCGCCGGCGAACACCGCGAAGCCGGCCCACGGGTCGAGCAGGTCGGGGTTGAAGGACACCGGAGTGGCCACGCCGGCGCCGGCGTTGCCCGGCATCAGCTTCGCCGTCCACTCGCCCCACGTGCCGGGCAGGAGGAAGGCCATGTTGCCGACGACGAACACAAGCGCCAGCACGACCGACAGCGCGGCCGCGGTGTGCCGGATCAGGAAGCCCACCGCGGCGGCGAAGAGCCCGAGGCCGGCCACGTAGAGCCCGCTGCCGAACATCGCGCGCAGCACGCCCTCGTCGCCCAGCGAGACGCCGATGCCCTCGCGGTCCAGGAAGAAGTTGCCGCCGAAGTAGCCGGCGAAGGCGGTGATCGTGCCGACCACGAACAGCGTGCCGCTGAGCACGATCGCCTTGGCCGCGAGCACCGATCCCCGGCGCGGGGTCGCGGCCAGGGTGGCCCGGATCATCCCGGTCCCGTACTCGCTGGTGACCACGAGCGTGCCCAGCACGATGGCGGTGATCTGGGCGAGCATCAGCCCCCACGTGACGAAGGACAGCGGCGACTCGTCGGCCTCCTCGCTCGCCAGCCACGCGGCGCTGGTCGCGCACACCAGCACGGTGAGCCCCGCGCCCAGGACGAACAGCATCGCCGTCGACCAGAAGGTGGAGCGCACCGACCAGAACTTGATCCACTCCGCCCGCAGCGCGTGCCCGAAGCCCGGCTGCGGGGTGCCCGGCACGTTGCGGTTCGGGTCGAGGTCGACGGTCCGGGAGAACTGGGTCGTGGTCATGCGGGAATCCCTGCTGCGGTCGTCGCGTGGTACTCCACGCTGTCGGCGGTGAGCGTCATGAAGGCGTCCTCGAGCGAGGAGCGGACGAGGGTCAGCTCGTGCAGGAGCAGCCCGCTCTTCCCGACGAGCTCACCGATGGCGGCGGCGTCCAGCCCCTGCACCCGCAGCTCCTCCTCGTGGACGCCGACGTCGAGACCCTGGCGGCGCAGCAGATCGGCGACCTCACCGCGCTGGGGGCTGGCGACCCGGACGTAGGACGCCGCGTGGTCGGCGATGAACTCCGACATGGAACAGTCGGCGAGGATCCGGCCGCGGCCGACGACGACAAGGTGCTCGGCGGTCAGCGCCATCTCCGACATCAGGTGGCTGGACACGAAGACCGTGCGGCCCTCGCCGGCCAGCTGGCGGGCCAGCGTGCGGACCCAGCGGATGCCTTCGGGGTCCAGGCCGTTGACCGGCTCGTCCAGGACGACGACCGGCGGGTCCCCCAGGAGCGCCACGGCGATGCCCAGCCGCTGGCCCATGCCGAGGGAGAACTTGCCGACCCGCTTGTCCGCGACCGACTCCAGGCCGACCAGGCCGAGCACCTCGTCGACCCGCACCCGGGGGACGCCGTTGCTGGCGGCCAGCCAGCGCAGGTGGTCGCGCGCCGAGCGGCCCGGGTGCAGGGCCCGCGCCTCGAGCAGCGCCCCGACCTCGCGCAGCGGCGCCGGGTAGTCGGCGTAGCGGCGGCCGTTGACGGTGACGCTCCCGGACGTGGGCCGGTCCAGACCCAGGATCATCCGCATCGTCGTCGACTTGCCGGCGCCGTTGGGGCCGAGGAAGCCGGTGACCCGACCGGGCTCGACGGTGAAGGAGATGCCGTCGACCGCCGGCTTGTCGCCGTAGATCTTGGTGAGGCGCTGGGCGGTGATCATGCGATCGGCCCCCGGCTGCCGTGGGGAGGAGTCATGCCAGGAACGATGTCGTCCGGAGGCCCTCGGATACATCGGGGAGGCCCCTGAACCCGACCCTGAACCGACCCCGAACCGGGAACTCAGGCGGTACGGTGGAGTTCCCCCGGGTCCCGCAGCAGGCGCCGCAGCTGCCGGGCCGCCGCCTGACCCGCGCGGTTGGCGCCGATCGTGCTGGCCGAGGGCCCGTAGCCGACCAGGTGAACGCGCGGCTCACCGGCGATGTGGGTGCCGTCCATCCGGATCCCCCCGCCGCTGCCGCGCAGGCGCAGCGGCGCCAGGTGCTGCACGGCCGCTCGGAAGCCGGTGGCCCAGAGGATGGTGTCGGCCCGGACGTGCCGCCCGTCGGCCCACTCGACGCCGTCCGCGGTGATCCGGTCGAACATCGGCCGGCGCCGCAGGACGCCGCGGTCGAGGCCGTCGCGGATGTAGGGCGTGGCGACCGACAGCCCGGTCAGGCCGACGACGCTGCCGGGACGGCGACCCTCGCGCACCGCCTCCGCCACCCGGGCGACGACCTCGCGGCCGAGGTCCTCGTCGAAGGGGCCCTCCCGCCAGACCGGTGGCCGTCGGGTGACCCACGTCGTGGAGGCGACCCGGGAGATCTCGCCGAGCAGCTGGGTGGCCGAGGCGCCGCCGCCCACCACGACGACGTGCTGGCCCGCGAACTCCTCCGCGGAGCGGTAGTCGACCGTGTGCAGCTGCCGGCCGCCGAAGAACTCCTGCCCGGGATAGCGGGGGACGAACGGCCGGCTCCACGTGCCGGTGGCGTTCACGACCGCGCGCGCCGTCCAGACGCCGGAGTCGGTCTCTACGCGGAAGCGGTCCTCGCCGGTGCGGCGGACGGCGCGCACCCGCACCGGGCGGTGCACCGGCAGCTCGAAGCGGCGCTCGTACTCGGCGAAGTAGGCGGGCACCGAGGCGACGGCCGGGGTGTCGTGGGCGGGTGGGTCGAAGCGCAGGCCGGGCAGGTCGTGCACGCGGTGGGTGGTGCCCAGTGTCAGCGACGGCCAGCGGTGCTGCCACGCGCCGCCGGCACCGTCCTCGCCGTCGAGGACCACGAAATCGGTCCCCGGCTCGAAGCCCTGCCGCGCCAGCGCCCAGGCCGTGGAGAGGCCTGCCTGCCCGGCGCCGATGACGACGACATCGACGGCGACATCGACGGCGCCGTCGACGTCCCGGCGGCTGGTCATGCTGGGCACAACGTGCCGCGCGGACCCGAGCTTCCCCGCCGGCGCGGGCAGCCCCCGCCCCGTCCACCGTGGGCAGAGCGGCGATCCGGACCGGCGCAATGTGGCCGCCGCACCCAAGTCCTCCCGTCGGACCTGTGGGCAGGCGCCAGGCTGACCTGCTCCGACGGGCCGGGCCCAGCAAGGTGACCGATCCGTGACCTGGCCGAGCCCGGTTTGCGCTCTGGCTCGCCTAGAGTTCCGCCGCATGCGATCCAGGTCACTCCAGAGCCGACGGGGCAGCACGACCGCCGGTCAGGTGGACCCCCGGCTCGGCCCGCGAGCCACGAACAGGGCCACGGCCCTGCCGTCCCCGGTCGCCCGGGCGGGTTGCCGCTCCCGCCCGTGACCGGACTCCGTCTCCGTGTGGTGGTCCGGTCCCGCGTCGTCGACGTCTCAGAGAGGAAGTGTTGTCCGTGCTGAGCATCGATTCACTCCACGTGACCTACGGCGGCGCCGTCCAGGCGGTGCGCGGGGTGTCCATGGAGGTTCCGGACGGCAAGGTCGTCGCCGTGCTGGGCAGCAACGGGGCGGGCAAGACCACCCTGTTGCGCACGATCTCCGGAACGCTGCGGCTGCACCGCGGCCGGGTCGAGTCCGGCTCCGTGCGCTTCGGCGAGACCGACCTCGCCTCCCGTGACCCGGCCCAGACGGTCCGCATGGGACTGGTCCAGGTCCCCGAGGGCCGGCGGATCTTCGGCCGGCTCACCGTGGAGGAGAACCTGCGGGCCGGCGGGATGGGCACCAGGGACAAGCAGGCCAAGGCGAGGGCGCTGGACCGGGTGCACGAGATGTTCCCGCTGCTCAAGGAGCGCGGCTCCCAGCGCGGGGCGCTGCTCTCGGGCGGCGAGCAGCAGATGCTGGCCATCGGCCGCGCACTGATGGCCAGTCCCAAGCTCCTCCTGCTCGACGAGCCGTCCCTGGGCCTCGCGCCCCGGATCATCGGCCAGATCGGCGAGGTCATCGCCGAGATCAACCGCCAGGGCACGTCCGTGCTGCTGGTCGAGCAGAACGCGACCATGGCCCTGGGGGTGGCCGACCTGGCCTACGTGCTCGACGTCGGCGAGGTGTCCCTGTCCGGCGACGCCCGGGCGCTGGCCCAGACCGACGAGGTGCAGCGCCTCTATCTCGGCCACGAGAGCGGCACCGATCCAGGGGCGGCGGCACACGTGCCCGTCACGTCCGGCAAGAAGCTGTCGCGGTGGTCGGCATGAGCACGGCGAGCACGGCCGGGGCCGACGTCCGTCGGGACATCCCGCCGGTCGAGATCGAGAACGTCAGCGTCCGGTTCGGCGCCATCAAGGCGCTCTCGGAGGTCTCCTTCCGGGTCGAGCCCGGGACCATCCACGCGATCATCGGCCCCAACGGCGCGGGCAAGTCGACGATGTTCAACGTCCTGTCCGGCGTCTACCGCGCCGCGGAGGGGCAGGTCCGCTTCGGCGACGACCGGCTCGACCAGATGCGGCCGTACCAGATCGCCGGCATCGGGGTGGCCCGCGCGTTCCAGAACATCGCGCTCTCCGGGGGGCAGTCCGTCGCCGAGAACCTCATGCTCGGGCGGCACCACCTGACGAAGGCGGGGTTCATCGCCGCGGGCCTGCGGCTGCCCAAGGCGACCCGCGAGGGAAAGGTCCACGGAACCCGGGTGGCCGAGATCGCCGAGTTCCTCGAGCTCGGCGACAAGCTCCACACGCCGGTCGGCGTCCTGTCCTACGGCGACCAGAAGCGCGTCGAGGTGGCCAGGGCGCTCTGCACCGAGCCGCGGCTGCTGCTCCTGGACGAGCCGGTCGCCGGGATGAACGCCGAGGAGACCGCCCGGATGGCCGAGGCGATCCGCGAGATCAGGTCCGCGCTGGGGATCTCCGTCGTCCTCGTCGAGCACGACATGGGCATGGTCATGTCCCTGGCCGACCAGGTGACCGTGCTGGACTTCGGCCGCCGGATCGCCGACGGCACGCCGGCGGAGGTGCAGCGCGATCCCGAGGTGATCCGGGCCTACCTCGGGTCCGGCGACGAGATCGACCCGGCCGAGGCGGCCGACGCCGCCGCCACCGGTCACCACACCGGTCACCACACCACCGAGACCCCCGGGACGCCCTCGTGACCCAGTTCCTGTCTCTGCTGCTCAACGGCGTGTCGCTGGGTGCGATCTACGCGCTGATCGCGCTCGGCTTCGTGATCATCTTCAAGGCGAGCGAGGTCGTCAGCTTCACGCACGGTTCGCTGCTGCTGCTCGGCGCCTACTCGATCGCCCGGCTGTCGGAGCCGATCGGGTTCTTCCCCGCCGTCCTCGTGGGCGTGGCGATCACCGCACTGGCCGCCTTTCTCGTCGAGCGGCTGATCATCAACCGGTTGCGCGGTGCCCCGGTGATCAGTCTCGCGATCGTGACGATCGGGGTCGACATCATCCTGCTGACCGAGCTGATCCGGCGGATCGGCTCGGACATCCTCAACGTCCCCCACCCGTGGGGCGGGGGCTCCTTCCGCATCGGCGACGTCGGCATCAGCGAGAACCGGCTGATCGCGACCATCGTCGCGGCCTTCCTCATCGGGCTGTTCTTCCTGGCGTTCAAGTACTCGAGCTGGGGCGTGTCGATGCGCGCCTCGGCCGAGGACGGCGAGACGGCGGCGCTGATGGGCATCAAGCAGGGCCGGGTCTCGGCCCTGGCCTGGGTGGTGGCCGGCGTGCTGGCCGGGGTCGCGGCGCTGTTCCTCGTCGGCTCCCCGACACCCGGCGTGAGCCCGTCCGCCTACACCGTCGCGCTGCGCGCCTTCCCGGCCGCGATCCTCGGCGGCCTTGACTCGACCGGTGGAGCGCTGGTCGGCGGGCTGCTCATCGGGCTGGCGGAGTCCTTCGCCGCGGGCTACCAGGACCAGCTGCTGTTCCTCGGGCGTGGCTTCGGCGACGTCGTTCCGTACATCGTGATGATCGGCGTCCTGCTGTTCCGTCCGTCCGGTCTCTTCGGCACCCGGGAGCTGACTCGTGTCTGAGGCCACCGCCACCAAGGCCCGCCGGTCCAGCGCCGGCGGGGCCCGGCCGCTCCCGGGCACGGCCAGGGGACGTTCGCTGCTCAAGCCCGTGCTCCTGGTGCTCGCCCTGGTGGTGATGCTGGCGCTGCCGCTGTACGTGGAGGAGTTCTGGCTCCGCACCGGGTTCGCCGTCTTCGGCGCGGTCGTCGGTGCCATCGGGCTGAACCTGCTCGTGGGGACGACGGGCCAGCTGTCGCTCGCGCACGCCTTCTTCCTCGCCGTCGGCGCCGTCACCTACGTGTTCGTGTCCGGCGAATCGGGTGGGATCGGGCTGGCCGACCTCAGCGGCCTGGGCCTGCCGCCGCTGCTGGGACTGATCGCGGGCGTCCTGCTGTCGGGGCTCGCGGGGCTGCTCTTCAGCCCGATCGCCGCGCGGCTGCGGGGCATCTACCTGGGTGTCGCCTCGCTGGGGCTGGTCTTCATCGGGCAGCACGTGCTCAACAGCTGGACGTCGGTGACCGGCGGCTTCAACGGTCGCTCCGCACCGGAGTTCTCGCTGTTCGGGTTCACGTTCGGCAACACCGACCCGGACCTGTTCGTCCTCGGCGTTCCGTTCCGGGAGGCCGAGCGTCTCTGGTACCTCGGCCTGGTCCTCGCCCTGGCCGCCTACCTCTTCGCGCGCAACCTGCTGCGCAGCCGCGCCGGCCGGGCCCTGCAGACGTTGCGCGACAGCGAGGTCGCCGCTTCGGTGATGGGCGTCAACGTCCAGCGCTACAAGGCGCGGGTCTTCCTCGTCAGCTCCATGTACGCCGGGCTCTCGGGCGTCATGTTCGCGCTGTCGATCGGCAGCATCGCGCCGGAGTCCTTCGGACTCGAGGTCTCCATCCTGTACCTGGCGATGATCGTGCTCGGCGGGCTCGGATCGGTCGGCGGTGCGGCGCTCGGCGCGATGTTCGTCAGTGCGCTCCCGCTGATCTTCCAGCGCTACGCCGACACGGTGCCCTTCGTCGGCGGTCCCGGTGAGGGCGGGCTGGCGGCGGGCGAGGCGGCGCGCTACCTCTTCGGGCTGGCGATCATCCTCGTCGTCCTCTTCGAGCCGGCCGGGCTCGCCGGCCTGGCCGGGCGCTTCCGCCGCAAGGCCCGAGACCCCGGCGGAGGGCGGACCACCAGCCGGTCCTCCGCCGCCACCAGCAGCTCCACCACCTCCGTCCCGTCCGACCCACCAGCACAAGGGAGCACCACATGAAACTCGGTAACCGCTCGCGCGGCGCAGTCGCGCTGGCAGCAGTCGTGGTCGCCACAGCCTCCGGCTGCAGCACCAAGGCCCCGGAGTCCGGCGGCGGCGGCGGCGGCGGAGGCGGTGGCGGCGAGGCCGCCGACGTCCAGACCGACATCGGCGTCGAGGGCGAGACCATCCGCCTGGGCGTCCTCACCGACCTCACCGGGGTGTTCGCCGCCCTCGGCAAGGACATCACCAACGCCAACACCCTGTTCTGGGAGGAGAACAAGGTCTGTGACACCTACACCGTCGAGCTCGACGTGCAGGACACGGGCTACGTCCCCCAGACGGGCGTCCAGCTCTACAGCGGCATGAAGGACAACGTCCTGGCGATGCAGCAGACGATCGGGTCGCCGATCAACACGGCCCTGGCCCCGGAGTACGAGGCCGACCAGATCGTCAACTTCCCGTCGGCCTGGTCGAAGACCCTGACCGAGATCCCGGGGACCGGTGTCGTCGGCGCCACCTACGACGTCGAGATCGCCAACGGTTACAGCTACCTCTTCGAGGAGGGCCTGCTCGCGGAGGGCGACACCGTCGGCCACATCTACTTCGAGGGTGAGTACGGGGCCAACGGGCTCGCCGGCACCCAGGCCGTCGCCGAGGAGATGGGCCTGGAGGTCATCGAGGCGCAGATCAAGTCCACCGACCAGGACATGAGCGCGCAGGTCACCCAGTTCGCCGCCGCCGGCGTCGACCTCATCGCGCTGACCGTCGCACCCGGCCAGCTGGCGTCGGTGGCCACCGTGGCCGAGGCCCAGGGCCTCGACGTCCCGATCCTGGGCAGCAAC
Organism: uncultured Blastococcus sp.; assembly: GCA_902805535.1. GTDB lineage: Bacteria > Actinomycetota > Actinomycetes > Mycobacteriales > Geodermatophilaceae > Blastococcus_B. The sequence goes on along the minus strand of CADCTN010000068.1, from coordinate 9,007 downwards.
CCCGTCTTCGCTCCCGGACTGCTCCAGGGTCCGGCGGCCGGCTGGCTGAAGTCGCACCTGTACGTCGCTTCCCCGGTGTCGGCCTTCGACGCCAACCCGGAGACGCTCGAGGCCTACGAGGCGGCCTACCCGGACGCCACCCCGAGCCTCGGCGTCGTCGTCGGCTTCGGCATGAGCGAGATCATGAAGCAGGTCCTCGACGCCGCCTGCGAGAACGGTGACCTCACCCGCGCCGGCGTCCTGACCGCGTTCAGCGAGCTCGAGGAGGTCGACACCGGCGGCCTCGTCGTCCCGATCCGCGGCTACGAGACCGGCAAGTCGCCGAGCCTGGAGAACTTCGTCCTCCAGCCCGCCGACGTCCCCGGTGGCGCCAAGGTGCTGGCCGAGGCGTTCCAGGGCGAGTTCGCGGAGAAGATCGCGGGCTGATCCCGACGCAGCACGCGAGCGGCGCCTCCTCCTTCGGGAGGGGGCGCCGTTCGCTGTTGGGGCTACAGCTGTTCGGGGCTGCAGCTGTCCGGGCTACAGCTGCCCGTGGCGGGCGGGCGGGAGCAGCCGCAGGGCGAGCAGCGCGGTGAGTCCCGCGGCGGCGGCCAGGGGCAGTGCGGGAGAGGTGGCCCGCGCGATCACGGCCATGGCGAACGGGACGGCGAAGCCGATGTAGGCGATCGCGAGGAACAGCGCGGTGAGCGCTCCGCGGCGCGAGGGCGCGGCCAGCCGGGCGGTCAGCGTCAGCCCGGCCGCCAGGCAGAGCCCGCCGCCGGACCCCAGCAGGGGGGCGGCGACGACCAGCCAGGGAAGCCAGCCGGTGGACGCGAAACCGGCCGCGGCGGCGTAGCCGGCCGCGCCGAGCGCGCTCCCGACGACGGCCGTCCACCGGCCGAGGCGGCGCTGCAGGCCGGCCACCAGCGTGCCGGCCCCGAGGGTCACTCCGGCCAGGACGCCGGTGACCGCGACCCCGCCGTAGGGCAGCTCGACGAGCAGCGGCACGGCGGAGATGACCGACGACGGAAAGGCGTAGACGCACACCGCGACCGGGGCCAGCACGGTCGCCACGAGCAGGCCGTCCCCGGCGCGGATCAGCGGGACCGCCGGATCACCCTCGCCCGTCCGGACGCCGACGGTGAGGTCCACGGTCTCGGGCAACCGCAGCGCGAGGGCCAGCCCGACGGCCACCAGGGCCGTGTGGAGGAGGTAGGGGAGCACCGTCGGGGCCGGGCCGAACTCCCCGAGCAGGCCGCTGGTCAGCGGGCCGAGCGAGAAGCCCGCGGTCATCGCGAACGCGGCGCGTCGCCCGCCCGCTCCCTCGCCCGACGCCGCCGACAGCTCGCCCACCCAGGCACTGCCCACGCTGAAGACGACGCCGCTCACCACGCCCTGCACGAAGCGGGCCGCGAACAGGAGGGTGATCGCATCGCCGGCGGCGGCGAAGGCCAGTGACGCCAGCCCCGACAGCACGATGCCGGGGATGGCGACCCGGCGGCGGCCCAGCCGGTCGGACAGCTGGCCGGCGAAGAGCAGGGCGGGCACCAGGCCGGCGGCGTAGCACCCGAAGAGGGCGGTCAGCACCTCCGCCGACAGGTCCAGCCGCTCCTGGTAGACGAGCAGCAGCGGAGTCGGCACGTTCGTGCCCGCCGCGACGGCGAACAGGGCGAACACCGCTCGCTTCCAGGTCACCGGCGCACTGTACGGACGCGGGGGCCCGTGGCCGCACGAGGTCACCAGGCGGTGGCGCGGCGCGGTCCCCGGGACCGGTCCAGGATGCGCTTCGTGCGCTTCGAGGCGCGGAAGTGCCGCCGCCGGGCCAAGATCAGCGACAGACGACGGCGGGAGGTGCACGTGAACCTGGAGAAGGTGGTCTTCGGCTTCTTCGTGCTGCTCGCGGCCACGCTGAACTTCGGCTTCTTCATCGGCGACATCGACGACCCCGCGCTGCACAACCCGTACGAGCTGTTCGCGGCGGTCGTGGTCAACCTGATCGCGACGGTGCTCAAGTTCGGCGACCGCACCCAGATCGGTGCGGTGCACCTGGCCACCAGCCTGGTGGCGGACCTCCAGCTCATCGGCGCCGCGCTGCTCTTCGGCTACGCCACCTACGTCTCCAGCGTCGGCATGAACGAGTCCTGGACGGCGAGCGTCGTCTCCCTCTCCGGCGGCGCGCTCCTGGCCAACATCGTCTCCGTCGTCCTGCTCGTCGTGGAGACGGTCTCCTTCCACCGCGGCTGACCGGAGGCCGCCATGGGCAACCCACTGCTCGCCTTCTGGAAGACCATCTTCAGCACCGACGACGACCGGCGCATCCGCCGCGCGACGTTCCGCGTCGCCGCGCACTCGGCCGCGCAGGCCTCGGCCACGATCTTCCTGATCCTGCGCCGGATGCGGGTCCCGCTGATCGTGCTCATCGTCATCTTCTCGGTCAGCGTCCTCGGCCTCACCGTCATCCCCGGTCAGGACCTCGACGGCGACCCGGTGCGGATGGGCTTCTTCGACGCCTTCTACATCATGAGCTACACCGCGACGACGATCGGCTTCGGCGAGATCCCCTACCCGTTCACCTACAACCAGCGGATGTGGGTGACCATCTCGATCTACCTCTCGGTGATCGGCTGGGCCTATGCCATCGGGTCGCTGCTGGCCTTGCTGCAGGACCGCGCCTTCCGCTCCGCGCTGGCCCTCCAGCACTTCAGCCGCAAGGTGTCGCGGCTGCGCGAGCCGTTCCTGCTGATCGCCGGCTACGGGCGCACGGGGGAGCTGCTGGGGCACTCGTTCGACGCGCTGGGCAAGCGGTTCGTCGTCCTCGACCGGGACCACGAGCGGATCGACGGCCTGGAGCTGGACAGCTACCACGCCGACGTCCCGGGGCTGACCGCCGACGCCCGCGATCCCGGGCACCTGGCGGTCGCCGGTCTGGGCCACACGTGCTGCGAGGCCGTGCTCGCGCTCACCGACGACGAGGAGGCCAACCTCGCGATCGTCATGGCGGCTGCACTGCTGCGCCCCGAGCTCCCGGTGATCGCGCGGGTCACCTCGCGGACGATCGCCGAGCGGATGCAGGCCTTCGGGAACCCGAGCACGGTGGACCCCTTCGACCGCTTCGGGGACCACCTGCGCCTGGCGCTGCGGGCACCGGCGTCCTACCAGCTGCTCACCTGGCTGGAGAGCGGGCCCGGCGCGGCCCTGCCCGAGCGGGGGTCGCCGCCGCGCGACGGTCGCTGGATCGTCTGCGGGTACGGCCGGCTCGGCCGGGAGCTGACCATCGACCTGCGCGCCGAGGGCCTCGACGTCACGGTGATCGAGTCCGGGTCGCCGGACGTCGACGACGCCGACCTGCTCGTCGGCGACGGCTCCGACCCCTGGGTGCTGGCCCAGGCCGACCTCGACCGCGCGGTCGGGCTCGTCGCCGGGACCGACAACGACACCACGAACCTGTCCCTGGTCGCGGCCGCCCGGCGGAGCAACCCCGAGCTCTTCCTCGCGGCCCGGCAGAACCGCGCGGCCAGCGCACCGCTGTTCGCCGCCATGGACGTCGACGCCCTGCTCGTGCCCACCGAGGTGATCGCCCACGAGGTCTACGCGCAGCTCTCCACCCCGTTGCTGTGGCGGTTCCTCCGCGAGATGCCGGCGATGGGCGACGACTGGGCGGCGCAGATCGTCGACCGGCTCAAGGGGTTGTGCGGTGCCAGGCTGCAGGCGCTGTGGAAGGTGCGGCTGACGCCCAGGGACGCGCCGACCACGGCCACCTGGCTGGCCTCCGGGGAGGCCAGCCTCGGTCAGCTGCTGCGCAATCCCGAGAACCGCGAGGAGCCCCTGCACGCCATCGTCCTGCTCGTCATGCGGGACCGGGACGTGACGCTGGCGCCCGACGACGACTTCCTCCTGCGCCCCGGCGACGAACTGCTCGTCGCCGGCTGGGGGGCCGCCCGGCGGGCGCTGGACACCATCCTGCTGGTGCCCGGCATCCTGGAGTACCTGGTCACCGGTTACCGCGTCCCGTCGAGCTGGCTCTGGCGGAAGCTGCGGCCGGCCCACCAGCCGCTCCGCAGACCTCCGGATGCGGTGCTCGACCGCCCGGCCTAGTCTGCGGGGATGGTCAGGAAGGACCTGCAGGACCTCGTCCGGCGCCGGCTGTGGGAACTGGCCCGCACCCCGGACGATGCCGCGCGCCTGTCGCAGTGGGTCATCCCGCCGGAGACGCTCAAGCGCATGGCCCGCACCGGTGGCGTCAGCTTCATCAGCGAGGGCCTCGCGGAGTTCCTGGCCCGGGCGCTCGACGTGCCGGAGAACCGGGTCCGCCGGGCGGCCGGACTCCCGCTGGTGCACGACGCGCGCGAGAGCGCCACCACGCGCCCGCACCTGCGGCTGGTCCCGAGGATCGAGGAAGAGGCCTGATCAGGCGTTCGACGGGTGCATCGAGAGCATCCGGCTGATCATCTCGTGCCACGCCGCACGCACGTGCGGCGGCTCGGCACTGACCAGCGCTGACAGCTGGGCCGCGGTGTCCCGCCCCTCGCTGACGATCGCCCCGAAACCCAGCCGGAAGAGCAGGTCTCTTATCCGGTCGAGGTCCAGTCCGGCGTCCAGGAGCGGCCGGATGACCCATTCGTCGCGCTGAGCAGGAAGGGAACCCACGTCCTTCCTTCGACAGCTGCGCCTCCCGCGGATGCACCCGGTCCGGCCACCTCGTCCCGAGCGTGCCCGTGCCGGCCGGCAGGGCCGTCTTCCGCCTCGAGCGAGGAACGTGGTTAGGTGTGCCTGGCCTATCTATCTGGAGGATGCACGTGAGCAGGCCCCGCCGCACGATCGCCGGGCTCGTCCCGGCCCTGGCCGCCGGCCTGGCACTGGCCGGTTGCGGCGGGAGCGGCGACACGCTGACGGTGTACAGCGCGCAGCACGAGAGCCTGGTCCGCGCGATGCTCGAGGACTTCACCGAGGAGACCGGCATCGAGCTGGAGTTCCGCGACGCCAACGACTCCGAGCTGGCCAACCAGATCGTGCAGGAGGGCGACGCCTCACCCGCCGACGTCTTCCTCACCGAGAACAGTCCCTCGATCGACGTGGTGGACCAGGCCGGCCTCCTGGCACCGGTGGACGACGCGGCGTCGGAACAGGTCGGTGCGCCCTACCGCCCGTCCTCGGGCAACTGGGTCGGCTTCGCGGCCCGGTCGACGGTGCTCGCCTACAACCCCGGCGACGTCGAGGAGGCCGAACTGCCGGCGTCGATCCTCGACCTCGCCGCTCCCGAGTGGCAGGGCCGGGTCGGGATCGCCGCGGGCGGGGCCGACTTCCAGGCGATCGTGAGCGCCGTCCTGGCGTTGCAGGGGGAGGACAGCACCCGCGAGTGGCTGGCCGGTCTCGAGCGCAACGCCGAGGTCTACGCCAGCAACACCGCCGTCATGAAGGCGGTGGACGAGAGCGAGGTCGACGTCGGTGTCATGTACCACTACTACTGGTACCGCGACCAGGCCGAGGGCGGGCTCGTCGGCGACGACGCCCGGCTCCACTACTTCCGCAACCAGGACCCGGGCGCCTTCCTGAGCATCTCGGGGGCCGGTGTGCTGGCCTCCTCCGACCAGCAAGAGGACGCGCAGCGCCTGGTCGAGTTCCTGACCGGCCCGGCAGCGCAGGAGCGCCTGGCCGACAGCTCGGCGCTGGAGTACGCCGTCGGCAACGGGGTGGCCTCGGCCGGGGCGCTGCCCCCGCTGGAGAGTCTCCAGGCGCCCGCCGTCGACCCGGGATCGCTCAACGCGCCGCTGGTCACCGAGCTGATGCAGGACGTGGGTCTGCTCTGACCACCTCCGCGCCGGTCCTCCCAGCACCCGGTGCGCCCGCCGAGCCGGCGCACCGGGGCTCTCGCACGCCCCCGGCCGGGCGGCTGCGCCGGTCGCCCGTGACGCTGGCGCTCGCGGTCGCCGTGGCCGCGCTGGCGCTGCTGCCGCTGGGCTACATCGCCTGGTACACCGCCGACATCGGCTGGTCCGGCATCCAGGAGCTGGTGCTCCGGCCACGCGTCGCGGAGCTGCTGTGGAACACCACCCGCCTCGTCGTCGGGACGGTGATCTGCTGCGCCGTCCTGGGTGTGGGGGCGGCCTGGCTGGTCCAGCGCTCCTCGGTACCGGCGCGGCGGGTGTGGCACGTCCTCCTGGTCGCGCCCCTGGCCGTTCCGGCCTTCGTCAACAGCTACGCCTGGATCTCGCTGCTGCCGGGGCTGGACACGTACGCGGGCGCGCTCCTTGTCGTCACGCTGTCCTACTTCCCCTTCGTCTACCTGCCCGTCGCGGCGACCTTCCGCGGTCTGGACCCCGCGCTGGAGGAGACCGCGCGCGGCCTGGGGCTCTCCGGCTGGGCGGTGTTCCGCCGCGTGCAGCTGCCCCAGCTCCGCGTGGCGTTGCTCGGTGGCAGCCTGCTCGTCGCACTGCACCTGCTCGCCGAGTTCGGCGCGCTGCAGATGCTGCGCTACCCGACGTTCACCACCGCCATCTACGACCAGTACCGCGCCACCTTCAACGGGCCCGGCGCCACGATGCTGGCCGGTGTGCTGGTGCTGCTCTGCCTGGTCCTGCTCCTCGCCGAGCTGCGACTGCGGGGGCGACGCGGCTACGCGCGCACGGGAGCCGGCGCCGCGCGGCCCGTCCGCCCGGTGCGGCTGGGCGCCTTCACGGTGCCCGCGACGGCGGCGCTCGCCGCCCTCGTCGGGCTCGCCCTCGTGGTGCCGCTGGCGAGCCTGGCCTACTGGATGGCCGTGGGCGCCTCCAGCGGCCTGGCGGGCACGACCCTGCTGACCACCACCGGAACGACGCTGGCTCTCGCGAGCGCGGCCGCGGCTCTCACCACCGCCATGGCCCTGCCCACGGGCTGGCTGGCGGTACGCGCCCGTGGCCGGATCCCGACGCTGCTGGAACGCAGCACCTACCTCGGCAGCGCCGTCCCGGGCATCGTCGTCGCCCTGGCGCTGGTGACGCTCAGCGTGCGCGCCACCCCGTGGCTGTACCAGACGGTGCCGGTGCTGCTGGCCGCGTACGCGATCCTCTTCCTGCCGCGCGCGATCGTTCCCGTCCGGTCGGCGGTCGAGCAGTTGCCACCCCTCTACGACGACGTCGCCGCCTCGCTGGGATCTTCGGCGCCCGACCGGCTGCGCCGGATCACCCTCCCGCTCCTGGCGCCCGGTATCGGGGCGGGAGCCGCCCTGGTCTTCCTCGCCGTCGTCACCGAGTTGACGGCGACCCTGCTGCTGGCTCCCACGGGAACCACCACGCTGGCCACCGCGTTCTGGTCGGCGAGCAGTGCCCTGGAGTACGGAGCGGCAGCGCCGTATGCCGTCGTCATGGTGCTGCTCTCCGCCCCCGCTACCGTGCTGCTGTCCCGCGATCCCCATGGCGCTATCGCGACCGATGCCCCCCGAGGTCTGACGACATGAGTTCCCTGACCGTGGCCGGCCTGACCAAGGCCTTCACGTCCACCCCGGTCCTCAGCGGGGTGGAGCTGCACGTTCCGGGTGGGAGCTTCACCGCGCTGCTCGGCCCCTCCGGGTGCGGCAAGACGACGCTGCTGCGGCTCATCGCCGGCTTCGACGACCCCGATTCCGGCACGATCGCCCTGGGCGACCGCATCGTGGCCGGCGCCGGTCGCAGCGTGGCCGCCCGCAGTCGCGGGATCGGCTTCGTGCCCCAGGAGGGCGGGCTGTTCCCGCATCTCACCGTGGCGGGCAACATCAGCTTCGGGTTGCCGCGGCGGCAGCGGAACGACGGTGGCAGGGTGCGCGAGCTGCTCGCCCTGGTGGGTCTGGACGCCGGCCTGGCGGACCGGTCCCCGCACCAGCTCTCCGGCGGCCAGCAGCAGCGGGTGGCGCTCGCCCGGGCCCTCGCGCCCGAGCCGTCGCTGGTGCTGCTCGACGAGCCGTTCTCCTCCCTGGACGCCGCCCTGCGCGAGGAGACCCGCGCGGCGGTCTCCCGGGCCCTCACCGCATCTGGCGCCACCACCGTCCTGGTGACCCACGACCAGGCCGAGGCGCTCTCGATGGCCGACCAGGTCGCGGTGCTCCGTGGCGGGCGGCTCGTACAGCTCACCGATCCGCGCACGCTCTACCGGCGGCCCGGGGACCTCGACGTCGCCGCCTTCGTCGGCGAGGCCGTCGTCCTGGACGCCGAGCTCCGCGACGGCCTCGCGCACTGCCTCCTCGGCGCGCTGCCGTACGAGCAGACCGCCGGGGTCGCCGTCGCCGAGGGGCCGGCCCGCGTGCTGCTGCGCCCGGAGCAGCTCCGGCTGTCGGTGCCCGGCCCGGCCGCCGCGGTGGCCCGGGTGCGCAGCGTGGACTTCTACGGTCACGACTCGCGGGTGTGGCTGGACCTGGTGGGTGGCCCGACCGTCACGGCCCGGCTGGACGGCGCCGACCTGCCCAGCGCCGGCGACGACGTCTGCATCACCGTGCGCGGCACCGCGCTGGCCTTCCCCGTTCCGCACCCCACCCCGGTGGCGGCCGGCGCACCACTGGGCTGACCGTCGCGCCGACCGGCTGCGGGGTGTCGGTTAGGGAAGCCTAAGCTATCCCGCGTGGACCTCTTTCTCTTCACCGTCGACCCGCACTGGGGATCGGACGTCGTGGCCGCCGGCGCCGCCGGGGTGATCGTCGACTGGGAGCGTCGCGGAAAGGCGCGCCGGCAGCTCGGCGAGGACACCCAGATCAACGCCGATACCCCCGACGACCTCGCCCGGATGCGCGCAGCGACCGACGGGCGCCTGCTGTGCCGGGTCAACGGGTACGGACCGTGGACGGCCGGGGAGGTCGACGAGGCCGTCGCGCGAGGCGCGGACGAGATCCTGCTGCCCATGGTCCGCACGACCGAGGAGGTCGACCGCACCCTCGACCGGGTCGCCGGACGCTGCGGGCTGGGCATCCTGATCGAGACCCAGGACGCCGTCGGCCGCGCGGCCGAGCTGGCCCGGCGGCCGCTGTCGCGGGTCTACCTCGGGCTCAACGACCTGCGCATCGACCGGCGGTCCGACGAGCTGTTCC
>CADCTN010000067.1 GCA_902805535.1 uncultured Blastococcus sp. | reverse complement strand
GCGGGCAGCACCGTGAACACCGCCGGGCCCAGCAGGTCGGCGACCGGGTCCAGGGCGTCGACGGCCACCGGGTTGGCCGGACGCCCCTCGGTACGGATGTCGGCGAAGGCGGCGACCAGCACCATGACGGCGGTCAGGCCGATCGCGGCGGCGGCCACGGGGCGCCAGCGGGGCGACGGCAGCCGCCCGTCGGGGAAGATCAGCGGCAGCAGGGACACGAACGGGACGAACACCGGGATCCAGGTCCACTGCGCGAGCCAGGCGGCGACGCGGTAGCCGGCCGCGGGATCGGCGTCGGTGCTGAAGCCGAAGACGGCGGTGCCGAGCGAGCCGGCGAACACGCAGGCGAAGCAGCCGATCGCGGTCATCAGCAGCAGGACCCGGTGCCGGGGAACCCGCCCGAGCAGAGCGGCGCCGACGATCGCCATGGCCGGGCCGAGAATCGGCTCGGGGGTGGCGAGCAGGTCCTCCCGCCGCGCCTCCGCCGTCATGAGGTGCAGGACCACCCCGACGGCGAGGTAGCCGATCGAGAGCACGGCGGCGAGCCGGGCCACCACGGTGGTGGCCCGGCTCTCCGTGGCCGGACGGCTCCTGAGCATCAGTTCGGGGACCGTAGTGGACGCGAGCTCAGTTCTTCGCCGATCCGCCGCCGAGCCACCACTCCCGGTCGGTGCGGCGGGCGATGGCGGCGGCGACGCCGGCCGCGGCGGCGACGAACAGCCAGTGCGGGTCGACCGGGCCGGTCGGGAACTGGCCGAAGTCGAGGACGAGGAACACGAGCAGCGCGGCCGGGATCCACCGGTGCACGACGCGGGTGCGCAGGAAGCCGATCGAGGTCAGCAGCAGCGACAGCGGGATGCCGATCAGGAACGGCACGAGGACCAGCAGCGCCAGCGGGCTGGACTGGACGTCCTGCAGCAGGGTGAGCATCGCGGCGCGGTCGGGCTGCTCGGCGGCGGCGGCGTCGACGATCGAGACGGCGTGCAGGCCGAGGAAGCCGAGCGCGCCGACGAACCCGCTGACCGCGGCGGCGGTGCCCAGCCTGGGCATGCGCGGGCGGATCAGCTGCGCCATGGCGACCAGGCCGAGCAGCAGGAACGGGACGGCGAGGGTGCCGACGGCCAGCGTCGCCGCGGCGAGGCCGGGGCTCCCGGCGACGACGTCGAGGGTCTGCTCGGTCGACTCGCCGAGGCCGAGGGCCCGGCCGAGGAGGGCCTCGGCGAGGTTCAGGGTCGCGCCGACGAGCAGGGCGGCGACGGCGGTGCGCCGGCCGAGGACGGCCGGCGGCGGGGTCGGGGCGGCGACGTCGTCCAGGGGCCGGGTGGCGGGCAGGGGCTGAGCGGTCACGGTGGTCTCTCCTCCAGCGCCCGGCCGGACCGTCCGGCCGGAGCAGGAACTACGTTCGCCGGGGACACGTCCCGGTGTCCTGAGTCACCGGTCCCGACGTGGCCGGGCGGGTAGGAGGGACGTCATGAGCTCTTCCCCACCGGTGCTGCTGCTCGACGTCGACGGCGTGCTGAACGCCGTCCACCCCGACCTGCCGGAGGGCTGGCGACGCGGGACCTACAACGGCTACGTGCTGTCGTGGGACCCGACCGTCGTCGCCCGGCTGCGCGAGTGGCACGAGTCGGGGCGCGTCGAGCTGCAGTGGCTGACGACGTGGACGCACCTGGCCGACCGGCTGCTCGCCGAGCCGATGGGCCTCCCCCGGGGGCTGCGGACGCACGCCCGGGAGGAGGTGCTGCCCACCGGCTACGGCGAGGGTCGGGGCGGGCTCCCGGGGTGGTGGAAGCTGGCCGCCGCCCGGTCGGTCGCCGAGGCCGAGCCGGACCGGCGCATCGTGTGGATCGACGACGACCTCGCCCAGCAGGCGGAGGACACCCGCGAGTGGCTGGCCGCGCACGGCCACGTGCTGGTGGTGGCGCCGGAGTTCGTGCGCGGGCTGACGCACGCCGAGCTGGACCGGGTGGAGGCCTGGCTCGAGGACGCGGACTCACAGGTTGCCGACCTACCCTGATCGCTCCGACGCCGAGCCCGGGAGAACCCGACGCATGCCCTCCTCCGAGCCCGACGACCGGACGACGCGCCGATTCCTCCGCC
>CADCTN010000066.1 GCA_902805535.1 uncultured Blastococcus sp. | reverse complement strand
CGCGGTGGCCGACCGCGACCTCGACGCCGTCGTGGCGCTGTTCGACGCGGCGGCCGGATTCGTCGACCGGCTGCCTTCGGCGGACGTGCGGGCGTTCGTCGCCCACCTCTCCGCCCAGCAGCTGCCCGGGGACGCCGGCGCCGCGCGCGCGGTGGCGGGGGAGACCGTCCGGCTGCTCACCGCGCACGCGTCCAAGGGCCTGGAGTGGGACCTGGTGTGCGTCGCCGGTGTGCAGGAGGGGGTCTGGCCCGACCTCCGCGAACGCTCCACCCTGCTCGGCACCGAGGAGCTCGTGGAGCGCGCCTCCGGCGTCGACGGCACGGCCGTCGACCGGCGCACCCTCGCCCTGGCCGAGGAGCGGCGGCTGTTCTACGTGGCCTGCACCCGGGCCCGGGCACGCCTGGTCGTCACCGCCGTCGAGGGAGCCCTCGACGGCGCCGACGCGGGGGCCACCGCCTCGCGCTTCCTCGACCTGGTGGCGCCGCCGCCACCCGAGGACGGGCGTCCGCTGACCGAGCTGCCGCGATCGCTGACCCTCCCGGCGCTGGTCGCGGACCTGCGCCGGGCGCTGACCGATCCGCAGACCCCGGCGCAGCGCCGGTCGGCCGCGGCGTCGGTGCTGCGCCGGCTGGCCGACGAGGGCGTCGCCGGGGCCGCGCCGTCGAGCTGGTGGGGGCTGGCCCCGCTCTCGGACGAGGCCCCGCTGGTCCGCGAGGAGGACGCCGTCCGCGTCCGTCCGTCGGCGATCGAGACCTACCAGCGGTGCCCGCTGCGTTGGGTGCTCGGGGCGGTGGGCGCAGAAGCGTCCCCCGACACCACCCGGACCGTCGGGTCGGCCGTGCACGCAGTCGCCCAGCAGGTGGCCGACGGTCTTCCGCCGGTCGAGGCGCCGGCGGCCCTCGCGGCGGAGCTCGACCAGCTCGACCTGGGCCCCGGGTGGTCCGACCAGCGCCAGCGGGTCACCGCGCAGGAGATGCTGGAGAAGTTCCTCCGCTGGCACGCCGCGAACGGGCGCGAGCTCATCGGCGCGGAGGAGGACTTCGACGTCACGGTGGGGCGCGCCCGCATCCGCGGGCAGGTCGACCGGCTGGAGCGCGACGCCGAGGGCCGGCTGGTCGTGGTGGACCTGAAGACCGGCAGGACCGCGGCGAGGAACACCGAGGAGCACGGGCAGCTGGCGGCCTACCAGGTGGCGATCGCGGCGGGCGCCTTCGGCGACCACGGCACGGTGCCCGGCGGGGCGGCGCTGCTCCAGGTGGGCACCGGCGCCAAGGCCAAGGAGCAGCACCAGGAGCCGCTGCCGACCGAGGTGGCCGTGGGGGAGACGTGGGCCGGCGAGCTGCTCGCCCAGGTCGGCGAGGGAATGGGTGCGGCGACCTTCGAGGTGCGGACCGGCTCGCACTGCTCGCGCTGTCCCGCGCGGCGCAGCTGCCCGCTGCAGGAGCCCGGCCGGCAGGTGACGGCGTGACCCCGCTCCGGTCGGCCGCCGAGGGACAGCTCTCCTTCGACGACCTCCTCGCCGAGTCCGTTCCGCAACCGGCCCCGCCCCGCCGACTGCTGACGCCGGCCGAGGTGGCCGCACGCTGCGGGCTCTCCTACGCGCCCTCGCCGGAGCAGGCCCGGGTCGTGGAGGCGCCGGCCGACCGGCCGCTGGTCGTCGTCGCCGGTGCCGGGTCGGGCAAGACGGAGACGATGGCCGCCCGGGTCGCCTGGCTGGTGGCCAACCGCGTCGTCGCCCCGGAGGAGATCCTGGGCCTGACATTCACTCGCAAGGCAGCGAGCGAGCTCAACGAGCGGATCCGGCTGCGGCTGGGCGCCCTCGCCCGGCACGGGCAGACCGAGCCCGACCTCCGGGACCGGCTGGAGATCGCCCAGCCCACCGTCTCGACCTACCACGGCTACGCGGCCGCGCTGGTGGCCGAGCACGGTCTGCGCATCGGCGTCGAGCCCGGCGCCGGGGTGCTCGGCCCGGCCATGTGCTGGGGCCAGGCCGCCACCGTGGTCACCGCGTACACCGGCGACATGAGCGACGTCCCGCTCACGCTGCTCACCACCGTCGAGGACGTGCTGGCCCTTGCCGCAGACCTCGGCGAGCACGACATCAGCCCGGCCGCGTTGCGCGCGTGGACCGCCCGGCTGGAGGCGCAGATCGCCGGCTACCCCGACGCGCCCCGCAAGAAGGGCCCGTACGCGCCGGTCCTCGACATGCTCGCCCGGCAGAAGGCGCGGGTCGCCTTGCTGCCGCTGGTCGAGGCGTTCGAGTCCCGCAAGCGCGCGGCCGGCGCCATCGACTACGCCGACCAGGTCGCCCACGCGGCGCGGATCGCCGTCGCCTCCGCCGAGGTGGGCCGCCGGGAACGCGCCCGCTGGAAGGTCGTGCTCCTCGACGAGTACCAGGACACCAGCGTCGGCCAGCTGCGCATGCTCGAGGCCCTGTTCGGCGGCGAGACCGGCCACCCGGTGCTCGCGGTCGGAGATCCCCGGCAGTCCATCTACGGCTGGCGCGGGGCCTCGGCCGGCACTATCGAACGCTTCGACCGCACCTTCCCGGGGCTGCCCGGCCGGCATGCCGAGCGGCTGACCCTCGCCACCAGCTGGCGCAACGACGAGGCCGTCCTCGCCGTCGCCAACGCGGTGTCGGGGATGCTGCCGCCCCCCGAGCAGCCGCTGCCCGATCTCGCGCCGGCTCCCACCGCCGACCGTGGGGCGGTCACCGTCGGGCTGTACGACACCATCGCCGACGAGACCGAGGCGCTCGCCGACCGGCTGGCCGCCTGCTGGCACGGCACTGATCCCGACTTCGGTAGCCGGGACGGCCGCCACCCGACGGTGGCGGTGCTGGTGCGCGCCCGCAAGCAGCTCCCGGGCATCGCGGCCGCCCTGCGGGAACGCGGCCTGCCGGTCGAGGTGGTGGGCCTCGGTGGCCTGCTCGAGGTGCCCGAGGTCTCCGACGTCGTCGCGACGCTCACCGTGCTGGTCGACCCGACCGCCGGAGATGCAATGGGCCGTCTGCTCACCGGGGCGCGCTGGCGCATCGGGCCGCGCGACCTGGCGGCCCTCGAGGCCCGGGCGCGCGCCCTGGTGCACTCCCGCCGGCCCGCTGCGGCCGAGGGAGCGCCCGCCGTCCAGGCGCCGTCCGAGCGCGGCAGCATCGTCGAGGCCCTCGACGACCTCGGTGGTCCCGACGCCTACTCGCAGGCGGGCTACCGGCGGCTGCGACGGCTCGGCGGCGAGCTGGCACACCTGCGCAACCGGCTGAGCGAGTCGCTGCCCGACCTCGTCGACGAGGTCGCGCGCACCCTCGGCCTGGAGACGGAGCTGGCGAGCGCACCCGGCGCCAGCCCGGCCGGCGCGCGCGCCCACCTGGACGCCCTGCACGGGGTGGCCGCCGAGTTCACCGAGCTGGCCGAGCTGCCCTCCCTGCCGGCCTTCCTCGGCTACCTCCGCGACGCCGAGGAGCGCGAGCGGGGCCTGGAGCCCGGCGAGGTCGCGGTGAACCCCGAGGCCGTCCAGCTGCTCACCGGTCATTCGGCGAAGGGGCTGGAGTGGGACGTCGTCGCCGTCCCCGGGCTGACCGCCGACCAGTTCCCGTCGAAGGCCGACACCAGCGACTCCTGGATCCGCGACCCGGGCGCCGTCCCCGCCGACCTCCGGCTGACCGACCGCGAGGAGCTGCCCCGGCTGCGCCTCCCGGTGCCGGGCTCGGGTGACCAGGCCGTCGTCCGGCAGGCGCTGGAGGACTACGTCCAGGAGTGGAAGGGCTTCGGCACCGCCGAGGAGATCCGGCTGGGCTACGTCGCCGTCACGCGCGCCCGGCACCTGCTGCTGTGCTCCGGCAGCTGGTGGCGGGACGGCGTCAAGCCCTGCGGACCCTCGTCCCTGCTGCTGACCGCCCAGCAGGCCTGCGAGGACGGCGCCGGCACCGTCGTGCACTGGGCCGATCCGCCCGCCGACGACGCGACGAACCCGGCGCTGGCCGAGTGGCCGGTCGGGATCTGGCCCGCCGACCCGCTGTCGTCCGGACGGCGCCGCGCGCTCGGCGCCGCGGCGGAGCTGGTCACCGCCGCCGCGCCGCACCCGCTCGATGCCGACCAGGCCCTCGACCGCGCCGACCCGCTGGTCGAGCAGTGGGTCCGGGACGCCGACCTGCTGCTGCGCGAGCGGGCCCGGCACGCCAGCCCGACCGTCGACGTGCCCCTGCCGTCCCACCTGTCGGTGTCCGCGCTGGTCACCCTGCGCCGCGACCCGGCCGAGCTGGCCCGCCGGCTGCGCCGCCCCATGCCGGCGGCCCCCGCTCCGCAGGCCCGCCGCGGAACGGCGTTCCACGCCTGGCTGGAGGAGCGCTTCGGCGCCGCCAAGCTGGTCGACCTCGACGAGCTGCCCGGCTCCGGTGACGAGTTCGCCGCTCCCGACGGGGCGCTGGCGGAGCTGCAGGCGGCCTTCCTCGCCGGCGAGTGGGCCGACCGCCAGCCCGCCGAGGTGGAGGTCCCTTTCGAGACGCCGCTGGGCCCGCTCACCCTGCGCGGGCGGATCGACGCCGTCTACGCCGACCCCGACGGCGGGTTCGAGGTCATCGACTGGAAGACCGGTCCACCGCCGTCGGGCGCCGAGCTCGCCGCCGCCGCGGTCCAGCTGGCCGCCTACCGACTGGGCTGGGCCCGGCTCACCGGCGTTCCCGTCGAGCGGGTGAGCGCGGGCTTCCACCACGTCGCAGCGCAGGTCACGCTGCGCCCGGTCGACCTGCTCGACGAGGCCGGCCTGCTCGCCCTGGTCACCGGCGCGGGCTGACCGGCCGCGCCGGTGCCGGGGTCAGGCCTCGAACGAGCCGATCACGTCGTCGAGCCAGGGGTAGAGCTCCTCGGCCCTCACGCCCAGCCGCGACTTCAGCTCGCGAGTCGACTCGTCGGCCAGCACCTCGAGCGCGCCGGCGACGACACCGTCGTATGCCTCCGCGACGACGCTCCTGGCGCTGACCTTCGGCACGTCCCACCGGGCCGACATCGGGGTGTCCACCATGCCGACGAGCAGGCCGACGACCTGGGTGCCCTGTTGCCGCAGGTCCACCCGCAACGCGTTGGTCGCCGACCACATAGCCGCCTTCGAGGCCGCGTAGCCGGTCGGGACGTTGACCCACGCCGCGGCCGACAGGACGTTCAGCAGCGTGCCGCCGCCGTGGTCGGCCAGTACCGGGGCGAAGGCGTTCGCGACCCGCAGCGTCCCGAAAAAGTTCGTCTCGAAGACCCGACGCAGGGCGTCCTCGGGTCCTGAGATGGAGTCGCCGACGGGCGCGATGCCCGCGTTGTTCACCAGGAGGTCGACGTCAGGGGCCGTCGCTGCGGCCCGCAGCGCGTCGCCGGGTTCGGTGAGGTCGAGCTGCAGAGGCTGGATGCGGTCGTCGTCCCAGTCCCTCGGCGTGCGCGTCGCGGCGTAGACCCGGCCCGCACCGCGCTCGAGTGCCTGGCGGACGAACTCCTCGCCGAGTCCGCCGTTCGCGCCGGTCACCAGCACGGTCCGGCCTGCGAGCGTGTGATTCATCTAGACTCCCCAATCAAGTGGGGACTGTCCCCACCTGATGATGTGGGGACAGTCCCCGGTTCGTCAAGGAGGTCGCTGTGACTGCCGGTGCCGCTGCGGAGACACCGCGCCCCTTGCGTGCCGATGCGCTGCGCAACCGCGACGCGATCCTCAGGGCAGCGCGGGAGACCTTCGAGAGCGAGGGCGTGCTCGCCTCGCTCGACGGCATCGCCCTTCGCGCAGGCGTGGGCAACGCGACCCTCTACCGGAACTTCCCGACCCGGGACGACCTGCTCGCCGCCGTGCTCCGGACGAACATCGCCGTGGCGCTGGAGGAGGCCGCAGAGCTGGCCCGGTCACGTGGGCCGCGCGACGCTCTCGCCGAGTGGCTGGTGCGACTCACCTGGCAGCTCCGCATCTGGCACGACCTGCCCTATTGCCTGACCACCCGCGACCCGGCGTCGCCGGTGTCCTCCACCCGGTCCCCGTTGCTCGTGCGCACCGGGGTCCTCCTCGCGGAGGCCAAGGCATCGGGCGACGTGCGCGACTTCGTCACCGCCGACGAGGTGTTCCAGCTGGTCACCTCGCTGTCGTGGGGCGTCGACCGGTTCGGGGACGACGAGTCGGCCGCGCGCCGGCGGGTGGAGCTCGCGACGGCGGGCATCTTCACGTAGCGGACGGTCGCCGCAGCGAGGCACCGGTTCGGCGCCGACGTGCAGCCGGCCGACGCCCGTAACCCTGCCGGCCCCTGCGGGGCACTCAGCTCGTGAGGGTGAGCCCGAGCTGGTGGACTCGGTTCCCCTCGGGTGAGAGCAGCACGGCCTCGCTGTCCATCCCGAGCCGGCGGGCGACCGCGAACGACCCGAGGTTGCCTTCCTGGACCATCGACACCAGGTGCATCACCCCGGCCGCGCGCGCTCGCTCCAGGACGACGCGGGCCGCCTCCGTGGCATACCCGTGTCCCCAGAACGCCCGCCCGAGGCGCCACCCGAGCTCCAGCGAGCCGGTCGGGCCCCACGGATGGCTCCAGGGATGGATCCCCGTGAACCCGACGACTCGGCCGTCCACGAGGACGGAGAACAGGCAGCGGCCGGTGGACCGCGCGAGCACCTGCTGACGCTCGGCGAGGCCCGCGTAGTAGGCGCCATCCCGGCGCTCGCCGGTGCCCACGAACCGCATGACCTCCTCGTCGTCGAACAGCGACCTCCAGGCGGCCGCGTTCTCCTCGGTCGGCGGGCGGAGGTCCACCTGGCGGTCGCTGCTCACGTGGACGCGATGCGGTCCATGACGGCGCGGGCGAGCTGCTCCGGGGCCTGCTCGGGAATCCAGTGCGTGACCCCCGGCAGCTCGACGAACCGGTAGTCGCCGCTCACGTAGTTGGCGCAGGCCTCGGCCGCCGTCCGCCCGATGGCCACGTCGCCGTCGCTCCACACGTACGTCGTCGGCACCCCGACCAGGTCCACCCGGGTGTCCGAGCTCATCGCGCGGTACCAGTTCAGCGCCGCGGTCAGCGCACCGGGCGCCGACAGCACCGCGACGTACTCGTCGATCGACTCCTCCGCTATCCCGGTGTCCTGCTCGCCGCCGCCCGACAGCATCCGGCGCAGCCGGCGGGCGTCGTCGGCGAGCAGCACCTCCTCGGCCTTGCCTGCCTGCCAGAACAGCCGGATGTACCCCGACCGCTCCTTCTGCTCCGGGTCGACCCGGTACGCCGCGGTGAAGGCGGCCGGGTGCGGCACCGAGACCGCGGTCAGGGAACGGACGCGGTCGGGATGCCAGGCAGCCAGCGTCCAGGCGACGTTCGCGCCCCAGTCGTGCCCCACGACGTCGGCGACCGGGATCGCCAGCGCCGTCATCAGATCCGCGGTCACCTGCGCGAGGTTCTGGGCGGAGTAGGCCTCGACCTCGCCGGGCCGCGCGCCGGGGGAGTAGCCCAGCTGGTCGGGGGCGTACGTCCGCAGTCCGGCCTCGTTCAGCAGCGGCGACACCGCGGCCCACGACCCCGAGGTCTGCGGGAAGCCGTGCAGGAGCAGCACCGGCCGCCCGTTCTCGGGACCGGCCACTCGGACCCGGAAGGTGAGGTCGCCGACATCGGTGTGCAGGAGCTCTCCGGACATGCCCCGGACGCTAGCCGGACGTGAAGGGCTCCGCCGACGGCGCTACCGTCCGACGTCGTGAGCAGCCCCGAACGCGACTTCGTGCTCGACCACCTCGACGACCTGCACGCCGACCTCGAGTCGTGGGTGGCCATCCCGTCGATCTCCGCCGACCCCGCGCACGCCCCTGACGTCGCCGACAGCGCCGCCTGGCTGGCCGAGGCCCTGCGGCGCACGGGCTTCCCCACCGTCGAGATCTGGCCGACCCCGGGCGCGCCCGCCGTGTTCGCCGAGTGGCCGTCGGCGGACCGGGACGCGCCGGTCGCGCTCGTCTACGGGCATCACGACGTCCAGCCGGTCGACCCGCCGGAGCTCTGGGTGCATCCGCCGTTCGAGCCCACGCGGGTCGACGGCCCCGACGGACCCGAGCTGCACGGCCGCGGTGCCAGCGACGACAAGGGCGTGCTCGTGGTGCACCTGCTCGGCCTGCGCGCCCACCTGGCCGCGACCGGCCGCGACACCCCCGCGGTCACCCTCAAGGTGCTCGTCGAGGGCGAGGAGGAGTCCGGCTCGCCGCACTTCGCCGACCTGCTCCGCGAGCGCCGCGACCGGCTGGACTGCGACGTGGTGGTCGTCAGCGACACCGGCATGGCCGCACCCGACGTGCCCAGCGCGGTGACCGCCATGCGGGGCCTCGCCGACGCCGAGATCACCCTGCGCGGACCGGCCGTCGACCTGCACTCCGGGTCCTTCGGCGGCGCCGTCCCCAACCCGCTGCACGCACTCGCCGAGCTGCTGGCGAAGCTGCACGACGACCAGGGACGAGTGACCCTGCCGGGCTTCTACGACAAGGTGCGCCCGCTGGGCGACCGCGAGCGCGAGCTGATGAGCCGGGTGCCGTTCGACGAGCAGGCGTGGCTGGCCGGGCCGGCGGCGTCCCGGGCGACGTTCGGCGAGGCCGGGTTCAGCACGCTGGAGCGCACCGGCGCCCGCCCCACCGCCGAGGTCAACGGGATGTGGGGCGGCTACACCGGCCCGGGCCACAAGACGATCATCCCGGCCGAGGCGCACGCCAAGCTGACCTTCCGGCTGGTCTCCGACCAGCGCCCGGAGGACGTCGGGCCGCAGCTGCAGGCCTGGGTGGCGGCCAACGTGCCCGCGGGCATCGAGGCCCAGGTGCACACGCCACCCGGGGGTGTCGCGCCCTGCTCGAGCGACCTGGACACGCCGGCCATGGACGCCCTGCTCCGGGCCATCGGCCAGGCCTTCGACACCGAACCGGCAGACGTGCTGCTCACCCGGGAGGGCGGCAGCGGTCCCGAGGCCGACCTGGTCGAGGTGCTGGGGGCGCCGCTGCTGTTCCTCGGCACCGGCCTGCCCACCGACCGCATCCACTCGCCGAACGAGCGGGTCCTGCTGTCGATGCTGCACCGTGGCGCGGAAGCCGCGGCGCACCTGTGGCGGGAGCTCGGCGCCCTGCGCCTGCGCTGAGATCGGCCGACGCCTGCGCTGAGATCGGCCTGCGCCTGCGCTGAGATCGGCCTCAGCGCGCGGCGGTGCCGATGACGACCGTCGCACCGACCTCGTCATCGGACACGATGCGCGGGAGCAGCCCGGCTGCGCCGACGATCTCCGTCGCGGCCTCCACCTGCCCGTCCCCGACCTCGAAGAGCAGCGACCCGCCAGGGGCGAGCCACGCCCCGGCGCCGTCCACCACCCGGCGGGCGACCCGCAGCCCGTCGTCGCCACCGTCGAGCGCGGCCCGCGGCTCGTGGTCCCGCGCCTCCGGCGGCATGAGCGCGATGGCCTCGCTGGGCACGTACGGGACGTTCGCCACGAGGACGTCGACCCGCCCGCGCAGCGCCGCCGGCAGCGCGTCGAACAGGTCGCCGGCGTGGACCTGCGCGCTCGGGAGGTTGCTCCGCGCGCACTCCACCGCCGCCGGGTCGACGTCGGACGCGTGCACCTCGGGCCGGTCCAGGACGGCGGTCAGGGCCGCGGCCACCGCGCCCGATCCGCAGCACAGGTCCACGACCACGGCCGACGGCCGGGCCAGGACGGCGGCCTGCGCGACCAGCAGCTCCGACCGGCGCCGTGGGACGAAGACCCCGGGCGCCACGGCTATCCGCAGCTCGCAGAACTCCGCCCAGCCGAGCAGGTGCTCCAGCGGTTCGCCCTCGACACGACGGCGCACCAGCTCCTCCAGGCGTGCCGGGGACCCGGCTCCGGCCCTCAGCAGGCGGGCCTCGTCCTCGGCGAAGACGCAGCCGGCCGCGCGCAGCCGGGCGACGACGGCGTCCTCGTCCGCGGCCGGTGGAGCAGTGGACACGGCACCTCCCGAGCAGAGGCGGGAACCGTACCGGTCTGCCGCGCGGCCATAAGGTGGAGCCGTGACCGGACCCGATCAGCCGGCCCCACCTCCCGGCTGGTACGCCGACCCCGACGGGAACGCCGGGCTGGTGCGGTGGTGGAGCGGCGGGAGCTGGTCCGACGTCACGGCCCCGGCCGGTCCCGGGGTGTCCGTGCAGACCTCGCCGGTCCTCGCCCCGCCCGCGCCGCCGCCCGTGGCCCTGCCGGCCGAGCCCGACGAGCCCGGTGGCCGCGCCCGCACCGCCTGGATCGTCGGGGTCTCGATGCTGGTGCTCCTCGCCGTCGCCGTCGCCGCCGTCCTCCTCGGGCGGTCCGACGCCGATCCGGTGGCGCAGACGCCGCCGCCGTCCGGCGCGCCGCTGCCCTCCGCGGGCCCGGAGTTCCCGTCCGGGACGGTGCGCATCATCGACGAGGCGTCCGGCATCTCCTACCCCTACCTCGGCGAGAACTGGTACGAGTTCGACCTGGGCATGCAGGCCGAGGTCAGCGCGATCGCCGGTCAGTACTTCGTCACCCAGGACCAGACGCCGGACGGCTCCGCGTTCATCGCCCAGTGCACCTCTGGCCCGCTGGCGGAGGGCCTGGGCTGGGCTGGACCCTCGACCCTGCAGGCCACCACACAGGTCGTGGCCGACAGCGTCCGCGGCAACTACTACCCCCTGCCCAACGAGCGTTCGGTGCTGCGCGAGGAGTCCCGCGACGTCGACGGGCACGCGGGCTACCTCTACGAGTTCCAGCTCTCCTGGGGCGCTCCGGGGTACGACGCCAGCGGCGAGCGGGCCGCGCTGCTGCTGGTCGACGTCGGCCGGCCGGCGCCGGCGCTGCTCTACATCTCCATCCCCAACACCCACGCCGAGCTCTACGGCGTCATCGACCGGGTCATCGACGCCGTCGACGTGCTCTGACATCTGTCGGCCTGGCGGCCGACACCGCGGCCACGTGTCGTCCCCCTGCTGCGCTGAGCCGCTGCTGCGGCACCGTCGGGGACCGTCCGGGTTCCGCTCCGGCGCCGCACCTCCCAGCGCGGCGCCCGGCGTCCCGGCCGGAGGCCCTCCGGGCCCCGCGGCCGGTCCAGCCGATTACTGTCGGACGCGTGACAGCAGCCGGGACCGAACTGAGCCTGCGGCACCCGGTGGAGCGGTTCACGCTCGACAACGGGCTGCGCGTGGTCCTCGCCCCCGACCGGAGCGTCCCGGTCGTCGCGGTGAGCGTCTTCTACGACGTGGGGATGCGCAACGAGCCCGAGGGGCGCACCGGCTTCGCCCACCTCTTCGAGCACATGATGTTCCAGGGGTCGGCCAACGTCCCGAAGCTGGAGCACGCCCGGCTGGTGCAGGCCGCCGGCGGCACGTTCAACGGCTCCACGCACCAGGACTACACGAACTACTTCGAGGCGCTCCCGGCCGAGGCGCTCGAGCGGGCGCTCTTCCTCGAGGCCGACCGCATGGCCGCGCCGGCGATCACCGAGGAGAACCTCCGGAACCAGATCGACGTGGTGAAGGAGGAGATCCGGGTCAACGTGCTGAACCGGCCCTACGGCGCCTTCCCCTGGCTGCAGCTGCCGCAGATCGCCTTCGAGAGCTTCGCCAACACCCACGACGGCTACGGCTCCTTCGTCGACCTGGAGTCCTCGACCGTCGACGACGCCACCGACTTCTTCTCCCGGTACTACGCGCCGGGCAACGCCGTCCTCTGCGTCGGCGGCGACCTCGACGTGGCCGCGACCGAACGGCTCGTGCAGCGCTGGTTCGGCCCGGTCGCCGCCCGTCCGGTGCCCCCGCTCCCGCCCACCGGTGAGCCCGCCCCCACCGGCGGGCGCACGGCGGTGGTCGAGGACGCGCTGGCTACCGCGCCGGCCCTGGCCATCGGGTGGCGGGTGCCCGATCCGGTCGGCGACTTCGACCGCTACCTGGGCACGGTTCTCCTGGCCGAGGTGCTCAGCGAGGGTGACGCCTCCCGGCTCGAGCGTCGCCTGGTGCACGGCGACCGCATCGCCATCGCGCAGAGCAGCTACGTGGGTCTGTTCGGCGACCCCTTCGACGTCCGGGACGCGACCCTGCTCACCACGCAGGTGCACCACCCGGCTGCCGTTCCCGCGGAGCGGGTGCAGGCCGCGGTGCACGAGGAGGTGCGCCGGATAGCCGAGGACGGCGTGCCCGCCGACGAGCTGCAGCGGGTGCAGGCGCGCACCAGGGCCCAGCTGCTCCGGCAGGAGGACTCGGTGCTCGGCCGCACCCTCGGGTTCGCCGCCGCGGAACTCGTCCACGGCCGGGCCGAGCTCGCGGGGGAGCTGGCCGCCCGGCTCGCCGCCGTCACACCCGACCAGGTCCAGGCCGCCGCCCGCGGCCTGGATCCGGACACCGCCGCCGTGCTCGAGCTGCGTGCCACCGGAGGACGACGGTGACCCTTGACCTGTCCCTGATCCCGCCGCTGGGCGAGCCGCGGCCCCAGCCGGTCCCGACGGCGGTGGAGTCGACGCTGCCCGGCGGACTGCGCCTGATCGTGGTCCCGCGGCCCGGGGTGCCGCTGATCGAGCTGCGCCTGCGGGTGCCCTTCGCCGCGACGACGGCGGCCGACGCCGGTCTGCACACCGCCCGCGGCTCGGTGCTCTCCGGCGCCGTCCTGCTGGGGACGGCGGCGCACGACCAGACCGGCATCGCCCAGCTGCTGCAGGGCCACGGTGCCGAGCTCTCGGTCGGCAGCGACGCCGACCGCCTGCTGTTCGCCACCACCCTGCTGCCCGACGGCCTGGCACCGGTGCTGGGTGTGCTCGCCGAGCTGCTGACCGGCGCCACGTATCCCGACGGCGAGGTCGAGGGCGAGCGGGACCGGGTGGCGGAGCGGATCGCGATCGCCCTCTCGCAGCCGGGCGTCATCGCGCGCGGCGCGCTGGCGGCCCGCCGCTACGGCGACCACCCGTACGCGATCACGCTGCCCGACCCCGCGCTGGTGAGGGCCGTCGACGGCGACGCGCTCCGGCTGCTGCACCGCGAGCGGCTGCTCCCGGCCGGCAGCGCGCTGGTCCTGGTGGGCGACGTCGACCCGGCGGCCGCGGCCGACGCCGTCGCCACCGCCCTGGGGGAGTGGACGGGCTCGGGGCACGCCGTCGAGGCACCCCCGGCTCCGGACCTGCAGCCGGCCGGCATCCAGCTGGTCGACCGGCCCGGCGCGGTGCAGTCCAACATCCGGCTGGGCGGCCCCGCGCCCGGACGGACCGACCCCGAGCTCCCCGCCGTGCGGCTGGCCAACATGATCTACGGCGGCTACTTCTCCTCCCGCCTGGTCGAGAACATCCGGGAGCGGCGTGGCTACACCTACAGCCCGCGCAGCTCCGTGGACCACCAGGCCGCCGGGTCCTCGTTCCTGGTCGAGGCCGACGTGGCCACCGAGGTCACCGGGCCGGCCCTGCTGGAGACCTGGTACGAGCTCGGCCGGATGGCGTTGCTGCCGGTGACCGAGCCCGAGCTGGACGCGGCGCGCCGCTACATCCTCGGCAGCATGGCGCTGTCGACCGCCACGCACGCCGGGCTCGCCAGCACCGTCTCCGCCCTGGTCGGCGCCGGACTGCCCCCGGGCTGGCTGGCCGAGCACCAGCAGGCGCTCGCGGAGGTGACCGTCGAGCAGGTCCAGGAGGCCTCGCACCGGTACCTGGCGTCGGCCGGGCTCACCGCCGTCGTCGTCGGCGACGCCGAGCGCGTCGCCGGTCGGCTGGGCGCGCTCGCGCCGGTCAGCGTGCGGCCGAGCGCGCCGGAATGACGGTCCCCGCGTCGGCCTGGCCGGAGAACAGCCCGCCCAGCGTCGGCGACGTGCCGGTGCTGTCCCGCGTCGCCCACGACCGGAGCCACCTGGCGCGCTCGCTGCCCGATCCCACCGGCGGCCGGCCGGTCCGCGTGCTCACCGTCGACTCCCAGCGCACGGTTCCGGTGACCGAGGGGCCCGACGGACCGCAGCTGGTCTGGGACGAGCAGCCGGAGCTGCCGGTCGGCGCGGTCTACCTCGGGGAGGCCGACGGCGTTCCCTACGCTGCCGTCCGGGGCGAGCGGTCGCTCACCGTGAACGGCCGGCCGGTCGACTCCTGGTCGGGGCTGCGGGAGACCGGCGCGGACCTGGACGACCTGGACGCGGGGCTCCTGGTGGAGGCCATCGGCATCCTGGAGTGGCACGAGCGCCACCGGTTCAGCCCACTGACCGGCACGGCGACGACCATCGAGCGGGCCGGGTGGACCCAGCGCGACCCGAGCACCGGCACCGAGTTCTTCCCGCGGACCGACCCGGCCGTGATCATGCTGGTCCACGACGGCGGCGACCGGGTGGTGCTGGGGCGGCAGGCGGTCTGGCCGCCGGGCCGCTTCTCGATCCTCGCGGGCTTCGTGGAGCCGGGGGAGTCCGCCGAGGCCGCCGTCGCGCGCGAGGTCGCGGAGGAGGTCGGCCTGACGGTGACCGACATCCGCTACGTGGGCAGCCAGCCCTGGCCGTTCCCGCAGTCGCTGATGCTCGGTTTCGTGGCCCGCGCGGAGAGCAGCCACGAGCTGGTCCTGGATCCCACCGAGATCGAGGAGGCCCGCTGGTTCACGCGCGAGGAGCTCGCCCGTGGAGAGGGTCCGGCGGCGCTGCCCCCTCCGGTCTCCATCGCCCGGCACATCCTCGACCGCTGGTTGGCCGGCGACCTCAGCTGAACCGGCCGGCCAGCAGCAGCGCCGGCCGATCTGGGTGGTCGGCGAGCACGACGGCGTCGGCCAGGCCCGTCGGATCGACCTCGTCGTCGTAGCGGTCGAAGGCCGGCAGCTCCCACGCCTGGTCCGGCGGGGTGAGCCGGCGCCGGGCGGCCGGTGACATCCGCAGGTGCACGACGACGTCGAAGGGCAGCCCGATGCCCTGCAGCAGCGCGCCGGGCACCAGGACGAGGCCCCGCTCCGGCGCGGGGCGCCGTCGGGCCCGAGCAGCCCGGTCCCGGGCGACGTCCCACAGCACGGGCAGATACTCCCCGGAGCCGTCGGGCCACAGCGGGGTCAGCACCTCGCGGGTGAGGGCACCCGTGTCCAGCCAGTCGGTGTACCGCGCGCCCGGATCGGTGCGTCCGTGCTCCAGGCGGAGGGAGGCCGGCCGGTAGAACCCCGCGGCCGGGACGACGACGGCAGGTCGCCCCAGTGCGGGCAGCAGGGCGGCCACCGCGTCCGCGAGCGGGGCCGGGCCGGCCGCGTCCGGACCGTCCACCGCGACGCGCAGCGCGACCGCCCGCGGCTCGGGTTCCGCGGATGCCAGCAGGGCGGCGAGCCGCTCGGCGAGGGCCTGCGGGGTGAGCGGCTCCGGACGGGTCAGGAAACGCCGTCCCCAGCGGCCTGGACGGCACCGGCCTGGACGGCGGCACTGCTCGCCGGGCGCCGGGCCGGGGGTGCCATGGCGGTGACGACGGACCGCCGGCCCGCGCTCTGCCGGGGCGTGACGGCGGGTGCCTGCTCGGCCGGGGCCACCGTGGGAACGTCGCTGCTGAGGCTGCTCAGGACCTCGCGGGCCAGCTCGGCGACGGGCCGCCCCTGCGAGCGGGCGTCCCGGCGCAGCGACTCGAACGCGGCTCGCGCACCGGTGCCGTGTCGCTCGGCGAGGACACCGATGGCCCGTTCGGTCGACACCCGGGCTGCCAGCGCGTGCTCGAGCTGGGCCACGGTGCGCTCGAGGTCGGCCATGCGGGCCGCCACGGGGTCCTGCGGCTCCGGTGTGCTGCTTGCCCCCCGGACGGACCGGCGGGCGGTGCGGTCGGGCTCGGTGAGCGCACCGAGCTCCTCGGCGACGATGTCGGCGAGGGAGAGCCCCTCGACGAGGTCCCCCGCGGTCTCGCTCCCTGCGGGGGAGTGCACGGACCAGCCGCGTGCCGTGCGGGTCAACGCGACCGGCGTGACCGCGGCGGTCGACGGCGTCTCGGAAGCCGGGGCCACGGCGTCGGCCTCCCTCGACGTCTCCGGGAACGACCCGGGGGTGTGGCGGCCGCGGTCGCGGCCCTCTGCAGGGCGATCATGCCCTGTCGAGGGCCGGGGACCGGGGATCACCGCCCGCTCACGCCTCGGGGACGGGGGCCAGCTGGGCCTTGACCTGGTCGATGGTGGGGTTGGTCAGCGCGACACCGTTGGCGAACAGCAGCGTCGGCACGGTCCGGTTGCCGCCGTTGGCCTTCATGACCATCTCCGCGGCCTGGGCGTCGTGCTCGATGTTGACCTCGTCGAAGGAGATCCCCTCGCGCTGCATCAGCTTCTTCAGCCGCATGCAGTAGCCACACCAGTCTGTGGTGTACATGGTCACGGGGGCTGTGGGGGTCGAGGTCATCGAGGGGATCCTCCCTGGTTGTTCCGAGACGGTCCACCCGCAGAGGGGTGGCCGGCGATGTGTCCAGCGCAACGCCACCGGCCTGGGGATGCTTCCCGGCCGCGTCCCTGCCTGCTGAGAGGATCAGGGCGCGCACGTCGACCGCGAGCCGGAGGGAGGCGACGATGCCGCTGAGCGGAACCATGGGACCCGGCACCGAGCCGGCCTCCCGCGCGGAGGCCGTGCTCGCCGCCCTCGACGACGAACAGCGCGAAGCGGCGCAGGCCGTCGTCGGCCCGGTCTGCATCCTCGCCGGCGCGGGCACCGGCAAGACCCGCACGATCACCCATCGGATCGCCTACGGCGTCCACTCGGGCGTCTACGTCCCGGAGCAGGTGCTGGCGGTGACGTTCACGGCGCGTGCCGCCGGTGAGTTGCGGGGGCGGCTGGCCGCGCTGGACGTCGGTGGCGTGCAGGCCCGCACCTTCCACGCCGCGGCGATGCGCCAACTGCGCTACTTCGCGCCGCGCGTGCTGGGCGGACCCATGCCGTCGCTGGTCGAGAACAAGCTGCGCCTGGTGGCCACCGCGGCCTCGCGCTCGCGGCTGTCCACCGACCGCACGAGCCTGCGTGACCTCGCGAGCGAGATCGAGTGGGCGAAGACCACCTTGGCCACGCCCGACGACTACCCGGCCCGCGCGAAGGCCGCCGGGCGGGAGCCGCCGTTCGAGGCCGCCGCCGTCGCCGCCGTGTACGCCGGCTACGAATCGGCCAAGCAGCGCGACGGAGCCCTGGACTTCGAGGACCTGCTGCTCGTCACCGCGTACGCGATCGAGGAGCACCCTGCGGTGGCGCGCGAGGTGCGGGGCCAGTACCGCCACTTCGTGGTCGACGAGTACCAGGACGTCAACCCGCTGCAGCAGCGGCTGCTCGACGCCTGGCTGGGCGGGCGTGCCGAGGTGTGCGTCGTCGGCGACCCGAACCAGACGATCTACTCCTTCACCGGCGCCGACCCCGACTACCTGCTCGGCTTCGCCGACCGCTACACCGACGCCACCGTGGTCAAGCTGGAACGGGACTACCGGTCCACTCCCCAGGTGGTCGGCCTCGCCAACCGGCTGATCGGGCAGGCCGCCCGGCGCAAGGGGCTCGCGAACCTGCGGCTGCTGGGCCAGCGCCCGGACGCCGGCGAGCCCACCTTCGTGGAGCATCCCGACGAGCCGGCCGAGGCGGCCGCGGTCGCCGCGTGCTGCAAGGCCCTCATCGACGGGGGGATGCCGGCGGCGGAGATCGCCGTGCTGTTCCGGATCAACGCCCAGTCCCAGGTCTACGAGGGGGCGCTGGCCGACCTCGGGGTGCCCTACGTGCTCAAGGGCGGCGAGCGGTTCTTCGAACGGCCGGAGGTGCGCGAGGCGGTGCTGCTGCTGCGCGGCGCCGCCGCGGGCGGGAGCGATCCGGGCGCACTGGTCCCCACGGTGCGGGACGTGCTGGCGTCGGTGGGCTGGGCCGAGCACCGCCCACCCGCGGGCGGAGCGGCCCGTGACCGGTGGCAGTCGCTGGCGGCGCTCGTCGACCTCGCCGTCGACCTGGTCGCGGAGAACCCGGACCTCGATCTCGCCGGCTTCGTCGGCCACCTCGCCGAGCGGGCCAACGCCCAGCACGCGCCCACCGTGCAGGGGGTGACGCTGGCGTCGATGCACGCCGCCAAGGGCCTGGAGTGGGACGCCGTCTTCGTGGTCGGCGTGGTCGACGGCGTCCTGCCCATCGCGCAGTCGCTGGCCCGGCCCGACGCAGTCGAGGAGGAACGGCGCCTCCTCTACGTCGCGGTGACCCGGGCGCGCGAGCAGCTGACGCTGTCGTGGTCGCTGGGCCGCAACCCCGGGGCGAAGCGGGCCCGTCCGCGCAGCCGCTTCCTCGACGGGCTGGCGCCCGGGTCGAGCCCGACGGCCCCGGCCGCGACCCGGCGGCCGGCGAAGCGGCAGAAGGTCGTCCTCGAGGGCGCGGCGGGGGAGCTGTTCGAGCGGCTGCGGGCCTGGCGCAGCCAGGCGGCGCAGTCGGCCTCGGTGCCGGCCTACGTGGTGTTCACCGACGCCACGCTGCAGGCCATCGCGGAATCACGGCCGGGAACCTTGCAGGAGCTCTCCGGCCTCCCGGGCATCGGAGCCCGCAAGCTCGAGCTGTACGGCGAGGACGTGCTGGCCGCCGTCAGCGGCTGAGTGGACCGATCCGGACGCGGGCCGGGTCGGCACCCAGGGCGACGGCGGGCGGGTCCGGACGAACGCCACGACACGTCCGGACGACGTAGCCGTTAATTCGATTGACCCGGTTCTGGCGGCGGCCATAGTGTCTCGGCACACACGAGCTGCACCCCCGCGTTCCTGGCCGTCCGGCCAGGGCCGACACCGAGGAAGGAGGGGGTACCCATGATCAGCACCACGTGGACGAAGGCCCCCGCCGATCTCCTCGGCCCGGACGGCCTCGACGTGCGCCCGGCCTTCGGCTCGGGCATGTGCACCGGCTCCGTCGAGAGCCCGGCACTGATCAGTGCTGCGCCGCTCGCCCCTGTCCAGGGGATCGGTCTGCCCGCCGGCGGCACCGCGCTCCGGCTCCGCTCCCTCGCGCGCCGGCCGATCGGTGACGTCGTCGTGACCACGACCTACGACGACAAGGCGCACGCCCGCACGACCTTCGAGAACAACGGCACCACCCTCGGGAGCCACTCCTCGAGGAGACCGCAGAGCTAATCGCTCGACCGGTCCTCCACGAGGCCGCGGAACCCGAACCCCGGGATCCGCGGCCTTTCTCTTTGTCCGCGACTCCCGACACCGACTTCCGGCCGGCGGGGATCCGTCGGCCGTCGCAGACGACGAGAACGAGGAGGAGCGGCAGTGCAGCAGACGATCGACCGCCCGACGTCCCACCGCCGACCCGGGCTCCCCTGGACCGGGGGCTTCCCGCCGAGACGACCCACGCCACTGGACCCCGCGCCGGTGCGGCGCCCGCTGCCGTGCCGGGTCGAGGACCCGGAGCTGTGGTTCGCCGAGAGGCCGGCGCAGCTCGAGCAGGCCAAGGCCCTGTGCGGCGAGTGCCCGATCCGGAACGCCTGCCTGGCCGGCGCCCTGGACCGCGCAGAGCCGTGGGGTGTCTGGGGCGGCGAGATCTTCGAGCGGGGCACCGTCATCGCCCGCAAGCGGCCGCGGGGACGCCCCCGCAAGGTCGTGGCCGCGTGAGTTCCACGACGGCCGAACGCATCCAGCCCGGTCGGTGGCTCCTCAGCACTGAGGGATCAGCCACTCAGGGGATCAGCCACTCAGGGGATCAGCACAGCGGGAACGACCACTCATCCAGAGGGAACTGCCATGTACATGCTCGAACAGGAACTGGCGCACAGCCGGCTGAGCGAGATGCAGGCGGAGGCCGCAACGGCCTCTCGTGCTCGCCGTCTCTACCTGGCCCGCCGCGCGGCTCGTCGTGCGGAGCGTGCGGTGCGCCGCGCCGCACGCGCCAGCGCGGCCGTCTACTGAGAGGAGGACCCCATCCTCCGGCCTACGATGCCGGGCACGGACGCTCCCGGCGCGTCCGTGCCCGGCATCGGTAGGCAAGGAGCCCGCGAGCTCACGCCACGAAGCCGGGGAGCCATTCCTCGAGGACGCTGCGGAAGTCACCGGCGGTGTCGAGCTGGCACAGCACACCGATGGAACCGATCGTCACCCGGTGGATCAGCAGGTAGGCCGGCGGCAGGTTCAGCTGCCGCCCCAGCTTGCTGGCCTCGGCCCGGGGGTCGGCGATCCGGGCCGCCTGCTCCTGCATCCACGCGCGGGTGAAGTGGAAGTGGTGCTCCGCGACCGGGTCGAGCATCGGCCGGAGGAAGTCGTGCACGCCCTGGGCGTCGATCTCGACGGACGGACGGACGAACCCCTCGGCCCGCAGGTCGGCCAGCACCTCGTCCGCCTTGCCGTCCAGGGCCCAGCGCAGCAGCCGCCCGATCGGCTCCGGGTGCCCGTCGGGCAGCCGCGCGGTGGCCCCGAAGTCGATGACCCCCAGCCGGCCGTCGGCCAGCAGCCGGAAGTTCCCCGGGTGCGGGTCGGCGTGCAGCATCCCGGCACGCTGCGGACCGGAGAAGTGCAGGACGGCCAGCAGGTGACCGGCCCGGTTGCGCTGCTCGCGGGTGCCGTCGGCGATGATGCGTGAGAGCGGCGTCCCCTCGACCCACTCCGAGACGATCACCTTCGGCGCGCTGGCCACGACCCGGGGGACGGCGATCTGCGCGTCGCCGGCGTAGGCCGCCGCGAAGGCCCGCTGGGCGTCGGCCTCCAGCCCGTAGTCCAGTTCCTCGACGACGCGGGCCTTGAGCTCGGCGATCAGCGGCTTGACGTCCATGCCGGGGAAGAGGGCGGCGAAGAGCCGGGCGAAGCGCGCGAGCTGGTTGAGGTCGGACATCAGGGCGGTCGCCGCTCCCGGGTACTGGATCTTGACGGCGACGTCGCGGCCGTCGCGCCAGGTCGCGCGGTGCACCTGCCCGATGCTGGCCGCTGCCGCGGGCCGGTCGTCGAACTCGGCGAACCGGGTCCGCCAGGTGCCGCCGAGTTGCTGGGCGAGCACCGCGTGCACGGTGCGCACCGGCATCGGCGGCGCCTCCTCCTGAAGTTTCGTCAACGCCTCGCGATAGGGCGCAGCGATCTCCTCGGGAACGGCCGCCTCGAACACCGACAGGGTCTGGCCGAGCTTCATCGCCCCGCCCTTGAGCTGGCCGAGCACGGCGAACAGCTGCTCGGCCGTCCGCTGCTGCAGCTCCGCGGCGACCGCGTCGGCGTCCCGGCCGGAGAGCCGCTTGCCCAGGCCCAGCGTGGCGCGCCCGGCCGCCCCCAGGGGGAGCGAGGCCAGTCGCGCGGTCCGTGAGACCGAGCCTCGCGGCATCACCGGTCCGTCGTCGCTCACGCGGTCCTCCTGGCCGGCGCCCGCGCCCCGTCAGGCGCCGCCGTGTCGTCTCGATGAGCTCGGTAGCTCGGTCAGCCGCCCATTGTTCCCTGCCGGGGATGCTCCGTGCCCGTGCCGGCCGATGCGACCTCGCCCACCCGGGTGGTCGGCCTGCGGGAAGCG
The DNA here is from genome assembly GCA_902805535.1 of uncultured Blastococcus sp. GTDB lineage: Bacteria > Actinomycetota > Actinomycetes > Mycobacteriales > Geodermatophilaceae > Blastococcus_B. The sequence goes on along the minus strand of CADCTN010000066.1, from coordinate 685 downwards.
GTCGGTGCGGTCGTCGCCTCGGCCGCGCCGCACGGGCATCCCGGATGCGGCGGCCACCGGCGCACCCGGGGACCGCGGTGCGGTGGGCGCAGCTCGACGGTGGCCTCCAGGACCCCGGGAGCCGCCGAACCGTCGAGGAAGGCGAGGGCCTGGAGCGCCGCCGTCGCGGCGGTCAGCAGGCAGGTGATCGTCGCGCCGCTCGGCGGCGGCTCGGCCGCGGTCAGCTGCGCCGCCAGCCACGGCCAGTGCGGGTCGGCGTCCCTGCGGTGCAGGTCGGCGCAGTGCAGGCAGCTCGTCGCCCCGGGGACCACCAGCGGGCCGACCACCCCCGTCTGCCCGCGGACCGTGGCGACCAGGTGCGGCACCCCCGACCGCTGGAGACCCGCGACGAGGGGATCGGAGGCGGCCCACGGCCGGGCGAGCACGACCAGATCCGCGCCGGCGCCGGGCGGCAGGGGCCGCAGGTCGGTGAGCGGGGCGACCCGGCGCACCGCGTCGGCGGCGGCCAGGGCCCGTGGCCGGCCCTCGTCCTCGGCCGTGAGGCCTCCGACCACGGCGTCGCCGGCTGCCGTGAGCCCGGTGTCCCGGACCGTCACCCGGCCGACGCCGCGCGCCGCCAGCATCGCCGCCAGGGGCGTCCCGACCCGGGTCGCGCCCTCCACGACCACCACCGCCTGCCGCCGCG
>CADCTN010000065.1 GCA_902805535.1 uncultured Blastococcus sp. | reverse complement strand
CCGGCCAGCAGCAGCCAGGCCGCGGGGCGCTCGGCCAAGGAGGCGGCCCCGGCGACGGCGAGCAGGGCGCCGGGACGGGCGGCGGCCGCCCACGCCGCGGCCGGTCCGTCCCCGTGCAGCACGAAGTCGATCTCCACGACCCCGGCCGCGGGGTCCTGACGACGCGCGGTGTAGCTGCGGAGGGCGACGCCGTGGCTGCCCTGCGGCCAGACGATCCGGCCGTCCCGCTGGATGCGGGGCCACTGCGGATCGGCGTCTCCCACGCGCGGGACCAGCAGGTTCACCGTGGGACCGGCCGCCGCGGCGGCCTCCGGGCTGCCGGAGAGGACCACCCGGCGCACCGACGGCGTGACGTCGGAGACCCCGACCACCGTCAGCACGTCCACCGGGCGGAGCCCGTCGGGGCCGAAGGAGGTCGTCATGGCAGGGAGCCTAAAGGGGCCGACCCGGCCGACCCCGGGGGAATGGGGTCGACCGGGCCGGCGATCGAGGACGGACCCGGGGGTGACGCTGGGTGACCGGCACGGCGGCTGGACCAGCGACGACACCCCTCAGGTGTCCGTCGAGACAGACGCTACGTGACGAACGGGCGGCTGCCATGGCCCCGTGGGGTGAGGTCGCTTCCCGAACGGGTGATCGTGCCTGCTTCGTCCCCGCATGTGTGCTCCCCGGCGGCAGGGGGCAGGCAGTGGCGACCGACCAGGCAGTGGCGACCACCAGGCAGTGGCGCAGCGACGGAGGGAGGAGCGGTCATGGCGGACGAGTTCTCGAAGGGTGACCACGTCACCTGGAACAGCCACGGGAACACGACGGAGGGCACCGTCGAACGGAAGATCACCGAGGACACCGAGGCATCCGGCCGCACGGTCAGGGCGAGCGAGGACGAGCCGCAGTACGAGGTCAGGAGCGACAAGAGCGGCAGGACGGCGGTGCACAAGCCGGGTGCCCTGCACGAGGACTGAGACATCGGCCCGGTGGACCCGGGCCCAGACCGAAGGAGACACCGTGACCGAGGCCGGAGACCAGTTCGCGGGGACGTCGGCGCGCAGCACCAAGCACAGCGCCCGCGTCGACGAGGAACTCGAGCACGAGATCCAGGGGATGCTCAAGGGCGAGCACGCCACCCGTGCCCACGAGTGGCGCGAGGTGGAGCCGATCGCCGAGGGCGACCGCGACATCACCTCCGACCCGGCCGGCACCCTCGTCGGCGGAGTGCCGGTGGGCATGACCGAGGACGCCGTCGTCGCCCGCGCGGAGCTGGCTCGCTGGCTTGTCCGGGCGGACTTCCCGGCCACCGGTCCGGAGCTGGTCGAGGCCGCCCGTGACCACCGGGCGCCGGACGCCGTCGCCACGGAACTGGAGAAGCTGCCCGAGGGGGAGACCTACGAGCGGATCGGGGACGTCGTCCGCGCGCTGGGGTACCCGACCGAGACCGGCGCGGGGCCGGGCGCGCAGGAGCCTCAGGGCTGAGCGGCCGCGGCTTCCCGGGTCTCGTCCTCCGCGATCTCCTCCGCACCCCGGCGGCGGAAGAGGCGGGAGCCCGGGAAGCCCTTCACGATCTGGCGCATGTCCTGGACCGTGTCGACCAGGTCGTGCACGTCCGTGCCGACGGTTCCCAGGGTCTGCAGGACCGGCAGGATGTCCTCGTCCAGGTGGGTCAGGAGCAGCGGCAGCCGGTCGATGAGCGTGATGAGCGCGTCGACCTCGGACGGGTCGAACGACGCGGCGAGCCGGCGGAGCGACGGCGCGAGCGCGGTGAGGGCCGGCTCGTAGTCGGCCAGCAGCGGCTCGACCCGGCCGACCATGCCTTCGGCGCGCCCCACCAGCGAGTCGGCACGGGACGCCGTCCCGTCGACGGCGTCGATCGCCGCATCGGCCTTCTCGCGGGTCCGGCCGACGCCGGCGATGGCCTCGTCGGCCTTGGCCTGGGTGGCTGCGACCCCGGCGATGGCCTCGTCGGCCTTGGCCTGGGTGGCTGCGACCCCGGCGATGGCCTCGTCGGCCTTGGCCCGGGTGGCTGCGACCCCGGCGATGGCCTCGTCGGCCTTGGCCCGGGTGGCTGCGACCCCGGCGATGGCCTCGTCGGCCTTGGCCCGGGTGGCCGCGACGCCCGCGATGGCC
>CADCTN010000064.1 GCA_902805535.1 uncultured Blastococcus sp. | reverse complement strand
CTCCGGGAGGGGACGCCCACCACGGGCCGCGGGCACCTGCTGCGGAACTCCCCCGCGGGGCGGACCGGACCGGGTGTGCAGGACGGTGCGCGCGCCGGAGCCGACGGCGCGGGCGGGCTGCTGCTGCTGCTCCGGTCGGCGGCGCGGCCGCACGGGATCGACCGCCGCCGCCGGCACGGGCAGCAGGAGCCGGGTGAGCCAGCCGCGGTCCTGGGCGCGCTGGTGCTCGATGGCGGCGGGCTCGGATCGCGCGAAGCGCGCCAGGAGCCCGACGATGAACAGGGTGAGGATCAGCGACGTGCCGCCGGCCGAGATCAGCGGCAGCGTCACGCCGGTCACCGGCAGCAGGCCCACCACGTAACCCATGTTCATCGCCGCCTGGCCGACCAGCCAGACGGTGATGCCCACGCAGGCCAGCTGGGCGAACCGATCGGCCGAGCGCCAGGCGATGCGGAAGCCCGCCCAGGCCAGGACGCCGTAGAGGGCGATGACGACCAGGCAGCCGAGGAAGCCCAGCTCCTCGCCGATGATCGCGAAGATGAAGTCGGACTCGGCCTCGGGGAGGATGTTCCACTTCATCGCGCTGTTGCCCAGCCCGACGCCCCAGAAGCCGCCGGTGGCCAGCGCGTACATGCCCCGGATGGCCTGGAAACCGCTGTTGCTGGGGTCGGCGAACGGGTCGAGGAAGGCCGTGATGCGGTCCAGCCGCTCCGGAGAGACCGCCACGACGAGGCCGAGCAGGGCGGCCAGCGCCGCGGCGGCCCACGCGAACCAGCGCAGGGGCATGCCGCCGGCCCAGAGCAGCCCGATGAGCACCAGCCCGAGGCTGACGACGCCACCGAAGTCGGGCTCGGCGATCACCAGCAGCGCCAGGATCCCGAAGACCGGCACCACCGGGACCAGCAGGGACGACGTCGTGAGGTAGCGCTCGCGCAGCGCGAGCACGTGCGCCCCCCAGAGGGCGAACACGAGCTTGGCGACCTCGGAGGGCTGCAGGAGGGCGAAGCCCAGGTCGAACCACTGCCGCGCGCCGTTGAGCTTCACACCGATCCCGGGCACCAGGACCAGCAGCAGCATCACGGCGACGACGATCAGCGCGATCGGCGACCACCGGCGGATGAGCCCGACGGGCAGGCGCAGGGCCACGAGCATCGCGCCGATGCCGAGCACGGCCCAGACGACCTGCTGCACGCCGGGTCCCCAGGCGGACTGGTCGTCCAGCGCCGCCTCGATGGACGAGGCCGAGAAGACCATGACCAGGCCGATGGCCAGCAGCAGCCCGGCCGAGCCGAGGACGAGGTGCGAGCTGGTCATCGGTCCGTCGACCCAGGCCGGTCCGCGCAGCCGCGGCCGGCGCTCGTGCCGGGTCGGGGTGGCCCGCTCGCGCGCGGTGCGGTCGGCGCCCGAGGGCCGGGGCCTGGTGCCGGGCCGGGTGCTCGACCGGGTGCCGGCGGTCACCGGACCCGGCCCGACGCGTCTGCCCACATACGGCCATCGTCGCTGCTCGCGACACCGGGCCGGGCCATCCCGGGCGCGTGTCGCCCCAGGAGCCGCAATGATCGGCCGGCCTGTGAGCGCCCGCTCACAGTCCGACGAAGTTCAGCCAGTCGGCGTAGAACAGGCCGATACCGAACGCCACGGCCATCGCCGTCACCAGCCAGAACCGCACGATGACGGTGTTCTCCGTCCAGCCCGCGAGCTCGAAGTGGTGGTGCAGGGGGGCCATCCGGAAGACCCGGCGGCGGGTCGCCCGGAAGAACGCCACCTGGATGACGACCGACAGGGTCACCGCCACGAAGAGGCCCCCGAGGACGACGAGCAGCAGCTCGGTGCGGGTGACGATCGCCAGACCCGACATCAGCCCGCCGAGGGCCAGCGAGCCGGTGTCGCCCATGAAGATCCGCGCCGGGCTGGTGTTCCACCACAGGAACCCCAGGCAGGCGCCCAGCCCCGCCGCGGCCACGAGCGTCACGTCCAGCGGGTCGCGGGCGGTGTAGCAGCCCTCGATGAGCTCGTTGGCGCAGTCGTGGGTGAACTGCCAGAAGGAGATGAAGACGTAGGAGGCGAACACCATCGCCGACGCGCCCGCCGCCAGGCCGTCCAGCCCGTCGGTGAGGTTGACCGCGTTGGAGAACCCGGCGATGAACAGGTACGCGAGGATGACGAAGGCGACCGAGCCCAGGGCGAACGGGGCGATGTCGCGGACGTAGGAGACGACGGTGGACGCCGGTGTCACACCCCGGCCGTCCGGGAAGTTGATCGCCAGCACCGCGAACGCGACACCCACCACCAGCTGGCCGACCAGCTTGGCGGTCTTGTTCAGCCCGAGGCTGCGCCGGTGGCGGATCTTGAGGTAGTCGTCGAGGAACCCGACGGTGCCCATGCCGACCATGAGGAAGAGCAGCATCAGGCCGGTGGCGGTGAACCCCCAGCCGTCCCGGTCGCTGAGGAAGAGGTGGGCCATCATGTAGCCGCCGACGGTCGCGCCGACGATGACCGTGCCGCCCATGGTGGGCGTGCCCTTCTTGGACAGGTGGCTCTCGGGACCGTCGTCCCGGATCTCCTGCCCGAGGCCCTGGCGGCGGAAGGCGCGGATGGCCAGCGGCGTGAGAAGGATCGAGATGATCAGGCTGAACCCGGACGCGATCAGGACCGACCTCACGCGTCGGCCTCGCCGCTCGGGACGTCGGTGGTGAGCAGGTCGGCGGCGAGCAGCTCGAGCCCGTAGGCGCGGCTGGCCTTCACGAGGACGACGTCTCCGGGACGGAGCACCTCCGAGAGCAGCTCGCGGGCGGCGGCCCGGTCCGGCACGTGCACCGACTCCCCTCCTGTGCGGCGCCCGGCGGCGGCCGCGCCCTCGGCTATGCCTACCGCATCGGGACCCACCGCGAGGACCAGGTCCACTCCGGCGGCCGCCGCGTCGCGCCCCAGGCGCTCGTGCTCGGCGGGGGCCCCGGGCCCCAGCTCCCCCATGGCGCCCAGGACGGCGATCCGCCGGGTGGCCGGCAGACCGGTCAGGGCGGCGAGCGCGGCGCGCATCGACTCGGGGTTGGCGTTGTAGGCGTCGTTGACCACGACCACCCCGTCGGCCCGGCGGTCGACCTCCATGCGCCAGCGGCTGCGGGCGGTGGCGCCCGACAGCGCCGTGGCCACGGCGGCCGGTGTCATCCCGGCGGCCAGGGCGCCCGCGGCGGCCGCCAGGGCGTTGGCGACCTGATGCCCGCCGGTCACCTGGAGGGCGACCGGGTGCTCCTCCCCCGCCGCGACGAGGGTGAAGCGGGGCCGGGCGGTGTCGTCGAGCGTGACGTCGGTGGCGCGGACGTCGGCCTCGCCACCGAGGCCGGTCGTCACGACGGTGGCCACGGTCCGCGGCGCCATGCCGAGCACGCGCGGGTCGTCTGCGTTGAGGACGGCGGTGCCGTCCTCGGGCAGCGCCTCCACCAGCTCGCCCTTGGCCTGGGCGGTGCCCTCGGGGCTGCCGAACTCGCCCAGGTGTGCCGACCCCACGTTGAGGACCAGCCCGATCCGGGGCGGGGCGATCCGGCACAGCCGGGCGATGTGCCCCGGCCCGCGGGCGCCCATCTCGAGGACGAGGAAGCGGGTGGCGGCGTCGGCGGCGAGCACGGTCAGCGGCAGGCCGATGTCGTTGTTGTAGGAGCCGGGCGGGCTGACCGTGGGTCACGCGGCGGCGAGCACCTGGCCGAGCAGGTCCTTGGTGGAGGTCTTGCCCGAGGAACCGGTGATGCCGAGCGTCACCAGTCCCCCGGCGACCAGGCGGTCGTGCACGCCGGCGGCCAGCCGGCCGAGCGCGAGTACCGGATCGTCGACGACGACGGTCGGCAGGGCGGCGTCGGGCCGGGTGGCCAGCGCGCCGACGGCGCCGGCAGCGGCAGCGGCGCCGAGGAAGTCGTGCCCGTCGACCCGCTCCCCCGCCACCGCGACGAAGAGATCCCCCGGGGCGACGGCGCGCGAGTCCAGGGTGACCGCGCCGGTGACCTGCGCGTCCCCGTGACCGGTCAGCTCCCCGCCGGCCAGCCGGGCCACCTCGGCCAGCGACAGGGCGATCACGTCGTGGCCCCCGGCAGGACTTCACGCAGGACTTCGCGCAGGACGTCCCGGTCGTCGAACGGGTGCACCGTGCCGGCGATCTCCTGGCCGGTCTCGTGCCCCTTGCCGGCGAGGAGGAGGGTGTCGCCCGGACGGGCGAGAGCGACCGCGGCCGCGAGCGCGTCCCGGCGCCCGGCCACCTCGTGGACCTCGGCCCGTCGGTCCTCGGGCACCTCCCGCACGCCGGTCAGCATGGCGGCGCGGATGGCGGCGGGGTCCTCCGAGCGCGGGTTGTCGTCGGTGACCACGAGCACGTCGCTGGCGGCCGCGGCCGCGGTGCCCATCGCGGGTCGCTTGCCCGGGTCGCGGTCGCCACCGCAGCCCAGGACGGTGATCAGCCGGCCCGGCGTCGACCGGCGCAGCGCCTCCAGCGCCGTCGTGACGGCGTCCGGGGTGTGCGCGTAGTCGACGACGGCGACGAAGGGCTGGCCGGCGTCGACCGGCTCCATCCGCCCGGGGACGACGGTGGCGGCGATCCCGTCCAGGGCGGTCTCCACCGGGACTCCGACGGCGTCGAGCAGCGCGACGGCCAGGACGGCGTTGGCCACGTTGAACCGGCCGGGCAGGCGCAGCCGCGCGGGCCACGTCCCGCCGGGGCCGTGCAGGGTGAACGTGGAGCCGCCGTCGGGCGCCGTCGCCACGTCGCTCGCCGTCCAGTCGGCCGGTCCGGTGGTGGCGGCCGTGGCGGCACCGGGACGCCGGGCGGCCAGGCGGCGCCCGCCGTCGTCGTCGACCGTGACGACCTCGCGAGCGGCGCGGCCGTCGAAGAGCATCGCCTTGGCCCGGAAGTACTCCTCGAGGTCCCCGTGGAAGTCCAGGTGGTCCCGGCCCAGGTTGGTGAAGCCGGCGGCGGCGAACCGCACGCCGCCGACCCGGCCGAGCACGAGGGCGTGGCTGGAGACCTCCATGACGACCGCCGAGACGCCCGACGCGGCCATCGTGGCCAGCAGGGCGTGCACCGCCGGGGCCTCCGGCGTGGTCCGGACGCTGGGGATGGCGGTCTCGGTCGGGGTGCCGTCGGCGGCCCGACCCCGGGTCCGGGTCTGCACCGTCCCGATGAGCCCGGTGCCCAGCCCGGCCGCGGCCAGCCCGGCCTCGACGAGGTAGGCGGTGGTGGTCTTGCCGTTGGTCCCGGTGATGCCGATGACGGCCAGCTGCCCGCTGGGCTCTCCGTGGATCCGGTCGGCCACGAGGCCGAGCACCGCCCTGGGGTCCTCGACGACGCACACCGGCAGGCCGGTGGCGGCGGCGGTCTCCAGGCCGGTCGGGTCGGTCAGGACGGCGACCGCCCCCCGGTCGGCCGCGTCCGCGGCGAACCGCGACCCGTGCGTGCGGGCGCCGGGGAGCGCCGCGTACAGGTCACCGGGCCGCACCTCGCCCGAGGCGAGGGTCACGCCGGTGACGGTCGGCGAGTTCCCGGGTCCACCGGGGCCCGGGGCGCCGAGCAGATCGGCCAGGCCGGCCAGCGTCAGGGGGGAGGTCGGCGGTCGGGTTCCCGCGGGCCGGGGCGCCGACCCGGCAGCGGTCGTGGTCACGGGGCTCCAATCTACCGGCGCACGCCGGTTCGCCCGCGCACCTGGCCCCGGCGGCGGTGCGCGGGCTCCGGTTGCGGGTGCAGAGGTCAGGGGGTGGCGGTGAGCACGAACTCGGGCCGGGCGGTCCCCGAGGGGACGACGCCGTCGGCGGTGAGCGCGTACCGGAGGATGTCGGCGAAGACCGGCGCGGCGACCTGCCCGCCCTCGGCCGAGCTGGTCGGGCGCTCCAGGTCGACGGCGACGACGTACTGCGGGTCGTCCGCGGGGGCGAACCCGACGAAGGTCGTCACGTAGCCGCCACCCTCGTAGCAGTTGCACTCGGGGTTGGCCCGCTGGGCGGTGCCGGTCTTGCCGGCCACGCGGAAGCCCTCGATCTGGCCGAGCGGCGCGGTGCCGCCGGGCCCGACGACGGCCTCCAGCATGTAGGCCATCCGGTCGGCGGTCTCCGAGCTGATCACCCGGGTGCCCTCGGGCTCCGGCGTCCGCGTCACCTCGCCGTCGGGGCCGGTCAGCGCGTCCACGATGCGCGGGGGCACGCGGACGCCGTCGTTGGCGATGGCCTGGTAGATCGAGGCCATCTGCAGCGTGGTCACCGAGACGCCCTGGCCGATGGCGATGTTGGCCGCGCGGACCCCGCTCCAGTCCTCGGCGTCCTGCAGGATGCCCGCGCTCTCCCCCGGCAGCTCGATCCCCGTGGTGTCGCCGAGGCCGAAGGCGTGCAGGTAGCGCTCGAGCTTCTCGTCGCCGACCTCACGGGCCAGCATGATCGTCCCGACGTTGCTGGACTTGGCCAGGATGCCCGTGACCGTCCAGTCCACCGGCTCGTGGTCGTGCGCGTCGGCGACCACCCGGTCCCCGGCCTGGATGTGGCCGTCGACGGACAGGACGGTGTCCGGCTCGGCCACCCCTTCCTCGAGGGCGGCCGCGAGCGTGACGGCCTTCATCACCGAGCCGGGCTCGAACACGCTGGACACGAGGGGGTTGCCGAGCAGGTCGGGGTCGGTCTGCGAGTACTTGCCGGGGTCGTAACCGGGGCAGGACCCCATGGCCACGACCTCGCCGGTGCGCACGTCGAGGACGACGGCCGAGGCCCGCGTGGTGGCGCCGTCGTTGCACGCCTGGGCCAGCCGCTCCTCGGCCACGTACTGCAGGTCCTGGTCGAGGGTGAGCGTCACCGAGTCGCCGTCGACGGCCGGCGTGGACTCGTCGATGCCGGAGGGGATGGGGTATCCGCCGCTGCCCACCTCGACCCGGCGCGACCCGGGCGTGCCCGCGAGCTCCTCCTGGAAGGTCCGCTCGATCCCGGCGAGGCCCTCGCCCTCGCGGCCGACGAAGCCGATGACCTGGCCGCCCACCGTGCCGGCCGGGTAGAGCCGCACGGGGTCGTCCACGAAGACGATGCCGGACAGCTCGAGCGCGTCGATGGCGTCGGTGGTCTCCGGCGGCACCTGATCGGCGAGGACGACGTAGCGGCTCTCGCGCGACAGCTTCTCGGTGAGCTCGGGCACCGGGACGCCGAGCAGGGTGGTCAGCGCCAGCGCGGTGCGCTCGGGGTCGGCGACCACCTCGGGGTCGGCGACCACCTTGGAGGCGTCGACGGTGTAGGCGAACGGGTTGCCGTCCCGGTCCAGGACCGCGCCGCGCAGCGCGGCGAGGGGGAAGGTGCGCAGCCGGTCCTGCTCGGCGGCGTTGGCGTAGGCCGCGCCGTCCACGCCCTGCAGGACGGCGAGCTTGCCGACCACGAGGACCAGCAGCGTGATCATGAAGGCCAGGCCCCAGCGGTTGCGCAGCCCCCGCTGGTCCATCGACAGCCCGACGCCGCTGCGCCGGCTGCCGGGTGCCCGTCGCGGGGTGAAGGCGCCCGGTCTGCCGGGCCGTCCGGTCCCGGGCCCCGGTCGGCCAGTGGTCGGCACGGGTCAGTTCCCGTCCTCGGCGGCGGGCGCCTCCGCGGGCACGGGGATGCCGCGCAGGACCGAGCCGCCGTCGGGGTCGATCACGAGGTAGGCGGCCGGGCCGGCCGGCACGAGGCCGGCGGCGACGGCCGCCGCGGCGATCCGGGCGGGC
>CADCTN010000063.1 GCA_902805535.1 uncultured Blastococcus sp. | reverse complement strand
CCTGGTCGTCATCTGGTCGGTCTTCCAGGCCCTCAACCCGGTGTTCCTGTCCAGCAACAACCTGGTCAACCTCTCGCTGGAGCTGTGCAGCGTCGGTGTCATCGCACTCGGCATCGTCGCCGTGCTCGTCGTCGGCGAGATCGACCTCTCCGTCGGCTCGGTGAGCGGCCTGTCCGCCGCCGTTCTCGGGGTGCTGTGGGTGCGGGAGGGCTGGCCGGTGTGGGCGGCGATCCTGGCCGCGCTCGCCGGCGCCGCCGTCATCGGGATGCTCTACAGCGTCCTGTTCAACCGGTTCGGGGTGCCCAGCTTCGTCGCCACCTCGGCCTGCAGCTCTACCTGCTCGGCGACCGCGGCTCGATCAACCTGCCGTTCGAGTCCGGGCTCGTGCAGTTCGCCACCCTGGCCTTCGTGCCGGCTGCGCTGTCCTACGTCCTGGCCGCGCTGGTCCCCGCCGCGATGCTCGCCACCGGACTGGCCCAGGCGCGGCGCCGTCGTTCGGCCGGGCTGTCGGCCCGGTCGCTCACCTCGCTGCTCGTCCGGGCGGGCCTCGTGCTGATCGCTCTCGAGGTCGCCGTCTGGTACCTGAACCGGGCCCGCGGGGTCGGCTGGATGTTCGTCTTCTTCGCCGTCCTCGTGATCGCGATGCAGTACGCCCTGACCCGCACCCGCTGGGGCCGCTCGGCCTTCGCCGTCGGCGGCAACGTGGAGGCCGCCCGGCGGGCCGGCATCAACGTGCGCCGCGTGTACACGAGCGTCTTCGTCGCGGCCTCCACCCTCGCCGCGGTCGGCGGCATCCTGGCCGCCGCCCGGCTCGCCTCGGCCAACACCTCCAGTGGCACCGGCGACGTCAACCTCAACGCCATCGCCGCGGCCGTCATCGGCGGCACGAGCCTGTTCGGCGGACGCGGCAGCGCCTACTCCGCGCTGCTGGGCATCATCGTCATCCAGTCCATCTCCAGCGGGCTGACGCTGCTCAACCTCTCGTCCTCCTTCCGCTTCATGATCACCGGCCTGGTGCTCGCGCTGGCGGTCGGCGTCGACTCCCTGGCCCGCAAGTCGCGCGCCTCCCACGGACAGGCGTGAACCGATGACCGACACCCGGCCCACCCCCGCCACCCTGCAGGTGCTCTGCGCCGGCGACCTGTTCATCCGGGCCGACGCCCTGGCCGGCGCCGCCCGCGGACTCGGCCGCGACGTGCGGACCACCACCTGGGAGTCGCTGTGGCCGGAGGAGGCCTTCCGCTCCGTCGACGGCGTCCGGGAGGCGGCCGGGGACCCGGACACGCTCGCCGAGGCGGCGCGGGATGCGCACGTGCTGCTCACCCACCTCGCTCCGGTCACCGCCGAGGTCATCGCAGCAGCTCCGCACCTGCGCGTCATCGGGGTCACGCGTGGCGGCCCGGTGAACGTCGACCTCGCCGCGGCGACCGCGCGGGGGATCCCGGTCGTCTACCTCCCGGGCCGCAACCTCGAAGCCGTCGCCGAGTACGTCATCGGCGTGGTGATCGCGCTGACCCGCAACATCGTCGCCGGCGCCCGCGACCTGGACGCCGGCCGCTGGGACGCCCGCTGGTACCGCTTCGAGCGCACCGGACCGCAGCTGCGGACCGCAACCGTGGGCCTGGTCGGGCTCGGTGCCATCGGCTCCCGGGTGGCGACCCTGCTGTCGGCCTTCGGCACCACGGTGCTGGCCGCCGATCCCTACGCCGACGCCGACGTCACCCGGGCCGCCGGGGCGCGACTGGTCCCGCTGGCCGAGCTGCTGGCCAGCAGCGACGTGATCAGCGTGCACGCCCGGCTCACCGACGACACCCGCGGGATGATCGGCGTCGAGGCACTGGCCGCCGTCAAGCCCGGCGCCTACCTGGTCAACACCGCCCGGGGCGAGCTCGTCGACGAGACCGCCGTCCTACGCGCGCTGGAGGACGGCCGGCTGCGCGGGGCGGCGCTCGACGTCTTCCACCCCGAACCACCGGCCCCGGACCACCCCCTGCTCGGCCGGCCGGACGTGCTGCCCACCCCGCACCTGGCCGGGGCCTCCCGGGAGGTGGCGCTGGAGTCGATCGACCGCGTCTGCCGCGAGGTCGGGGACTGGCTGCGCGGCGAGTCGATCGCGCACTGCGCCAACCCGGACTGGGCCGCGCAGGTATCACCCGCGTGAGCGTGATCAGCGTCGACGTCGGCACCTCCCGGGTGAAGGCAGTGCGCTTCGACGGCGACTGGCGCGCGGTCACCGGCGTGGGCGTCGGCACCACCGTCGTCGCCGGCAACGACGGCAGCAGCGAGCAGGACATGGACCAGGTGCGCGAGGCGGTGCTCGACGTCCTGGCCGCCGCGACGTCCCCCGGCTCGGACCCGGTCGAGCTCATCGCGCTGACCGCGCAGGGCGACGGGTGCTGGCTGGTCGACGCGGACAGCCGGCCGGTGGGACCGGCGCTGCTGTGGAACGACGGCCGGAGCGCACCACTGATCACCGGATGGCAGGCGGACGGGACCCTGCAGCGGATGTTCGACGTGTCCGGCAGCCTCGGCACTGCCGGCTCGGCACACGCCCAGTTGCGGTGGCTCGCCGACCACGACCCGGAACGCCTGGCCCGCGCCGACCGGCTGCTCAGCTGTGGCAGCTGGGTGTTCCAGGAGCTCACCGGCCGGCAGGTCCTGGAGTCCTCCGACGCCGCCAATCCCTTCCTGGACGCGCGCTCGGGCGAGCCGCATGCGGCCGTCTGGGAGCTCGCCGGGATCCCAGGGCTGTCCCGCCTGCTGCCGCCGGTGGTCGCCGCCGCCGACCGCGTCGGGCGGCTCAGCGCCGACGCGGCGCAGCGGCTGGGCATCCCCGCGGGCACGCCCGTCGTCCTGGCGCCCTACGACGTGGTCAGCACCGCCATCGGGACCGGCACCACCCGCCCCGGGCAGGCATTCGCGGTCCTGGGAACCACCCTGTGCGTAGGCGTCGTCCGGTCCGACCCGCACCTGGGACGGCCGGCCAACGGGATGACCCTGCCCATCGGCGTCCCGGACCGGTGGCTGCTGGCCTACGCCACCATGAACGGCACCGAGGTGCTCGAGTGGCTGGCGACCATGATGGGCCTGGACGGCGCCGCGGGCGTGATGGCGCTGGCGGCGGGGTCGACGCGCCGGTCGGTGCCGCTGCTGCTGCCCTACCTCTCCTCTGCCGGCGAACGCGCCCCCTTTCTCGACCCGGCTGTCCGCGGGTCACTGCGGGGCATGAGCCTGCGGCACACCCGGGCGGACCTCGCCCGGGCCGCCGTCGACGGGCTCACCCTCGCCGTCCGGGACTGCGTCGACGCCGCGGGCCCCGCCGAGCGGCTGGCGCTGTCCGGCGGCGGGGCGCGCAGCGAGCTGTGGTGCCAGGCCATCAGCGACGCGACCGGCCTGCCCATCGACTGCCCGGACACCGACGAGGCAGGTGCACGCGGAGCCGCGCTGGTCGGTGCCACCGAGCTCGGGCACTTCCCCGACCTCGACGCCGCAGTCGAGGCCGCGGTACGACCGCGCCACACGCACCATCCCGACGCCGCCGAGCACGAACGACTCGACCGCGCGTACCAGGAGTTCCGGGACCGTTGAGCGGATGACAGCCGGCTCAGCGTCGGACCGCCCGCACTGCCCGTTCGTAGAAGGTGTCGAGCGCATCGAGGCCCTCGAGCCCTCCGGCTGCGATCCACGCCTCGGTGGCCGTGCCGAGACAGGCCAGAGCGGCCGCAACGATCGCTCGCGCCTCGAACTCGGCGTCGGCGCCGCCGAGCCGAGCCGCCATGGCCGGGACGAGCGCACGCTGCCAGCGCTGGTGCTTGGCCGCGGCAGCCGCCTGGAGAGCGGGCGTCTCGGTGATCAGCCGGGCCACCCGCAGGGCGCGGTCGCGGTCGTCGCCGGACTTCTCGTCGACGGCGCGGAAGGCCGCGCGCAGCGCCTGCCACGGATCCTCCGACGGCGGCCGGCCGGAGAGCAGGGCCGCTGCGCGCTCTCCTCGCTCGGCCACACCGCCGAGGACGATGTCTTCCTTGGTGCCGAAGTAGCGGAACAACGAACGCTGCGAGACCCCGGACTCACGGACGATCTGGTCGATGGTCGTCGCGTCGAAACCCTGCGTGCTGAACAGCCGCAGCGCCGTATCGACGACCTCGTTCATGACCGTCGCCCGGGCTCGGGACCACGCCGTGTCGGCCACCTGCGGTTCTGTCACCTCGTGAGCATGCGTCATGCGGCAGCCCCGTGTCCGAGGGGACGTGCCGCGACGACCGGGCGTCATCACGGCGCGAAGTTGCGGGCGGGCACGAAGTCCGCGGCCGGCATGATCTCCTCCCGCACGGTGACCTCGTTCCACAGTTGGCGCACCAGGCGCTGCTCACCGTCGAACTCCGGCCATGGCAGCGACCCGTCGGTGACGTACCGGACCCACAGGCCGTGCACTCGGTCGGCGAACTCCTGGGGTGGGTGGGTCCCGGCCATGCCGCGCGGCCCGGTCACGACGCCGAGGTTGTCGAAGACGAAGGCGAGGTCGACGCCGTGGGCGGCGCCCAGCCGCCCACCAGCGGCCGTGGAGGGCCAGTCGAACTCGGCGACGTGCGTGCGCCCCTGGTGCGCTTCGGCGAGCTGGCGCGCCGGCCAGCGGAAGGCCAGGTCACTGAGGATGCGGGAGAGCAGCTCTCCGCCGCGCCGGCCCGGCTCCTGACGACGGTAGGCGTCGAAGACCTCGAACGCGTCCGCGGTCATCCGGCCCAGCACCCACCGAGCGGCCCAGCGGGGCAGCCCGAGCAGGCGGGTGGGACCGATCCAGAAGCGGGCCTCGTCGGCAGTGGTGGTGACCAGCAGGTCCACCCCGCGGGCGGCGCCGGACCGCAGGGCGTCCAGCGGGTGCACCGGGAGCACGTCGTCCCCGTAGACCGGGTCGATGACGCCGAGGCCGAACGCCGGGTCGAACCCGTGCTCGTCCTTGAGGTCCACCCCACCCGGGCGGGAGACCCGGCGCAGGGCGTCCACGGCGCGCTCGGGGCCGACCGACCGGAACCCCTGCACGTCGGGGGAGACGCCCAGGACCTCGGCGACCCGGCGCACCGTGCGACCCGCCACGTCCATGGAGTACACCGCCGAGCCGTGCCCGCTCTGCACGACCGCACGGCGGAACAAGCCGGCCGACAGCGGGCTGGTCACCAGGCAGGCGACCGCGATGCCGCCACCGGACTCCCCGACCAGGGTCACGTTCCCCGGGTCCCCGCCGAAGGCCGCGATGTTGTCCTGCACCCATCGCAGCGCAGTGAGGACGTCGCGCAGACCCAGGTTGGTCGGCGCGCCGGGCACCGGCAGGAAGCCCTCCACGCCGAGGCGGTAGTTCATCGCGACGGTCACCACGCCGTTCCGCGCGAAGGCCGAGCCGTCGTACACCGGCGCGTCCTTGGTACCGAGGACGAGTCCGCCGCCGTGCACCCAGACGAGCACCGGCCGGGAGTGCGCCCGCGGCGGCGCCCAGACGTTGAGGGTCAGGTAGTCATCACCCCGCCGCCACTGCGCGCCGGTGATCGCCGTCATGTCCAGACCCGCGAAGGATTCCGACGCGCGCTGCGGAGAGCTGGGGCCGGGCTCCAGCGCATCCCGGACGCCTTGCCACGGCTCGACCGGCTGCGGCGCGGCGAAGCGACGCTCCCCGACCGGAGGTGCCGCATACGGCACGCCCAGGAACGTGGGACGTCCCTCGACGATCCGGCCCCGCAATCTGCCGGCCTGCACTGCTACTTCGACCTGCTCCATGGTGTCCGACCTCCGTAGCAACCCTGCCTTCTGGCAGTGTGTGCCGAGTTGGCAGTTACTGTCAACTGGTCGGGTCAGGAGCGGTCAGCGCTGATTCGGACCCGGCTCCACCGCTCCCTCAGCTGCTCGTGAGGACGACGAGCTGCTGCGTCGCCCGCGTCATCGCGACGTAGCGGTCCACCGCTCCCTCGATGCCCGAGCCGAACGCCTCCGGATCGACGAGCACGACCAGGTCGAACTCGAGCCCCTTCGACAGCAGCGGCGTCAGCGACCGCACCCGGGAGGACGCCGGGAAGGTGGGATCGCCGATGACGCAGGCGATCCCCTCGGCATGGGTGGCCAGCCAGGTGTCGACGACCGATGCCAGCTCCGAGGTGGAACCGCGACGAACCGGGATGCCGCTGCTCCGGATGGACGTCGGCACGTTCGCGTCCGGGAGCACGGCGCGGATGACCGGTTCGGCCTCGGCCATGACCTCCTCCGGCGTCCGGTAGTTGATGCTCAGCGACGCCAGCCGCACGTCGTCGAACCCGACCCGCGTCAGCCGCTCCTCCCACGACTCGCTGAACCCGTGCCGCGCCTGCGCCCGGTCCCCCACGACGGTGAGACTGCGGGACGGGCAGCGCAGCAGCAGCATCTGCCACTCCGCATCGGTCAGCTCCTGCGCCTCGTCCACCACGACGTGCGCGAACGGCCCGGCCAGCACGTCGGGGTCGGCGGTGGGCAGGGCGGCCTCGTCGACCAGGGCGTCCCGGAGGTCGCCATGGCGCAGGGTGGTCATCAGCAGCAGCTCGGAGTCGTCGGTCGCGATGAGCTCGTCGATGACGTCGGCCATGCGCGCCCGCTCGGCGGCGACCACGGCGTCCTGCCGGCGGCTGCGGTTGAACGCCTCTGGGTCCCCGAGTCGCTGGCGGGCGGCGTCCAGCAGCGGCAGGTCCGACATCGTCCAGGCGTGAGGGTCCTCCCGCTGCAGCACCCGGACGTCGTCCGGACCCAGCCACGGAGCGCACCTCCGCAGGTAGGCCGGCACCGACCACAGGTCGCCGACGAGGTCGGCAGCCCGGAGCACCGGCCAGGCGCGGTCGAACGCCGCGACGAGGTCCCGGTTGCGCTGCAGCGACGCCCGCACCTGCCCGGCGGCGACCTCGCCGTCGTCCTCGTCCACGACCTGGTCGTGCTGGTCCACCAGGATCGTGACCAGCTGCTCCCACACCTGCTCCCGCGCCTCGTTGTGCGGCGTGCCGGGGTCCGGCGCCGCGAAGGCCTCGGCCCAGTCGTCGGGGCTCAGCCGGACGACGCTCCAGGGCGTCGTGATCGTCGTCCCCCGGGTCGGCGGTTCCTCGTAGAAGCGCACCGCCGCGTCGATCGCCCCCACCAGCCCGGCGGAGGACTTCAGGCGCGCCACCGCCGGATCGGTCTCGGCCACCGCGGCGGCTCCCTCCGGAACGAGGTCGCGCAGGGTGCACGTCCGCACCCCCTCCTCCCCGAGGCTGGGCAGGACGTCGGACACGTAGGCCAGGTAGGGCTCGTGCGGACCGACGAACAGCACCCCGCCCCGCCGGTGTCCCAGGTGGGGGTCGGAGTAGAGCAGGTAGGCGGTGCGGTGCAGGGCGACGACGGTCTTCCCGGTGCCCGGGCCGCCGTCGACGACGAGAGCGCCGCGGGAGCCCGCGCGGATGATGGCGTCCTGGTCGGCCTGGATGGTGCCGAGCACGTCACGCATCCGCGCCGAGCGGTGGCCGCCCAGGCCGGCGATGAACGCGGACTGGTCGTCGAGCGCGGCGGCGTGCCCGTCGAACCCGTCCGGGGTGAACACCTCGTCCCAGTAGTCGGTGATCCGGCCGCGGGTCCAGCGGTACCGGCGGCGGCTGGCCAGGCCCATCGGGTTGGCGTGGGTCGCCCCGAAGAACGGCTCCGCCGCAGGGGAGCGCCAGTCGAGCAGCAG
>CADCTN010000062.1 GCA_902805535.1 uncultured Blastococcus sp. | reverse complement strand
GGCCGACAGGGTGCCCTGGACCTGGAAGCCGCGGCCGAACTCGGCGATGCCCAGGACGAGGACGATGAGCAGCGGAACGATGAAGGCGAACTCCACCGCGCTGGCACCGCGCTCGCCACGCAGTCGCTTCCTCATTCTCGTGCTCACCACCTCTCCTCGTGCAGCGGCGCAGCAGCCCTCCGAAGAGGGCCGCTGCGCCGAACAGCCGCAGCTGAGGTCGGAGACCGCGATCAGGGGGCCGCGGGGGCGCCGCCGGGGAGGGCGTTGGCGATGGCGTTGAAGAGCCCGTTCAGGCGGTTACCGAGGAGGGTGACGGCGACGATGATGACGACGGCGATCAGGCCGACCATGAGGCCGTACTCGACCGCGGTGGCGCCCTTCTCCTCGCGCTTCAGGCGGTCCTGGGCGAAGGCGACCAGGCTGAACAGGGTGGCGTACGTCTTCAGCACGGGTACTCCAGAGTGTGTTCGCCGGCCAGCACGGGTCGGCTGACCCGTCTTTGCGGCTTCCCCTCGGTGGTCGGGCGAGAACTCGGCCGACTTGAGCGTTCGTCACCCGAACGGAGACACCGATCCGTCCAAAGGGTGACAAACAGTCGCAGTTTGTGACTCTGAGTAGCGATCCCGCGCGATCAGTGCGGCAGGGTGCCGCTCCAGCCGATCGCCACGACTGCCCCCACGACCATCGCGGGCCCGAACGGCAGCTCACCGCGCAGGCCGATGCGCCGGGTCGCGAGCAGCACGAGAGCGACCAGCGCCTGGATCACGAAGCCCGCCGTGGCGCCGACGAGGAGAACGCTCCACCCCAGCCAGCCCAGGTGCAGGCCGAGCAGGGCGGCCAGCTTGACGTCGCCCATGCCGAGCGCGCTGGGCGAGATCAGGGCCATGACGAGGAACACGGCGAACAGGACGGCGGCGGCGGCGCCCGCCCTGCCCAGGTCCCCCCACCGCTGATCGGCGAGGGCCGCCACCAAGAGGAGAACGGCCCCGATCCCGAGGGCGGGCACGACGACGCGGTTGGGCAGGAGCCGGTGCTGGACGTCGATCACGGCCAGCAGCACGGCCGCCGCTGCCAGGACGAGGAAGGCCGGCAGCTCCCAGGAGGCGCCGAAACGCAGGCCGGTGAGGACGAAGAGGGCCGCCGTCGCCACTTCCAGTACCGGCCGCCGGACGGCGAACCGGGCCGCCGGCGCCGCATCCCACGGGAACCGGCCGGCGGCACGGTTGACCAGCGCCCCCGCGAGGAGTCCCACCAGCCCGACGACGACCGCCAGGAGAATGGTCACGTCGTCGGAAGGGGTAGGCCGGGCACGGCGTCCACAGTGGCACGACGCCGGCCCGCCGCCCGGGAGGTCAGTCCTCGCCGACCACCGGGGTCACCTTCTCGATCGCGGCGTCCACGTAGTGGCCGCGGAACAGGCGTCCGGCGCCCGAACCGCTCACGCGAGCGGCGGCCGCAACGGCAACCGGCAGAGCACGACGCGACATGGGCACCCCTGTATGCGCTGGTCACCCACCCGGTCAGCAGGGTTGCGCGGCGACGGCCGCACCGGCGCATCCGACGCGCACCGTGGTGCTGACGAGGTGTCAGTGCACCGCGAGACCGGAGAGGCCGGCGGCCAGGCCGAGGAGCGCGCACACGCCGAGCGTCCGGAGCACCGACCACTTCAACCCGAAGATCAGCCCCGCGGCGACGGCGGCGATGGCGAACGCGAGCGGACGGATGCTGCCGACGTCGGGCAGCTCCATCGACAGGCCGAACCGGTCCACCGCGAACGTCTCCCGGAACAGGGTGTGCACGGCGAAGTACACGCCGAGATTGGCGATGACGCCCACCACGGCGGCGGTGATCCCGGTCAGCGCCGCCGAGAGCGACCGGTTCCCGCGCAGCCCCTCCATGTACGGGGCGCCCAGCAGGACGAAGAGAAAACTCGGCACGAAGGTCACCCAGGTGACCAGAAGGGAGGCGAGCACCGCCGCCACCCAGGGGTCCACGCCGCCCGGCGCGCGGTAGGCCCCGAGGAACGCCACGAACTGGACGACCATGACCAGCGGGCCGGGCGTGGTCTCGGCCAGCGCGAGTCCCCGCACCATCTCCCCCGGCGTCAGCCAGCCGTAGACCTGCACGGCCTGCTGCGCCACGTAGGCCAGCACGGCGTAGGCCCCGCCGAAGGTGACCACCGCCGCGCCGGAGAAGAACAGACCCTGCTGCGTGAAGACGCTGCCGGTGCCGGTCAGCAGCGCGAACGCGGCCACCGGCACGCCCCACACGAGCAGCCCGACCAGCAGCACCCGGAGCGTGCGCCGCGAGGACGGCCGCTCGGTGTGCAGCACGTCGTCCGGGATCACCGGCGCCGGACCCCTGTCGGCGGCCTCGGCACTGCCCCGTTCGGGCACGGCCGTGGGCCACCACCGGTGGAGCCCCCAGCCGACGACCCCGGCCACGACCACGACCACCGGGAACGGCACGGCGAACAGCGCGAGCGCCAGGAAGGAGACGACGGCGATCGAGACGAGCGCCGGGCTGATCAACGCCCGCTTGGCGACCCGCTGCACCGCCTGCACGACGATCGCGAGGACTGCCGGAGCCAGCCCGGCGAACAGCGCCGTCACGACGACGGTGGAGCCGAACGCGACGTAGACGGCGGACAGGACGAGCAGTGCCACCACGCCGGGGAGGACGAACAGGCCGCCGGCGACCAGACCGCCCCGGGTGCCGTGCAGCAGCCAGCCGACGTAGGTGGCCAGCTGCTGCGCTTCGGGGCCGGGCAGCAGCATGCAGTAGTTCATGGCGTGCAGGAACCGCCGCTGGCCGATCCACCGCTTGTCGTCGACGAGGGCCCGCTGCATGACCGCGATCTGGCCGGCCGGCCCACCGAAGGTCTGCAGCGAGATGCCGAACCACACGCGCACGGCCGTCCCGAAGGGGATCGCGACGCCGTCCGGGCGTGGCTGGGTCTCGCTGGTCACGGATCTCCCGGAGTCAGGACGGGCGCCTGGTGTGCGGGGAAGCGGTCGCCGTCGGGCACGTCGCCAGGATCGGTCACGAAGATGAATTCCGCGCGCAGGTCCACGAGGCGTCCCGGTACTCCCCCGCCTGCACGCCGCGATACAACCGCGCTCGCATCGCGGATGTCCAGGTGCTCGCCGGCCGGGGCAGACTCCACCCGTGACCGCACCCGAGGCTCCCGGCTCCCCCGTCCGCTTCGGCCTGGTGGGCTACGGCTTCGGGGGGCGCTACTTCCACGCGCCGCTGCTGGGGTCCGCGCCGGGCTGCCAGCTGCTGGGCGTCGTCACAACCTCGCGCGAGCGCCGGGCGCTGGTAGAGGAGGACTCCCCCGGCCGTGCGACGTTCGCCTCGCTGGAGGCGCTGCGCGACGCGGGCGTCGAGGCGGTGGCGATCTCCACGCCGGCCGCCACCCACAGCGAACTCACCGACCGCGCCCTCGAGCTCGGCCTCGCCGTCGTCTGCGACAAGCCGTTCGCCCTGGACGCCGCCGCGGCCCGCCGTTCGGTGGCCCTCGCCGACCGGCACGGGCTCGTGCTGGCGCCGTACCAGAACCGGCGCTGGGACTCCGACTTCCTGACCGTCCGCAGGCTGGTGGCCGACGGAATCCTCGGCGACGTCGTCCGCTTCGAGTCACGCTTCGAGCGCCTGGATCCCGACGCCGGGCCCGGCGCCTCCGGTGGCGGCACGCTGCTGGACTTCGGCAGCCACCTGGTCGACCAGGCGCTGGTCCTGCTGGGTCCGGTCGCGTCGGTCTACGCCGAGTGGCGGCTGCGCGAGAACGGGCTGGACGACGACGTGTTCGTGGCCCTCACCCACACCGGCGGAGGCCGGTCGCACCTGTGGGGCAGCTGGAGCCAGGCCGCTCCGGGACCGCGCTTCCGGGTCACCGGGACCGCCGCCGGCTACGTGAACCGAACCCCGATGGACGGCCAGGAGGAGCTCCTGCTCGCCGGCCACACCCCCGCGACGCTGGGACCGGACTGGGGCGCGGAGCCGGCCGAGCGGTGGGGGCGGGTCCACCGCGGGGCCGACGGCCAGACGGTGCCGACCGAGCACGGCGCGTGGGACACCTTCTACCCGGCCTTCGCCCGCGCCGTCCGCGGCGCCGGACCGAACCCGGTCGACCCCCGCGACGCCATCGCGTCCATGACGGTGCTGGACGCCGCCCGCCGGAGCGCGACCGAGGGGATCGTCGTCCGGCCGGCCTGACCACTACCGCAGGCGCTGCGGGAGCCCCGCGGTCACCAGCCACACCCGGTCTGAGGCGGCGGCGACACGTGCGTTGAGGACGCCCAGCTCGTCGCGGAACCGGCGGCCGGACGGAGTGGCCGGCACGATGCCGGACCCCACCTCGTTGCTCACGCCGATCACCCGCCGGCCGGTGCCCGACCAGGCCTCGACGAGGGCGTCGACCGCGGCGGTCAGCCTCGCGGCGGAGCCGGGCCGCTCGTCCCAGACCTCGCACTCGTCCATGACGCGTGCCAGCCAGGTCGTCAGGCAGTCGACGAGGACCGGCGGCCCCAGGGTGCCCAGCACGGCGACCAGGTCGACGGTCTCGGTGGTCGTCCAGCTCGCCGGGCGGCGGGCACGGTGCAGGGCCACCCGGTCGGCCCACTCGGCGTCGTCCTCGGTGGGGCTCGGCCCGCACGCGACGTACTCGACGGTGGGTCGGCCGGCGAGCAGGTCCTCGGCGTAGGAGGACTTGCCGGATCGGGCGCCGCCGAGCACGAGCACCCGCCGGGGCCGACGACGGAAGGGCAGGCGCGGCACGCCGGACACGCTAACCGGGCCCGGACGCGACAGGGCCGGCCGGGCATCGCTGCCCGGCCGGCCCCGTCGTGCGAACGGAGATCAGCTGGTCGGCACCGTGATGGTGGCGATGCCGATCAGCAGCCCGCCCTGGAGGGCGTCCGTGCCGAAGGTCTGGTTCAACAGGGCTGCAGCCTCCGGGCTGAGGTTGACCTCGGTGCCCTGCAGGACGGCGGTGCCGTCCTGCATGGCCGGCGGGTTCAGCGTGCTGCCGTCGAGGTCGAACAGCGGGGCGCTGGCGACTGCCTGCGCGCCGTTCACCGCGACGTCACCGAAGAGCCGCGCCGGGGAGCCGGGGTCCACGGTGAAGTTCGTGATCTCGACCACGGTCTCGCCGGCGGTGAAGCTCAGGCCGCTGTTCTGGTGCAGCAGCGTGCCCTGCACGTACGGGCGGTAGCCGCTGTCCTTGTCGAAGAGGGTCACGGTGCCGCCGGTGAGCGGGAAGCTGACCGAGCCGTCGGCCAAGGTGGCGTCCCCGACGGTGCCGGGCGTGAGGCCGAGCGTGCCGAGGGCTGCGACGAAGTCGGCGTCCAGGGCGACGGCGGTGCTGCCTCCGGCCGGGATGGCGGGCAGGGACGCGACGGGCTCCGGACGGCCGTAGTCGGGGGCAGAGGAAGACGAAGACGAGGAGGAAGCGGACGACGACGACGAGTCGCTCGCGGTGGCGTCTCCGCTGCTGCAGGCGCCCAGGCCGAGAGCGGCGCTGAGCGCCACGCCGGCGACCAGCAGCTTCTTGGTGGCGATCGTGGACTTCTTCACGGTGGCTCCCTAGTGTCGATCTTGGATGTCGGGAGGCATTCGGCGCCGGACGCCGAGACGGATTGCGCTCGACCCGTTCGGGTGCTCGGGGATTGATCAGGCCGCAGGCCGGGCACTCCCCCGTCCCGACCGCCGGTGGAGTCGCGAGACGGACCCGGTGCGCGCCAACCATGAACCGCGGCACAGCTCGGGGACGAACTCCCCGAATGAGCCGCGCCCGATGTCCCGACGCCCGCCGTCCCCATCGTCAGGAGCCCCACAGATGAGTCTGGCGACCACCGATCCGCCGGCCCACGACACGGCGCCCGCGGACCTGTACGCCAGCGCCCTGCGCGCCATGAGCGAACCCGGCGGTCACCGCCACTGGTACGCCCGCTACGAGCAGGGTGCGCGCCGCTCCCTCGGCGAGTCCCTGCGTCGCTGGTGCGGCGAGGCCGACTCCACCGACCGCGATCTGCTGGCCCGCGCCGACGGCGCTGTCCTCGACGCCGGGTGCGGACCCGGCCGGCTGGTCATCGCGCTCACCCGCCAGGGTCGGGACTCCGCGGGGCTGGACACCTCGCGGACCGCCGTCCGGCTGGCGCGAAGCGAGGGCGCCACCGCCCTGTGCCGGTCGATCTTCTCCCCGGTTCCCGGTGAGGGCAGCTGGGACAGCGTCCTGCTGGCCGACGGCAACGTCGGGATCGGCGGCGACCCGGTGGCGCTGCTGCGTCGCTGCGCGGACCTGCTCGCCCCGGACGGCCGGATCCTCGTCGAGCTCGACCCTCCAGGGACAGGGCTGCGGACCGACCGGGTGCGCCTCGAGCACGGCACCCGACGGGGCAGCTGGTTCGACTGGGCCCACGTCGCGGCCGACGCCATCGAGGAGCCGGCGGCCGAGGCGGGCCTGTCGGTCGCCGACACCTGGGAGCGCGAGGGCCGCTCGTTCGCCTCGCTCGCCCGCCGGAAGGCCGGCGTCCGGCCGATCCGGCCGGTGTCCTGACCGTGCGCATCCTGGTCACCGGAGGCGCCGGGTTCATCGGCTCGCACGTGGCCGAGGCCGCGCACGCCGCCGGGCACGAGCTGCGCGTCCTCGACGCGCTCCTGCCGGCCGTGCACGCGGCCGGCACCCGTCCACGGCTGCCCGACGGCGTGGAGCTCCTGGTGGGTGACGTCCGCGAGGCCGCGACCGTGGACCGCGCCCTCGTCGGCGTGGACGCGGTGTGCCACCAGGCCGCCATGGTCGGGCTGGGCGTCGACGTGCAGGACATGCCGGAGTACGCCGGGATCAACGAGTTCGGGACCGCCGTGCTGCTGGCCGCCATGGCGCGGGCCGACGTCGGCCGGCTGGTCCTGGCCAGCTCGATGGTCGTCTACGGCGAGGGCCGCTACGAGTGCCCGGTGGACGGCGTCGTCCCCGCGGCACCCCGTCGGCGCACCGACCTCGACGAGGGCCGCTTCGATCCGCCCTGCCCGGTCTGCGGACGGCAGCTGGAGTGGGCCACCGTGCCCGAGGACGCCGTCCTGGACCCGCGGAACACCTACGCCGCGACCAAGCTGGGACAGGAGCACCTGGCGTCGGCCTGGGCGTCGTCGACCGGGGGTGGGGTGATCGCCCTCCGGTACCACAACGTGTACGGGCCCCACATGCCCCGCGACACCCCCTACGCCGGCGTCGCCGCGATCTTCCGGAGCGCGCTGGAGGCCGGCCGCGCCCCCCGGGTGTTCGAGGACGGCGGTCAGCAGCGCGACTTCGTGCACGTCAGCGACGTGGCGACGGCGAACCTGCGGGCGTTGCTCGCCGACCCGCCGGAGGGCTCGCTGCGCGCCTACAACGTCGCGTCGGGGACCCCGCACACCGTCGGGGACATGGCGCGGGCGCTGTCGGGCGCGTTCGGCGGCCCGCCGCCCGAGGTCACCGGGGAGTACCGGATCGGCGACGTGCGGCACGTCGTGGCCAGCCCGGACCTGGCCGAGAAGGACCTCGGCTTCCGGGCGGAGATCGGCTTCGACGAGGGCATGCGGGACTTCGCGACGGCTCCGCTCCGGGCCGCGCCCTAGGTTCACCAGGGCGTGCGGACCGTCACCTCGACCGCGATCGCCAGCGCCGCCGACGGCGCCAGCCAGAACCGCGGGGACCGCTCCGGCAGGAACGCGG
>CADCTN010000061.1 GCA_902805535.1 uncultured Blastococcus sp. | reverse complement strand
CTGGTGCCCCTCGTGCCGCTGGGAGGGGCTCACCCGCAGCGGCCGGGCGGGCCACGCGGGCGCCCTGTCATCGTCCGGCGCGCCCTCGCTGCGCTGAAAAAAAGCGGGGCGCGGAGGCGCGGGGGAGGAGCATCCCCGCGCGTAAACAAGCGTCACGCTTGCGCTTGCGCGAGGTAAATGGCTCGCTTCTTGCCCGCCGGGGCTGTCCACCGGCGGGCCTTGTTTTGTGCCCGCGCCACCCCCCGCGCACCACCGATCCGCCCCCGGCGGAGGTGAAGAACGTGACCTCGGCAGAGCCCAATCAGACCATCCTGGTGGTGGACGACAACCTGGACAACGTAGAGATCCTCCGCGCGTTCCTGGAGTCTCGGGGATACGTGATCGCCGAGGCGAGCGACGGGAGATCGGCGCTGGCCAAGATGGAGACGGTGAAGCCCGCGCTCGTCCTGCTGGACGTGATGATGCCGGGGATGGACGGCTGGCAGGTGTGCCGCGCCATCAAGAACCACCCCGACTTCGGCGGCACCACCAAGGTGGTGATGGTGACCGCCAAGGGCGCCTTCGAAGACAAGTTCGAGGGCCTCCGCTCCGGCGCCGACGACTACGTGGTGAAGCCCGTGGACTTCAAGGACCTGTTGGAGAAGGTGCAGCGCAACCTCGCCGCGCGGGGGGGCCGGGCGTGAGGATCGTAGGCTACGTCCGCAACGAGGGGCTGCAGGCGGCTCTGGAGGGGGCCGCCGCCGGGCTGGGGGCCGAGCTCACCCTGCTGCAGGCCGGCGAATCGGGGGCCGCGGGGGTGGAGCAGCTCACCGCCGCCATGCGCACCCACCCCGACGTGGCGCTGGTGGAGCCGCGCCCGGACCTGCTGGCCAACCTGCGCGAAGAGACGGGGGCGCGCGGCATCTGCCTCCTGGTGGCGTGCAGCACGGACGACGAGGTGCGCCGCGCCGTGGCCGCCGGGGCGGACGACTGGCTCTTCCTCCCCACCACGCGGGACGAGGTGGAGTCGCGCATCTGGGCCGTGAGCCAGCGCATCCGCCGCGGCAACGCGCCCGCGTCGGCCACGCAGGCCGCCGAGCACCTGCGCTACGAGGAGCTCCTCTTCGACCGCTCCACCGGCTTCCCCACCCTTCCCGTGATGCTGGAGCAGGGGCGCGAGATGCTGGAGCGGCGCGGGCGGCTGACCGTGCTGTACATCCAGTTCGTGCGCTACAGCAAGCTGGAAGAGATCTACGGGTGGGAGAAGCTGGACGAGGTGCTGCAGACCACCGCCAACTCCGTCCGCGAGTTCTACGACCGGCGCCGCACCAAGGAGGAGTCGCTCCTCATGGTGTCGCACACGGGCGACGACGACTTCATCTTCTTCACCGACCTGCCGGACCCCGTGGCCGAGGCGGAGCAGCGCATCAACGAGCTGGCAACGGAGCTGGAGCTGCACGTGCGCGCGCGGCTGGAGGGGGAGCACGGCGAGGACGTGGCGGGGCTGTTCGAGATCTACATCGGCAGCGCCACGCTCTTCCGCAACCCAAAGGTGAGGACGGAGCGGCAGATCTACCGCGGCATCCGCGAGGCCGCCGCCGCCGCGCGCGGGGTGGAGAGCCGCGAGCGCACCCGCAAGGTGGCCGACCTCAAGACGCTGCTGCGCGAGGAAGACGTCTACATCGTCTACCACCCCATCGTGGTGACGGCCACGCGCGAGATCTACGGCTACGAGGCGCTGGCCCGGGGCGGGATGCGCGCCCTCCGCTCGCCCGAGGTGCTGTTCGGCGTGGCGGAGGAGGCCAACCTGATCTGGGAGCTTTCGCGCCTCTGCCGCAAGCGCGCCATCGAGGGGATCGACACGCACCTCCAGGAAAACGAGCTCCTCTTCCTGAACATCGACCCGCACGACTTCCGCGACCCCACCTTCCGCTACCTGGACCTGGACGAGCTGGGCGTGGAGCACCCGGAGCGCATCGTGCTGGAGATCACGGAGCGCACGGCCATCACCGACTATCCCAAGTTCCAGGGCTACCTCAAGGAGTTCCGGGACCGCGGCTTCCGCTTCGCCGTGGACGACGCGGGGAGCGGGTACGCCGGGCTGGGGAGCATCGCCAACCTGTCGCCCGACTTCATCAAGCTGGACATCTCGCTGATCGCGGGGATCGA